>NZ_CP050296.1:5608281-5910638 GCF_014189455.1 Mesorhizobium huakuii
TACCACGAGCCCTTGCCGCTGACCAATGCGACACGATTGTGCCAGAGGCAAAGCCGCCACCTTTCAGGGCGGCCCATTCCCCGAAAGAATCTGTGCCGCGCCGCCGATTGCCACGCGAAATGCCTCGTCGAAGCTGACGCCACGTACCTGCCAGCGATAGGTCTCACCATTATTGGCCAGTCGCCAATCGGCGATCCAGCCGAGTTCCTTGTCGCTCCATACGATGCTGCCGACGAGCGCTTGCGCGCCGCCGGCCTGTTTGGCCAGCCGGTCCAGCCTTGCCATGTCTTCAGAGCGCAGCACTTTATCGCCCAGGTCGGCTATCTGCGCAGCCTTCGGAAACGCGATATGCATCAACAGCGGATCGGCGGCATTGGCGAAGGACTCGCGCATCGTCTCGCCACGGTCCTCCTCGGCGCTTAGCAAAAAATGCCGAGCGCCCTGTTCGGTGCTGAGAAAGACGGCAAGCGTCGGTCGCTCGCCAAGCCAGGGCTTGCTGCCGAGCTGTGCCAGCAGCTTGTCGACCGTGGCGGGCTTGTAGAGACAGGTCAGATCATGCGGCCGGTCATGCGTGCCTTGCTCGTCATGGATCGGAATGCCCTCCAGCCGGTCGTGGTAGCGGAAGGCGTCGACGAAACTGCCGGCCTTGTCGCGCAGTGCCAGCATTTCCGGCTTTTTCGGCAGGCGCTGATCGCCCGAAACCCTGACCAGCACTCGGTCCAGGCAATCCCTGAAGCCGATCTGGCGGTTCGCCTCGCCCTGGCCGGTGACGATGGTCTGAGACTGGTACAGTTCGTTCAGCGTGACGGCGACTGCCGGGCGCGGTGCAAGGCCAACAATTATAAGCCCGATCGTCAAGAGCGCGGCACGAAGAAATCCGGGCATGGCCAACTGTCCCTCGAAGCCGTCCGCGCCGCAATATCGGCGTGTCGCTTGCTACAGCGGTGATCTTCATAGCATCGGCCACCGCCGGCCGCCAAGACCGCGGGAACAGGCTGCTGCCATTGACGCACCCATGCGCCGCCTTTAGCACTTCAGTCCCGCAGGCGCGGGGGAGGGATTCTCTGGCGATGGATTTTGGCGGCGGCGACGAGATCCGCTTCGAGCGGCTAGGCAGAGCCGGTGTCGTCACGCTGACGCGGCCGCAGGCGCTCAATGCCGTCACCCATGGTATGGTCAAGGCGCTGGGCCAAGCCTTGGGTGCGTGGGAGCGCGATGACGGCGTGGATGTCGTCCTCGTCAAGGCCGAGGGCAGGGCGTTCTCAGCGGGAGGCGACATCCTGCACATTTACGAGGCCGGTCGGGCTGGAAAGCCGCCGGTGGAGTTCTTTGCCGATGAGTACCGGCTGAACGCCCGCATCAACAGCTTCAAGAAACCCTATGTGGCACTCATCGACGGCATCGTCATGGGCGGCGGCGTCGGCATTTCCTTTCACGGCTCGCACCGGGTGATGACAGAAAATGCCCAGTTCGCCATGCCTGAGGTCGGCATCGGCTTTTTCCCGGATGTCGGCGCCAGCCATCTGCTGCCCGACCTTGGCGGCTCTTTCGGCATGTATCTGGCGCTGACCGGCAACCGCATCCGCTATGGCGATGCGCTGTGGTCGGGGCTGGCCACCCACACCATCAAGGCCGAAGACCAGGCAAGCTTCCTCGATCAGCTGGTGCTGACCGGCGATCCGGAATCGGTGCTGCGTGGTTTCTTCGTCCAGGCAAAGCGGGAGACCGACAGGCCGACGCTGGAAGCGATATCGCGCCATTTCAACCAGCCGTCACTGCAGGATGTCGTCCACAGTCTGGATCGGGCGGCAAGCACCGACGAGTTCGCGGCCAAGACGCTGGCGACGATCCGCATGCGTTCGCCGACCAGCCTTCGCGTTGCCTGGCGGCAGATCAGCGCCGGGCAGACGCTGTCGATGGACGACTGCATGAAGATGGAGTTTCGTATCCTCAACCGCATGCTTGCCGGCCACGATTTCTACGAAGGCATCCGCGCGGCCATCATCGACAAGGGATCGAAGCCGCAATGGCGGCCGGCAAGCCTCGATGCGGTCGGCGAGGCGGATGTCGAGGCCTATTTCGCCCCGCTCGGTGAACGGGAACTGCCGCTATGAGCGAGGTGACGTCGAGACGCATCGTGCTGCAGCCCTCGACGGTCGAGGTGATCTTCGCCTGGTTCCAGCGCGTCATCGCCGGCTACTGCCTGCTGTTCGGCATCCTCTACTGGATCAAGCTGATCGGCTTCTACCCAGGCCCGCTCTGGCGCTTCGACCTGATGCCCGTGCATTGGCAAGTGGCGGCGGTGATGCTCGCCGTGTTTTTCCCCTTTGCCGCGGCGGGCTTGTGGATGCTGGCCTCCTGGGGGCCGGTGATCTGGTTCATCTGCGCGGTCACCGAGACCGTCATGTATGCCGGATTTCCCGAGCTTTTCGGCCATCGCCCGCTGATCGTCGTCTCGCACGCGGCGGTGGCGCTGCTCTACATCGTCTTTCGCGTCGTCATCTGGCTGCAGAAACGCCCCGTACGGCACTAAGCCGTTGAGGGCATTGACGACTTGGCAAACGCCGGATTTGAGCCCCGCGAAAGGTGCCTAAGCCTTTAGGTTAATTATCCTTGCTCGGGTGACCGTTCGTTAAGCCTCTTTCGAAACCTCTTACCGGTAAGCTCTTGTTAGCCCTAGCGTTTAAGTCGAATTTTATGAGTATTCGATAGTGTCGCGATCAAGGTGAAAAACAAAAAATCACCAGGGCGACAAACGAGAGGCAAAGACAATGATCAATTCGCGTCCGGCGGCGAAGACCGCCAACGTATCCGACGATCGCCGCGAGGCTATCCGTACCCTGTACATGGAATCGCTGCAGCTCGTCGAGCGGCTGCACCGCCGTCTGCTTGACGTGATCAAGGACGAGTTCGACCGTAACGGCCGTTCCGACATCAATGCCATCCAGGCGCTGCTGCTCTTCAACATCGGCAATTCCGAGCTGACCGCCGGCGAACTGCGCTCGCGTGGCTACTATCTCGGCTCGAACGTCTCCTACAATCTGAAGAAGCTGGTCGATCTCGGCTTCATCAACCACCAGCGCTCGCGCATCGACCGTCGTTCGGTCCGTGTTTCGCTGACCCCGAAGGGCAACGAGGTGGCCGACGTCGTCGCTGGTCTCTATGAGCGTCATGTCGGCTCGATCGAACAGGTCGGCGGCATCAACACCGACGAGTTCAAGCAGATGAACCGCGCCTTGCAGCGGCTCGACCGCTTCTGGAACGACACCATCGCCTACCGGATGTAAGGCGCCGCAACGATTTGGCCCGCGCCATAGAAGCGCGGCCGACTTAGCGACCTTCAGTCAGGGGCTGGTGCCGAAAGCACCGGCCCTTTTTCTGATGATGCCGCACGCTTTGCTTTCGCCTTCGCAATGCCTAATGTCGCCACAGAAGGAGGCATGATGGGTCGAAGGAGCTGCTTCAAAATCTGTTCGGTCGCCGCGGCGCTCCTGCTGGCACCGGGAACGGCCGTTGCGCAGGAGTGGTGGAAAGACTCCTTCGCCATGGAAGGCAGCAGCCCCTGCGACAACAATGACTCCAGAGTGACCTTCACCGACAAGTCGGTGGACATGTGGGAAGTTGGGTGCACTCTCGACAGAGTCCAGAATCTCAGAGGCCTGGACGCCGTCGTCCTGGACATGACCTCCTCGGACGATGAGCAGAGCGTGGAAAAGCGACGCGCGCTTCTGCTCAAACTTCCGGACAACAAAATATTGCGATATCCCGAGTATCAGGTGCTGCAACGGTGTTCGGAGCTGGAGGCCAAAACCAGTTCACAGCCTTAGCTGGGACGAAGCTGTTCCTCCGCGAGGCGTCCCAGCGCTGGCAACGTGGGTCGGTACCGAAAAACCACGCCCCTTTCATTTCGCCACGCCGGGCGCCCCAAATTGGGCGCAAGGCCACGTTGCCGCCATATTCCAATGGAACCGAGAGTGGCAGTGATGCTGTGGTGAAGACCATGCGTCCACCCGCAACCGTATCGCGCTGCGTGCGTTTCCTGCCAACGTGATACGGGCCATGGTTGGCTAATTGTTAAGATTGCCAATTTTAGAGTGCGGGCGAGATCGCCCGATGATCGACGCAGCAATTGATCGAACCGCTACCTATGTCTGGAACGTCCATGAGAACCAGCCGCCGCTTTTTCCTTTCCGGAGCCTCGTTGCTCGCCGCCGCCATGGTGGCCGGCCGTGCGAGCGCGCAAGATGTGATCGGGGATATCCTGAAATCCTCGGCCCGCGGCAATTGGGACGACCAGTTCGACGCCCGCGCCAGCGAAGGCGGCAAGGTGGCCTCGACGCTGCCGATCTTCAGCCCGCAGACCGTTGCGTTCACCGAGCAGGCGGTCGCGCAATATCAGAACATTGTCGGGCAGGGCGGCTGGGTAGAGGTTCCCGCGACCAAGAAACTGGAACTCGGCGTCGATGATCCGGACGTGGTGCCGCTGCGCAAGCGCCTGATGGTTGCGGGCGATCTGTCGCAGAGCGCCGGCATTTCGACGGCCTTCGATTCCTATGTCGACTCGGCCGTCAAGCGGTTCCAGTTGCGCCATGGCCTGCCGGCTGACGGCTCCATGGGCAAATACACCTATGCGGCGATGAATGTTTCGGCGCAGGTCCGGCTCGGCCAGTTGCAGACCAATCTGCAGCGGCTGAAGGAGAAGGCCGGCACGCTCGGCAACCGCTACGTGCTGGTCGACATTCCCGCCGCGCAGATCGAAGCGGTCGAGAACGACCGCGTCGTGCTCCGCCACACCGCTATCGTCGGCAAGATCGATCGCCAGACGCCGATCGTCAATTCCAAGATCAACGAGATCATCGTCAACCCGTATTGGAACGCGCCGGTCTCGATCGTGCGCAAGGACATCATTCCGCTGATGCGGAAGGATCCCAACTATTTGAAGAACAGCCACATCCGCCTCTTCGCGCCGGATGGCAGCGAAGTCGATCCGATGAATGTCGACTGGTCGACGGATGATGCCGCCAAGTACCGGTTCCGCCAGGATCCTGGTTCGGAAAACGCCATGGCGTCGGTCAAGATCAACTTCCCGAGCCCGGACGGCGTGTACATGCACGACACGCCGCAGCAGAGCCTGTTCGGCAAGATGATGCGCTTCGATTCCTCGGGCTGCGTGCGCGTCCAGAACGTGCGCGATCTTGTCACCTGGATCCTGCGCGACACGCCCGGCTGGGACCGCCAGCATTTCGAGGCGGCGATCAAGACCGGCCAGAACACGCCGATCCAGGTCACCAATCCGGTGCCGGTGCACTTCCTCTATCTCTCGGCCTGGTCGACCGGACCGGGCGTCGTCCAGTTCCGCGACGACGTCTACGCACTCGACGGCGCCAGCGAGCTCCAGATCACATCTTCGCTCTAAGCGACTGATAATTCTAGCGAAAGGCCGCCGAAGGGCGGTCTTTTTGTTTGCGGAAACGTTAGATCATCGGCTTGATGCTGGCCACACGGTCTGCTGCCGTCTCGGCCATCGCCGCGCCGCAGCCTGTCTGGACGCGAGGCCGACGATTGCGCATGGTCCGGCAACAGCCGGAATCGCGCCATGCAAACCGCCATCTTCATTCTCGTCGTGCTCGTCTTCGTCGCCGTTTCCGGCGCGTTGGTGCGGCTGGTGCGCGTGCCGCTGCCCGTCCTGCAGATCGCCATAGGCGCCGCGCTCGCATGGCCGGTGGGCGGCATCCATGTCGAGATCGATCCGGAACTGTTCCTGCTGGTGTTCATTCCGCCGCTGCTGTTCAGCGACGCTTTTGGCGCGCCCAAGCGCGAGCTGATCGCCTTGCGCGGGCCGATCCTCGACCTTGCCATCGGCCTCGTCTTCTTCACCATCGTCGGCTTCGGCTATGCCTTGCACTGGCTGGTGCCGAGCATTCCGCTGGTGGTTGCCTTCGCGCTTGCCGCCGTGCTGTCGCCGACCGATGCGGTTGCCGTCTCCTCGATCGTCGACAGGAACGTCGTTCCGGCGCGCCTGATGCACATTCTGGAAGGCGAATCGCTACTCAACGATGCATCGGGCCTGGTCATGTTCCGCTTTGCCGTCGCGGCGGCATTGACCGGCAGTTTTTCCTTCGCCGCCGCCTCGCTGAGTTTTGTCTACGCCGTGGCGGTCGGCATCCTGGCCGGCGTGGCGGCCTTGTTCGTCGCCGCCAAGGCGCTGCAGCTGTTGAACCGCATCGGCGGCGTGCCGGCCGAGGCGCAGGTGCTGATCACCATCCTGCTTCCCTTCGTCGCCTATCTCGGCGCCGAGCATTTCGGCGCCTCGGGCATCCTGGCGGCGGTGACCGCCGGTCTCTTGACCGGCAGCACCGGCATATTCCGCTTCCTCGGCGTCTCGGCGCGCATGCAGACGATCTCGCTGTGGACGACGTTTTCCTTCGTCTTCAACGGCGCGCTGTTTATCGTGCTCGGTCTGCAGCTTCCTGAAATCATCCGCAAGGTGCCGCCCGAGCTATCCAGCCGCCATTGGCTTCTGGAGCCGGTCCTGACGGTTCTGCTGCTGACGCTGTGCCTGATAGGCCTGCGCTTCCTCTGGATCTGGATTGGCGACATCGCGGCGGGGTTTGCGGCGCGGCTGGGCAAGCGTAAGGCCGAACCCTTCGGCCTGCGCGTGCGGCTCGCCGGATCGGTGGCCGGCGTGCGCGGTGCCATCACGCTCGCCGGCATATTGTCGCTGCCGTTGGCTCTGCAGGATGGGTCACCATTCCCGGCGCGCGACCTTGTCATCTTCCTCGCCGCCGGCGTCATCATCTGCTCCCTGGTGATCGCCAGCCTGGCCCTGCCGGTGATTGCGCGCGGCCTGGTCGAGCCGGGCGAAGACGCCGGCGCTGCCGAGGAGCGCATGGCGCGCGTCGGTGCGGCGAAGGCGGCAATCGCCCACCTCGAGAGCATCACGCAGACCGATGAAGAGGAGGGCGATGTACCCGGCGTCCGGCTCGCCGCCGCCAACGGCATTGTCGCTGCCTACCGGCGACGCATCGCGGCGTCCGACGAGGCCGATGAGGCGCGCGCCGAGGTGCGTGAGGCAGGCAGGCTGGAAATCGATCTGAGGCTTGCCGGCATTGCCGCCGAGCGTGACGCCTTGCGCGCCATGCTTCGCCGCGGCGAGATCAACGACCACACGGCGCGGGCGCTGTTTACCGAGATTACGCTAACGGAAGCCCTTTTGAACGGCAGGCAGGCGCGAAGCTAGGGCTCCTGCCGCACCGGATTTGCCGTCTCTGCCGCAAACCGGCCAGCAAATTTCGCGCCGCAAACGTGGCGGGTCGAAAACAACTGTGTTAATGGCGCGGCAATGCGTGTCGCCCAAAAGTGTGCAGCGGTTTTGGGGCAACGATAAGCATAGACAAATTGCCCCGAACCGGAGGATTTTCAGGCCATGGCAACAGCAGCGGCAGCGTCGAACAAATTCGAGTCCTTCTTCGAAACCACGCTGGAAGACGCCGATCCGGAGATTTTCGGCGCCATCCGCAATGAACTTGGTCGCCAGCGCCACGAGATCGAGCTGATCGCTTCGGAAAACATCGTTTCCCGCGCGGTGCTCGAGGCGCAGGGGTCGATCATGACCAACAAATACGCCGAGGGCTATCCGGGCAAGCGCTACTATGGCGGCTGCCAGTTCGTCGACGTGGCCGAGGAATTGGCCATCGAACGGGCGAAGAAGCTGTTCGGCTGCAATTTCGCCAACGTCCAGCCGAACTCCGGCAGCCAGATGAACCAGGCGGTGTTCCTGGCGCTGCTGCAGCCGGGCGACACGTTCATGGGCCTCGACCTCAATTCCGGTGGCCATCTCACCCATGGCTCGCCTGTCAACATGAGCGGCAAATGGTTCAAGGTCGTCTCCTATGGCGTGCGCAAGGAAGACCATCTGCTCGACATGGACGCGATCGAGAAGACCGCGCATGAGACCAAGCCGAAGCTGATCCTGGCCGGCGGCACCGCCTATTCGCGCATCTGGGACTGGAAGCGCTTTCGCGAGATCGCCGATGCGGTCGGCGCCTATCTGATGGTCGACATGGCGCACATTGCGGGCCTCGTCGCAGGCGGCGTGCATCCCTCGCCATTGCCGCACGCCCATGTGGTGACGACCACCACGCACAAGTCGCTGCGCGGCCCGCGCGGCGGCATGATCCTGTGCAACGACGAAGACATCGCCAAGAAGATGAACTCGGCGGTGTTCCCCGGTCTGCAGGGCGGCCCGCTGATGCATGTCATCGCCGCCAAGGCGGTGGCCTTCGGCGAAGCGCTGAAGCCGAGCTTCAAACTCTATGCCGAGAGTGTCGCCGCCAACGCCAAGGCGCTGGCTTCGAGCCTCAAGGAGACGGGCCTCGACATCGTCTCCGGCGGCACCGACAACCATCTGATGCTGGTCGATTTGCGCCCCAAGAACGCCACCGGCAAGCGCGCCGAGGCAGCCCTTGGTCGCGCCAACATCACCTGCAACAAGAACGGCATTCCCTTCGACCCGGAAAAGCCTTTCGTCACCTCGGGTGTGCGCCTCGGCACCCCGGCCGGCACCACGCGCGGCTTCGGCCAGGCCGAATTCCGCGAGATCGGCAAGCTGATCGCCGAAGTGCTGGATGGTCTCAAGGTCGCCAATTCGGACGAGGGCAATGCCGCGGTCGAAGCGGCGGTCAAGGCCAAGGTCGTGGCGCTGACCGATCGTTTTCCGCTCTACCCGTATCTCGGTTGACCATCCTCGATTGACCGGGCGCGAAGCGTCATCTCTTATTCGCCGGCACTGCGTCACCCCTAATCGGGTGACGCATGGAACTGGAGACTTGATGATGCGCAATTTTTGTCTCGCCTCACTCGGCGTTGTCGGTTGGCTGGCCGTTTGCGGGTCCGCCTTGGCGCAGACGCCGCCCGCTCCGGAGACGCCCGCCACCAGCACCTTCGGCAAATGGACAACCATCGTCGATGTGCTCGACAGCGGCCAGGATACAAGCAAGACCTGTGCGGCTTCGACGGCGTTCTTCGATGCGAACGGCAATTCGGGCACACTGACCTTGTCGATCTCGACAGGCGATGCGCTGCCGCCTGATGCCTATCCGGCCATCATGCTCACTGTCGACAACAAGGAGCTGCCGACCGGCGAGAAGATCGCGGCGACGTTCGGCGATCCCGGCGTCAAGGTTTCGGCGACGGTCTATTCCAACAATGCCATCATCGGCCGTCCGAGCTGGACGGTCGACAATCAGGCCAAGACCAGTCTCGCGCTGCTGCGTGCCATGCGCCAGGTCATCTCGCTCGATGTGACCTTCGGCAAGCAGGCTGTCGCCAGCATCCCGATGGACGGCTTCACCAAGGCCTACCGCAATCTCGGAACGTCCTGCGGCTTTCCGACCAAGGACGTCGCGCCGTGATGCCGACGAACTGGTCGGAATAGGGGCGCGGATGGACATTGTCTGGAAGGGCGTGGTCGGTGGGCTGGTGACGGCGCTGATCGTCTGGCTGTCCAAGCGAGGCAATGTCCTGCCCGGGATCCTGCCGCTGGCGCCAACCTTTGCCGTGATTGCGTTGCTCGCCGTCGGCGCCAAGGGTGATCCGGGCGGGTTCCGCGATGCCTGCCTTGCCGGGATGAAGACAATTCCCGCCTATCTTGCCTTCCTTGGCGCCTGTTGGCTGTTCATCGACAAGGTCGACTATCGCCTGGCTGTCGTCGGTGGCATCGCCGTCTGGCTGGTTGTCGCGCTGGCAATCTTCCTCGCGCCTCGCTATCTCTGAAGAAACGGAACGGCTTCAATCCCGACCGGAAAGGCTCTAAGCCTTTCGCCTCACCAGATTCGCGAACCCAAGGCTTTTCATGCGCTGTCCCTATTGCCAGTCCGAAGATACGCAGGTGAAGGATTCGCGCCCCGCCGAGGATGGCGCGGCGATCCGCAGGCGGCGTGTCTGCCCTGATTGCGGTGGCCGTTTCACCACCTTCGAGCGCGTTCAGTTGCGCGATCTGGTCGTGGTCAAGAAGTCGGGCCGGAAAGTGCCGTTCGACCGCGACAAGCTGTTGCGCTCGGTCGAGATCGCGGTCCGCAAGCGCAATGTCGATCCCGAACGCATCGACCGCGCGGTGACCGGCATCGTGCGGCAGCTCGAAAGCTCCGGCGAGACGGAAGTGGCTTCCGGCGAGGTCGGCCGGCTGGTCATGGAGGCGTTGAAGTCGCTCGATGATGTCGCCTATGTGCGCTTTGCCTCGGTCTACCGCAATTTCCGCGAGGCCAAGGATTTCCATGAGCTGCTGGGCGAGTTGAAGGGCGACGAAGACAAGAGCGAAGAGGAAGCCGGCTGAGCATGGCAGCATCGCAACTGAGCGGGGCCGAGCAAGCGGCCCTTGATCGTCGTTTCATGGCCGCGCCCTGCGGCTGTCGCGCAGGAACGCCGGCCGGACCTCGACCAATCCTTCCGTCGGCACGATCATCGTGCGTGATGATGGCGCTGGGCCGATGATCGTCGGCACCGGCGTCACCGCCGTCGGCGGCCGGCCGCATGCCGAGACCGAGGCGCTGGCCGAGGCCGGCGAACTGGCGCGGGGTGCCACGGCCTATGTCACGCTCGAGCCCTGCGCCCATCACGGCCGCACGCCGCCTTGCGCCAACGCGCTGGTCAATGCCGGCATTGCGCGTGTCGTGGGTGCTGCCAGCGATCCGGATCCGCGCGTCTCCGGCAAGGGCTATGCCATCCTGCGCGCTGCCAGCATCGAGGTGGTGGAGAAGGTGCTGGCCGCGGAAGCCGCCGAGCAGATGGCGGGCTATTTGATTCGATCTCTGCGAAAACGCCCGGAAGTGACGCTGAAGCTTGCGCTTTCGAGCGACGGCAAGATCGGCAGGAAAGGCGCCGGCCAGGTTGCGATCACCGGCGAGATCGCGCGCCGCGACGTCTATCTGATGCGCGCGGAGTCGGATGCCATCCTGATCGGCATCGGCACGGCGCTGGAAGACGACCCAGCGCTGACCGTGCGCCTGCCAGGGCTGGAAAACCGTTCGCCGGCGCGCATCATCCTCGATCGCCAGATCCGACTGCCGGAAGCCTCGAAGCTGGTTTCCGGTGTCGACCGCGTGCCGCTCTATGTCGCTGCCTGTCTTGAAGCCGATCCACACCGTCGCGCCGCACTCGAACGCGCCGGCGTGCGCTTCATCGGTACCGAAACCCATGACGGCGTCGTCGCCTTGCCGGAACTTCTCGAGGACCTGGCGGCGCTCGGCATGGCAAGCGTGCTGGTCGAGGGCGGCGCCCAGGTCGCCAAGGCATTCCTGGACGAGGAGCTGGTCGACCGCATTGTCTTGTTCCAGGGGCCGGAGGCGATTGGCGAGGATGGCATTGCATCGCCGGTTGATGCTGACCATATCCCGGCAGGCTTCCGCAAACTGCGCGAGATGCGCTTCGGCGAAGACAGCTACGCCGAGTGGGTAAGAGACCTCTAGAGCCGGATGATTTCAGGTCGAGTCGACCTGAAATCTGAATCCGGCTCTAAATCAAAGAGATAGAGCATGATGTCGTCCGAAAACCGCTTCACACTTTTCGGCATCATGCTCTAGGGATCAGCATCGATGTTCACCGGAATTGTCACTGATATCGGCACCGTCGCGGCCGTCAAGCCGCTGAGCGAAGGCGTCGGCCTGCGCATCGATACCGCCTATGACCCCGAAACCATCGCCATTGGCGCGTCGATCTCCTGCGGCGGCGTCTGCCTGACGGTCACGGCTTTGCCCGACAGCGGCTCGAATGCCCGCTGGTTCGAGGTCGAGGCCTGGGAAGAGGCCTTGCGGCTGACCACGGCCTCGGGTTGGAAATCTGGCAGCAAGGTCAATCTCGAGCGGGCGCTGAAGATCGGCGACGAACTCGGCGGCCACATCGTGTCGGGCCATGTCGACGGCACCGCCGAGATCGTCGAGCGCAAGGACGAGGGCGACGCGGTGCGCTTCACGCTGGAAGCGCCGCGCCATCTGGCGAAATTCATCGCGCCAAAGGGCTCCGTCGCGCTCGACGGCACCTCGCTCACCGTCAACAAGGTGGAGGGCACCCGCTTCGACGTGCTGTTGATCCACCATTCGCTGACCGTCACCACCTGGGGCGAGCGCAAGGCCGGCGACCGCGTCAATCTCGAGATCGACACCATGGCCCGCTACGCCGCGCGGCTGGCGGAGGCGGCGAAAGAGGGGCTTTGATGGTTCAGCCGAGCACGGACGAGGTAGCCGACCGTCGAAAGATGACTCTCGAGGCATTGGCGGATGTCGATGCTGGCCGGGTGATTGATCACAACGAAGTTGACGCTTGGGCAAAAAGCCTGGCCGATCGCACAAAGCGTGCAACGACCCAAGCCGAATAGGTCACCCAACGTCGCATCGTAACATCTTCCGCTTGCGATCAATCCGGCTTCGGCCTAAGTCACCGGCAACCCCCGGAGATTTTTATGGCAGGCACATCCCAACACGGCAAAGCCTTCATTCGTCCGAAGGCGAAGGCGCATCTGCTGATTGTCGAAGCGCGCTTTCACGACGATCTTGCCGACGCGCTGCTCGACGGCGCGACAAGCGCGCTCGACGAAGCGGGCGCGACCTACGACGTCGTCACCGTTCCAGGTTCGCTCGAAATTCCCGCGGTGATCACCTTCGCGCTGGACGGCGCCGCCGAAGGCGGCACAAATTATGACGGCTTCGTCGCGCTCGGCACCATCGTCCGCGGCGACACCTACCATTTCGACATCGTCGCCAATGAATCCAGCCGCGCGCTGATGGACCTGTCCGTGCAGGACTCGGTCTGCATCGGCAACGGCATCCTGACCACCGAGAACGACGCCCAGGCATGGACGCGGGCCAAGCGCTCTGAGGGCGACAAGGGAGGCTTTGCTGCGCGTGCGGCGCTGACCATGATCGCGCTCAAGGAACAATTGGGAGCGCGATCGTGAGCGAACCCGCTTCGCCCGGACAGCCCGCGGTGCGCCATGCCAACAAGCGCGGCGCCGCCCGTCTGGCCGCCGTGCAGGCGCTCTATCAGATGGATGTCGCCGGCAGCGGTGTCTTCGAGATCACCGCCGAATATGAGGCGTTTCGCCTTGGCAAGGAAGTCGACGGCGCGCTCTATCGCGAGGCGGATGCCCAATGGTTCCGCGCCATCCTGACCGGCGTCGTCGAGAACCAGAAGACCATCGATCCGGTCATCCGCCAGGCGCTGACCGATGACTGGCCGCTGTCCCGGCTCGATTCGACGCTGCGCGCCATTATGCGCGCCGGCGTCTATGAATTGATGAAGCGCGAGGATGTGCCCGTGGCCGTCATCGTCTCCGAATATGTCGACATCGCCAAGGCCTTCTATGAGGAAGACGAGCCGAAGCTGGTCAATGCCGTGCTCGACCGCGTGTCACGCCGGGTGCGCGGCGAGGGGCGCGGCAAGGACGCATCGTGACGGCCATCGCTGTCGAGGCGGGCAGGGATGCGCGGCGCACCGCGCTGATCCTCGCCGCCTCGCAGGCGATTATCGGCTCGGCGGCACCCATCGCCATCTCCATGGGCGCACTGGCCGGGCAATATCTGCTCGGTGCCGACAAATCGCTGGCGACGGCGCCGATCACTGGCTTCAACATCGGCGTGGCGCTCGGCGCGCTGCCGGCCGCGGCCATCATCCGCAGGCTGGGCCAGCGCGGCGGCTTCATGACCGGAACCGTCGTCACCGCGCTTGGCGGCCTGATTGCCACACTGGCGCTTTTCCACGGCAGTTTCTGGCTGTTCGCCTTCGCACTGCTGGTGATCGGCATCGGTGGCGCCTTCGTCCAGCAGTTCCGTTTCGCCGCCGCCGACAACGCGCCGCCGCAGTTCAAGGCGCGCGCCATCTCCTTCGTGCTGGCCGGCGGTATCATCACCGCCATCCTCGGGCCGCAGATCGTCATCTTCACCCGCGAACTGTTCGCGCCGGTGATGTTTGCCGGGTCATTCGCCTCCATCCTGCCGCTGGCCGTGGTCGGCGCCATTATCCTGTCGTTTCTGCGCCTGCCGGCGAAGGCGGCGAGCAAGGTTGAAATTGCCGACGGTGATGCCAGACCCCTCTCAGAAATCGTCACCAGGCCGCGCTTTGTCGCCGCGCTGTTCTGCGCCGTCGGCGCCTATGCGCTGATGAGCTTCGTCATGACCGGCGCGCCGTTGGCCATGGTCGGCTGCGGCCTGTCGGAGGACGATGCGACGCTGGGCATCTCCTGGCACGTCATGGCGATGTTCGCGCCGAGCTTCTTCACCGGCTCGCTGATCCATCGCTACGGCGCCGAACGTATCGTCGCCATCGGTCTGCTGCTGCTGATCGGCTGTGCTGCAGTTGCTTTGTCGGGCCTGGCACTGTGGCAGTTCTGGACGTCGCTGATCCTGCTCGGCCTCGGCTGGAATTTCGGCTTCATCGGCGCCACCGCCATGGTGGCGGCCAGCTACCGGCCGTCGGAAAAGGGCAAGGTGCAGGGTTTTCACGACTTCGTCCTGTTCGGCTCGGTCGCCTGTGCGTCGCTGCTGTCGGGCATGGTCTACAACGCCTGGGGCTGGGAGATGCTGAACTGGATGATCTTTCCGGTCACCGTCCTGTGCTTCGTCGCGCTCGGCGCGCTCAAGCTGACGAGCCTGCGCAAGGCCAGCGCCTGATCCTTAATTTGCTATTGACCTGACATGATGTTGTCAGGATTGCTTCGGTTGAATTTGCCGCGCCGGAACAAAATTATTGCGCCTGTACCTATTGTTATGAAACCGTGTGCCCCGACTGGCCGTTGAAGCCATGCTCATATGCGGCCACCGCATTCCGGTTCACAGCAAGAGGTTTTCACAATGTTTTCAGTCAAGGTTTTCGCCGGCGCGGCTTTGGCGCTGGCCGTCACGGCGGTATCCGCCAGTGCTCAGGTGGTCGTCTCCTCGAAGATCGATACCGAGGGCGGCGTGCTCGGCAACATCATCCAGCTCGTTCTCAACGCCAACAACATCAAGACCACTGACCGCATCCAGCTCGGCGGCACGCCGGTGGTGCGCAAGGCGATCACCGCCGGCGAGATCGACATCTATCCCGAATACACCGGCAACGCTGCCTTCTTCTTCGAGAAGGCCGATGACCCCGTGTGGAAGGATGCCGCCAAGGCCTATGAGACGGCCAAGAAGCTCGACTACGACGCCAACAAGATCGTCTGGCTGTCGCCGGCGCCGGCCAACAACACCTGGGCGATCGCGCTGCGCAAGGAAGTAACGGACGCGAACAAGCTCGTCACGCTGTCGGACTTCGGTAAATATGTCACCGGCGGCGGCCAGGTGGTGCTGGCGGCTTCGGCCGAGTTCGTCAATTCGGCGGCGGCACTGCCGGCCTTCCAGACCACCTATGGCTTCAAGCTGAAACCCGAGCAGTTGATCACGCTCTCCGGTGGCGACACGGCGGCGACCATCGCCGCTGCGGCCAACCAGACCAGCGGTGCCAACGCCGCCATGGTCTATGGCACCGACGGTGGCATTGCGCCGTCCGGCCTGGTCGTGCTCGAGGACGACAAGGGCGTTCAGCCGGTCTACCAGCCGGCGCCGATCATCCGCGAATCCGTGCTCAAGGAACATCCCGAGATCGAGACGCTGCTGAAGCCGGTCTTCGCCAAGCTCGACCTCGTCACGCTGCAGGAACTGAACGGCCGCGTCCAGGTCGGCGGCGAGCCGGTCAAGGGCGTCGCCGAGGACTTCCTGAAGAAGAACGGCTTTCTGAAGTAGGACGATTCCGGCGCGCCGCATGCGTGGCGCGCCGGGACGACCGACGGGGGAGGGCGTGAACATTCGGTTCGACAAGCTCGGCGTGGTCATCGCCGCGATCGCGGCCTATGCGGCGTTCCTCGCTCCTTTCGCCACATTCCGCGCCAACCGCATCGTTCCGGGGCAGGCGCGCTCGATTCTCGAAGCGTTGCCGGCTACGACAGGAGCATTGCTGCTCGCCATCATCGTCGCCGCGGCGCTCATAGCGCTGTTCAGGACACCGCTTGTGCTGCGCCTTGCCGCCAGCGTGGTGGCGCTTGCCGCGCTCGCGCTGCTCGTCGGCGTCGCCGGCACATTCCTAACACCGGCCGGCAACACCTTTGCCAGAGTATCGCCGGCCTCCGGTTTCTGGATCCTCATTTTTGCCTTCACGCTTTTGCTGGCCGATGTGCTGACAAGGCTGAACCTGTCGCCCCTGGCGCGAGTTGGCGTGCTTGTCGTCGCGGCTTTGGCGATCGGCCTGCTGTTGATGTCGGGAAGCTGGGACAATTTGTCGATCTTGAAAGAATATTTCAATCG
This sequence comes from Mesorhizobium huakuii, assembly GCF_014189455.1. Taxonomy (NCBI): domain Bacteria; kingdom Pseudomonadati; phylum Pseudomonadota; class Alphaproteobacteria; order Hyphomicrobiales; family Phyllobacteriaceae; genus Mesorhizobium; species Mesorhizobium huakuii. The sequence goes on from NZ_CP050296.1 coordinate 5,624,592, forward strand.
CGCCGACAGTTTCTGGGCCGAAGGCTCCAAGCACGTGACGTTGGCGCTCGGTTCTCTGGCCGCTGCGGTCATCGTCGGCTTGCCGCTTGGCATCCTCTGCCACCGCGTCGAAAGGCTGCGGGCCGGCGTGCTCAACGTGCTCAACATCATCCAGACCATTCCTTCGATCGCGCTGTTTGGCCTGCTGATCGCGCCGCTCGGCTGGGTCGCCACCCATGTGCCGGGGGCTGCAGCGCTCGGCATTCGCGGCATCGGTACGGCACCTGCCTTCGTCGCCCTGTTTCTCTATTCGCTGCTGCCGGTGGTGGCCAACACAGTGGTCGGGCTCGCCGGCGTGCCGCGTGCCGCCAACGACGCGGCGCGCGGCATGGGCATGACCGACCGCCAGCGCCTGTTCGGCGTCGAGTTCCCGCTGGCCTTCCCGGTGATCCTCACTGGCATCCGCATCGTGCTGGTGCAGAACATCGGCCTTGCCACCATCGCAGCGCTTATCGGCGGCGGTGGCTTCGGCGTTTTCGTCTTCCAGGGTGTTGGCCAGACGGCGATGGACCTGGTGCTGCTCGGTGCGGTGCCGACGGTCGCACTCGCCTTCGCCGCAGCCATCATCCTCGACGCCGTGATCGAAATGACCGCCACCAAGCGCAGGGTTGAAACGGCATGATCGAGATCGAAGGCATTACCAAGCGCTATGACGCGACAACGGTCGTCGACAATGTTTCGATGGTCATCGAGCCACGCACGGTTTGCGTCATTGTCGGCACCTCCGGCTCCGGCAAGACGACGCTGCTGCGCATGATCAATCGGCTGGTCGAGCCGACATCAGGCATCATCAAGCTCGACGGTGTCGACAACAGCTCCGTGCCCGGTTACGAACTGCGCCGCAGCATCGGCTATGCCATCCAGGGGCACGGCCTGTTTCCGCATCGCACCGTGGCGCAGAATATTGCCACCGTGCCGGTGCTGCTCGGCTGGGACAAGGACCGCATCAAGGCCCGCGTCGATGAGCTGATGACGCTCTATCAGCTCGATCCGCAGGCCTACGGGCCGCGCTACCCGCACGAACTGTCCGGCGGCCAGCAGCAGCGCGTCGGCGTGGCCCGCGCGCTCGCCGCCGAACCCAACGTGCTGTTGATGGACGAGCCGTTCGGCGCGCTCGATCCGATCATCCGCACCAAGGCCCAGGAAGATCTGCTGGCGATCCAGAAGCGCTTCGGCACCACCATCATCCTTGTCACCCATGATATGGAGGAAGCCGTGCACATGGGCGACAAGATCGCCGTCATGGATGCCGGCAAGCTCGTGCAATACGCCAGACCCGCCGAGATCCTCGCAAACCCCGCGAGCAATTTCGTCGAGACCTTGGTCGGCGCCAGCGAAAGGCCGTTCAGGCTGTTGTCGCTCGGGCGGGTGCGTGACGCCGTGGAGAATGGCAGCGCCGATGGCGTAGCCATTCCCGGCGATGCCAGCCAGCGCGATGCGCTGGCTGAACTCCTGTGGTCGGGCCGGCCGGCGCTGCCGGTGCAAGGCGCCGACGGCAAACCGCTCGGCCGCATCACGGTGGACGGGCTGATCAAGCGCGCGGCGAGGCCGGCATGAAAGCCTGGCTGCCGGCGCTGCTGCGGCTTGCCCTTGTGGTGCTGCTCGTCGCCTTCCTCACCAATCCCGTCTGGTTCGAACCGCTGCTGAAGCCGCTGACCGAGAACAATGCGCCGGTGATCTACAATCAGGGCAGCCTGCTGACCTTGACGCTGCTGCATCTGCGCACCGTCCTGCTCGCCACCTTGGCCGCGACCATTGTGGCTGTTGCGCTCGCCATCCTGGTCACAAGGCCAGCCGGGGCCGAATTCCTGCCCCTATCGCGCAGCCTGGTCAACATCGGCCAAACCTTTCCGCCGGTGGCGGTTCTGGCGCTCGCCGTGCCTGCTGTCGGCTTCGGCGAATGGCCGACGCTGATCGCGCTGTTTCTCTATGGCCTGCTGCCGATCTTCGAGAATGCGCTGACCGGGCTGACGACACTGCCGGCCAATGTCGTCGAGGCCGCGCGCGGCGCCGGCATGACCGGCTGGCAACGGCTTATCAAGGTCGAACTGCCGCTCAGCGCACCGATCATCCTGGGCGGCATCCGGTTGTCGGTTGTCATCGGTCTTGCCACCGCCACCATCGGCTCGACCGTGGCTGCCAAGACGCTGGGCGAGGTGATCATCGCCGGCCTGTTGTCCAACAATCTTGCTTTCATCCTGCAGGGCGGCCTGATCGTCGCGGCCCTTGCCGTGCTGATCTATGACGGGCTGTCGGCGGTCGAGCGCTATGCGGCGCGGCGGATGGGACGCGAGGCGGAGTAGTCTTTTGGGACGTTGATGGTCTGTCGGCATGATCCCCTGGCGTCATTTCAATCGATCTAAATGAAGGACCATGCCGGCAGGGTCGTCGCGGCTTTTGTCTTTTGGGCGAAAGCCGGGCAAAAACTGAACAATATCTTGACGTTCCGAGCCCTGTTTCGCATACACCGATGCGAAGAGGTGGATTCCGTGCGCGGATTCCGGTCTTTGTCTCAACGGCCCAGGGAGGGGTTCTTTTGGGCCAGCAATCGAGGAAAATTCGGCAATGACCATACTTTACGCCGTCATCGCCTGCGGCTTGCTTTCTGTCCTTTACGCCATCTGGGCGACACGGTCGGTCCTTGCGTCCGATCAGGGCAATGCACGCATGCAGGAAATCTCCGCCGCCATCCGCGAAGGCGCACAAGCCTATCTGGCGCGCCAGTACACCACCATTGCCATCGTCGGCGTGGTCGTGCTTTTGCTCGCCTGGTGGCTGCTTTCGATCACCGCCGCGATCGGCTTCCTGATCGGCGCCGTCCTGTCGGGCGCCGCCGGCTTCATCGGCATGCATGTTTCGGTGCGCGCCAATGTGCGCACGGCACAGGCAGCCTCCAACAGTCTGGCCGCCGGTCTCGACATCGCCTTCAAGTCGGGCGCCATCACCGGCATGCTGGTCGCTGGCCTGGCGCTGCTCGGCGTGTCGATCTACTACCTGATCCTGACCGGCCCGATGGGCCTCCAGCCGAATGACCGCATCGTCATCGACTCGCTGGTCTCGCTCGGTTTCGGCGCCTCGCTGATCTCGATCTTCGCCCGTCTCGGCGGCGGTATCTTCACCAAGGGCGCCGACGTCGGCGGCGATCTCGTCGGCAAGGTCGAAGCCGGTATTCCGGAAGATGATCCGCGCAACCCGGCCACCATCGCCGACAATGTCGGCGACAATGTCGGCGATTGCGCCGGCATGGCCGCCGACCTCTTCGAGACCTATGCGGTGACGGTCGTCGCCACCATGGTGCTCGGCGCCATCTTCTTCGGCGGTACCGCCGCTCTGCAGACTGCGATGCTGTATCCGCTGGCCATCTGCGGCGCTTGCATCCTGACCTCGATTGTCGGCACCTTCTTCGTCAAGCTCGGCTCGAACGGCTCGATCATGGGCGCGCTCTACAAGGGCCTGATCGTGACCGGCCTGCTGTCGATCGTCGGCCTCGGCATCGCCACCTCCGCTACAGTCGGCTGGGGCGAGATCGGCACCGTTGCCGGCATGATCATCACCGGCAAGAACACGTTCATCTGTGGCCTGATCGGCCTGGTGGTGACCGGTTTGATCGTGGTGATCACCGAATACTACACCGGCACCGGCAAACGCCCCGTCAACTCCATCGCTCAGGCATCGGTGACCGGCCACGGCACCAACGTCATCCAGGGCCTTGCGGTCTCGCTTGAATCGACGGCGTTGCCGGCCATCGTTATCGTCGGCGGCATCATCTCGACCTATCAGCTCGCAGGTCTCTTCGGCACGGCGATCGCGGTGACGACGATGCTCGGCCTTGCCGGCATGATCGTTGCGCTCGACGCCTTCGGCCCGGTCACCGACAATGCCGGCGGCATTGCCGAAATGGCGGGCCTGCCCAAGGAGGTGCGTCACTCGACCGACGCGCTCGACGCGGTCGGCAACACCACGAAAGCCGTGACCAAGGGCTATGCCATCGGCTCGGCCGGCCTCGGCGCGCTGGTGCTGTTCGCTGCCTATTCGAACGACCTGAAGTTCTTTGCCGCCAATGGCGACAAATATCCCTACTTCCAGGGCATGGGCGAGATCTCCTTCGATCTCTCCAACCCCTACGTCGTCGCCGGCCTGATCTTCGGCGGCCTGATCCCGTATCTGTTCGGCGGCATCGCCATGACGGCCGTCGGCCGCGCGGCGGGCGCCATCGTCGAGGAGGTGCGCAAGCAGTTCCGCGAGGATCCGGGCATCATGGCCGGTACCTCCAAGCCGAACTATGCGCGTGCGGTCGACCTTTTGACCAAGGCGGCGATCCGCGAAATGATCATCCCGTCGCTGCTGCCGGTGCTGGCGCCGCTCGTCGTCTATTTCGGCGTGCTGTTGATCTCGGGGTCGAAGGCGTCAGCCTTTGCCGCCCTCGGCGCCTCGCTGCTCGGCGTCATCGTCAACGGCCTGTTCGTCGCCATCTCGATGACCTCGGGCGGCGGCGCTTGGGACAATGCGAAAAAGTCGTTCGAGGACGGTTTCGTCGACAAGGACGGCGTCAAGCATCTGAAGGGCTCCGAGGCGCACAAGGCTTCGGTGACCGGCGACACGGTGGGCGATCCCTACAAGGACACCGCCGGTCCGGCGGTCAACCCGGCGATCAAGATCACCAACATCGTGGCGCTTCTGCTGCTGGCCGTGCTCGCGCACGGCTGAACGGAGCCTGGCCGTTAGATCAAACCCGCGGGGAGCGATCCCCGCGGGTTTTGTTTGGCTCGGATCAGGCACGGTGCCTCAGCCACCGCTCGGCTTGTCCCCATCGCTCTCGGCAAGCTTGCGGTAGCGGGCCACCAAATCATCCAACCCTGGTTCTCGCGCAGGCATCGCCGGCAGGCCGCGTATCTCGCGCAGGCCGGGCATATAGGAATCACGTCCGTATTTGCGGCGAAATTCTATGGATCTCGGATGGATGCCGCACGCGGCCCAAAGCCTGCGTATCAGATAGCTGGATTTCTTCAAGGGGCGAGGGGCCGTCGCCGCGGCAAGAACTTTGACGCGCAGGTCGTTTGGCATTCGCATGAAGCTGGCAAGTTCTTCCTGCTCCACCGCCGTGTCTTCGACGTAGCTGCCGCTGCGCTGGCCGGAGAAGATACTGAGCACCGTCAGGTGTGGCAGGGTCGCGATCACGGCCCCCTTTCGCCAGGCCCGGAAGAGCCAGTCCTGCGAACTTTCGCAGGCGCACTCGCTGGCAGGGCGCCAGGGGCCGAGCCAGTCCAGCGATGCCCGCCTGGCCATCTGTGCCGATCCGTATCCGGCTGTGATGACGGGATCGTAAAACCCGCTCTTGCCCATCCCGTAGATTGAGGTCTTGAGAGGATCGCCCTTCATCCGAGCAGGTTCGATGATGGCACCGCGCGCAATGATGATATCGGCGCCGGTCGCATCGATCCAGCCGGTCATCGCCGCGAGGTGGTCTGGAAACCAGAGGTCGTCATGGTTGAGCAAGGCGACGAACCGGCCGCGCGCCCTGGCAAAGCCGATATTGTTGGGGCCGGATTGCTCACCGAAATTGACCGGCAGGTTGATATAGCAAATGCGCGGATCGGCGAATTCGGTGATGAGCGCCGCCGTGTCGGGGCGACAGGCGTCGCCAATCACCAGAATTTCAAAGTCCTGCAAGGTCTGGCCCAGCACGCCGCGCAACGCCTCTCGCAAGGCGGCGGGGCGGTTGTGGGTTGCGATGCGATCACCACCGAGACGAGCGGCGCGTTCTGCCCGGTTGGATCGGACTGGCCGGATCGCTCCACGCTACACCAGTTTATAAGGGATGTGATCCGTGTCCGGCGGCAGGCGCCAATGGTCCGGCGCGTCGTATGCATAGGCCTTGTCGACGAGATTGAGCAGCAGGGCGATCTCCGGCCCGAGCGCCGTCACGCCATGCCAGACGCCTGGCGGGATGACGACGATCGCGGGCCGTAAGGCGCCGACGATCTTGTGCCAGACCGTGCCGAAGCTGGGCGAAGCCTTTCGGCCGTCATAGAGCGATATGCGCACACTGCCGGCACAGCAGAAAAGCCGATCGTGCGTCACCTTGTGTGCATGCCAGCCGGTCACCGCACCCGGATACATCGTGCGCTGGAAGACCTGGCCGACAGGCAATTGATCGAGATCCCATTCGTCCCGGAAAACTTCGGTAAGATAGCCGTTGGACGTCGCGACCGGTCTGATTTCCTTGATCCTGACGCCGTCGATTGCCGGCGGCTTGATGGCAAGCCAGTCCGATGTCACGGTCTGCCCGTCGGCTGTTCCCGTGGCCATCCAGCCATCCGGTGCTACGCGCTCGCCACTGCTCATTTTCAAACCCCAAGGCCCGGGGATTTGATACGGGCTTGCCCCATTGCTGGCAAGCCGGGCTTGCCTTGGCCAAACAAAAACCCGTGAGATCGCTCCCACGGGTTTTCGGTCGCCTGAGATGGTGCTGCTTTCCCTGGAGGTAAGCAGGGTCTGATGATCAGGGAGTGCCGCCGCCGGGAATGCCGGGCGCCAGCTTGCTGGCGCCGTTGATGATCTGGCTGAGGAAGTTCTGGTCCTTGCCGCCAGTCGGCGTGGTGCGCGAGATGAAGTCGAAAATCTTGCCGTCCTTCAAGCCATAATTGGCGATCTGGGTGACGCGGCCATCGGCGCCGAAATAGACCGCCAGCACCTTCTGGTCGACGAGCCTGGGCTTGTCGAAGGCGACATAGCGCTTGCGCGTTTGCGAAATGTAGTAAAACGCCTCATTGTCGAAAGTCGCTGTTGTAGACGGCGTGCCGAGCGCCAGAAGCACCTGCTCGCGACTGGAACCGACGGGCACCGAATCGACGGCCTGCTGGTCGTAGACATAGCCTTGCGTGAACGTCTCGCTCGGATTGAGGTCGCCGATCATCTTGTTGGTGTGACACGCCGAAAGCGCCGAAACGACGAGCAGCAGCGAGATCGCGCCGGCAGGCCTGGACGAGAAGGTCGACTTGAAATTCAGCGCGCGCAACAACAATTCTCCATTATATCGCCGCAACTTGCGCTGGGCCGCAAAACCGGTAAACCAGCTTGCCTGCCGATGCAACAAGGCCAATTCAACAAACGGTCCCCGGAGACCATCCCCATGTTCCAGCGCCTTTTTGGTCGCGAACGCCACGCCAACCGCGCGATAACGGACGCGCTTTACGCACAAATCGTGGCGGCGGCGCGGCAGAGTGTATTTTATTCCCACTGGAATGTGCCGGACACGCCGCTCGGCCGTTTCGAGATGCTTTCGCTGCATATGTTCCTGTTCCAGCATCGCTTGCGCGGCGAGGACGGCGTGGCGCAAGAGGTCGCCCAGGTGCTGATCGACGAGTTCTTCCTCGACGTCGATCATTCGCTGCGGGAGCTGGGGATTGGTGATGTCGGAGTGCCCAAGCGCATGAAGAAATTGGCGAAGATGTTTTATGGCCGCACCGCCGCCTATGATGACGCGCTGGAAAGAAACGATCGCGACGGGTTGACCGCGGCTCTTGCCCGCAATATCCGGCCCGATACCGGCACCTGGCCGGAGGCGCTGCAATTGGCCGACTATGTTGCCGACGCCTGTCGGCAGCTGGCCGCGCAGCCATCCGAATCAATCGTGTCCGGCACGGCGGCGTTTCCGCTCGCCAGGGAGGTTGATCGATGAAGCATGCTGATCCGCTAAGCCCGGTTTCCTTTTTCGCAAATGTTGCCCGTCTACCGCAGAAGGGGCTGCCCGTGGTGATCGAGGCCGACGCCGCACAGCGCGCCGCACTCGCCGAGGAGCACGGGCTGCTGTCGGTCGAAGCCTATCGCGCTGAACTTCTCGTGGCCTCCTGGAAGCGCAATGGCGTGAAGGTCAGCGGCCACGTCGAGGCCGACATCACCCAGGCCTGCATCGTCACGCTCGACCCTGTCGCGGCGCATATCGACGAGCCGGTCGAGGCGTTGTTGTTGCCCGAGGATTCCAAGCTTGGGCGGCAGGGATTCGAAGGCGGCGGCGAGATCCTGCTCGATGCGGACGGCCCCGACAGTCCCGAAACATTTTCCGGCGACACGATCGATGTCGGGGCGCTTGCCGAACAGTTCTTCGCACTGGCAATCGACCCCTATCCGCGCAAGCCGGGCGCGTCGCTGAATGCCGGCGGCGAGACCGAAGCGGTGGAGAATGAATTTCAGCAAAAACTGCGATCCTTGCTGGGAAAATCCTGAAAACCTCGCCCGCGATGGAAAAGTCGGTTGTGTGAAGAGCCAAAACCGCTATTTTCGCCGAACCTTCGCGATCTCTAAAGCGACCTGCCGCATAACCGTGAGATAAATACCGCGTGATCAGGATTTCCATCGATGCCATGGGCGGCGATCACGGACCAGCCGTGGTCATTCCGGCGCTCATGACGGTCGCCACCCGCCGTCCCGACATCCGCTTCGTCATCTACGGGCGTGAGGAAGTCGTGCGTCCCGAACTGGCCAAGTTTCCCAAACTGGCCGAGGTGAGTGAATTCTTCCACTGCGAGATCGCAGTCAGGATGGATGACAAGCCGAGCCAGGCGCTGCGCCATGGCCGCTGGAAGTCGTCGATGTGGAAGGCGGTCGAAGCGGTCAAGTCGGGCGCTGCGGACGCCTGCATCTCCGCCGGCAACACCGGCGCCTTGATGGCGATGTCGAAATTCTGCCTGCGCACCATGGCCACCATCGAGCGCCCGGCGATCGCGGCATTGTGGCCGACATTGCGCGGCGAAAGCGTGGTTCTGGACGTCGGCGCCACCATTGGTGCCGATGCGCACCAGCTCATTGATTTCGCCATTCTCGGCACCGGCATGGCGCGCTCCGTCTTCGGCATCGCCCGGCCCACCGTCGGCCTGCTCAATGTCGGCGTCGAAGAGATCAAGGGCCAGGAAGAGGTCAAGGAAGCGGGACGCATGCTGCGCGAAGCCAACATGGCCTCGATGAACTATCATGGCTTTGTCGAAGGCGACGATATCGGCAAGGGCACGGTCGACGTGGTGGTGACGGAAGGGTTCGCCGGCAACATCGCGCTGAAGACGGCGGAAGGTACCGCGCGCCAGATCGCAGGCTATCTGCGCGCCGCGATGAGCCGCACGCTGATGGCCAAGATCGGCTATGTCTTCGCCAAGGGCGCCTTCGATCGCCTGCGTGAAAAAATGGATGTCGGCCGCTCCAACGGTGGCGTGTTCCTGGGGCTGAACGGCATCGTCGTCAAAAGCCATGGCGGTGCCGATTCGGATGGTTTTGCTGCGGCGATCGAGCTCGGCTATGACATGGTGCGCAACAATCTGCTTGACCGTATCGAGGCCGACCTGGACCTGTTTCATGCGCGCAACCCGCATGCCCTGTCATCTCGGAAATCCGACGTCGTTACCGACGCGAAGGAATAGGAAAGAACTTTGATCAGATCAGTCGTGCGCGGCACGGGCGCCGCGCTGCCCCGCCGCATCATGAAGAATGCCGATTTCGAAGGCATGGTCGAAACCTCGGACGAGTGGATCGCCCAGCGCACCGGCATCCGCCAGCGGCATATCGCGGCCGACGACGAGACGACGGCTTCGCTCGGCGAGGCCGCGGCCCGCGCCGCCCTTGCCGATGCCGGGCTGACGCCGAACGATATCGACCTGATCGTGCTGGCAACGTCGACGCCCAACAACACATTCCCGGCCACCGCGGTCGAGATCCAGAACCGCCTCGGCATGCATCATGGCTTTGCCTTCGACATGCAGGCGGTGTGCTCGGGCTTCGTTTATGCGGTGACGACAGCCGATCTCTACATCCGTGGCGGCCTGGCCAAACGCGTGCTGGTAATCGGCTCGGAAACATTCTCGCGCATCCTCGACTGGAGCGACCGCTCGACCTGCGTGCTGTTCGGCGACGGCGCCGGGGCGCTGGTCCTGGAAGCAGGCGAGGGGGCCGGCACGATTGCCGACCGCGGTGTTCTGGCCGCCAGCCTGCGCTCTGACGGCGTGCACAAGGACAAGCTCTTCGTCGATGGCGGCCCGTCGACGACGGGAACGGTCGGCCACCTCAGGATGGAAGGCCGCGAAGTCTTCAAGCATGCGGTCGGCATGATCACCGATGTCATCGAGGCAACCTTCTCGGCCGCCGGCATATCAGCCGACGATCTCGACTGGTTCGTGCCGCACCAGGCCAATAAACGAATTATTGACGCTTCGGCCAAGAAGCTCGGTATTGCAGAACGAAAGGTGGTGGTTACGGTCGATTTGCACGGTAACACCTCGGCGGCTTCCCGTGCCGCTGGCGCTTTCGGTGGCCGTCGCTGACGGTCGCATCAAGAAGGGCGACCTCGTCCTTCTGGAAGCGATGGGTGGCGGCTTCACCTGGGGCGCTGTTCTGGTTCGCTGGTAAGTGCCGAACGGCTCGGTTTCGGTCCTTGACCTTGCCGGATCAATTACTTAGGCTCTGCCGTTGTTGTGCCGATTTTGTGTTTTGAACTGATGGGACGGTCGCATGGGGGAAAGACACTTACGCGTGCCGACCTGGCGGAGGCCGTGTACCGAAAGGTCGGTCTGTCGCGCACTGAATCCGCCGAACTCGTCGAAGCGGTGCTGGACGAAATCTGCGAAGCCATCGTGCGTGGCGAGACGGTCAAGCTGTCGTCCTTCGCGACATTCCATGTCCGCTCCAAGAACGAGCGCATCGGGCGCAATCCCAAGACCGGTGAAGAGGTGCCGATCCTGCCGCGCAGGGTGATGACCTTCAAGTCGTCGAACGTCTTGAAGAACCGCATTTTGCGCTCTCACCAAAACAGCAAGGCCAAGGGCAGCAAATAGCCGCCATTGTACGGTTGAAAACCGGCCCCGCCATAACGCCGGGCTTGAATATTGTTTCACAAACCGCTGAAATAAGGCCCGATTCGGCAGCATGGCCGGATTGGCGTTCCGCGTTGATCCATTCCACGCAAATGGAATGGGCTTCTCTTTGTTGGAGCCTGATCTCGCTGAATACCGTTCCGGATCACGCTCCAGCGTGAGGATTTCGCCCATGGACAAGAGCCCTGACGCCTTCCGCACCATCTCAGAGGTGGCTGAAGATCTCGACCTGCCGCAGCATGTGCTGCGCTTCTGGGAGACGCGCTTCAATCAGATCAAGCCGATGAAGCGCGGCGGCGGCCGCCGCTACTACCGGCCGCAGGATGTCGAACTGATCAAGGGCATCCGCCACATGCTCTACGACCAGGGCTACACGATCAAGGGCGTGCAGAAGCTGCTGCGCGAAAACGGCAATCATTTCCTGGTCGCCATCGGCAATGGCGACATGGCGCGCGTCGAGGCGATCTCGCAGCGAAAGCAGGCCGACCAGGTGCCGCTGACGCCGGCAGCCCAGCCGCGCGGTGGCGATGACGAACTGGTTGGCCAGCCAAGGGTCAAGCCGAGCCGCCGCTTTTTCGGCCTGGGCAAGAGCGATGAGGAAGGTCCGGTTCAGCCGGACGCGTCGAAACTCTCGCGTGACAATCGCGCGCTGCTGCAGGAGGCGCTGTTCGACCTCCTGGAATGCAAGCGCCTGCTTGACCAGGTGCGCTGACCGCCGCGCGACGCGCTTTGAAGCCTCGGCACCGGAACCCGACTTCGGGTGAGGCGTTACGTTTCCTTCTGCAAGACATCCTTCTGCAAGACAAGGAAACGCGTGATGGCATCATTTTCGACCCTTTCGGACATCGACCTCGAAAAGCAGGTCGCGGCCCTGTCGAGGGAACTCGCGGCGTTGCGCAAGGCGGTGTCGAAGCGGGGTGGCGCTTACTATGAAGACGGTCGCGATGCCGCTCTCGACACATATTCCGACCTTGCCGAGCGTTTACGGGATGCGATGCCGGCAATCCGCAAACAGGGCAGGGTGATCGAGAAATCGGCCCGTGATCACCCCGCCGCGGTCGCCGCCGTTGGCCTTGTGGTGCTCGGCCTGGTCGCCAGCCTGCTGTTCAGCCGGCGCTAGGCCCCGGCCTGGTCATTTGCGATGCCGCTCCGGCATCTGGTGCGGAGCGCGTCGGCGTAGAGGCGCACAACCCCTTTGTGCTGCCGGCGCAGGAAGGCCGATTGGTCGAGCCGCCAGAGCCCTCGACAGGCCCGGTTTGATGTCGGGCTAGGCATTGCACAACCACGAGAAGACCAGCCTTGAACAAGAAGGGCGGTCTTCTCGTTGGCAGTCTGGTATGCTTAGTAGGTCTTCTTTGCCATCTTCTTCACGTGGTGGTGATGATGGTGGTAGTAGTGATGATGGCGGTGATGGTGACGATGGTGGTGATGATGACGATGATGCTTTGCCATCGGGGCCGCGTCCGCGCTCGTCGCGCCGATGACCGGCGCCGTGAAAGCGAGTGCAACTGCAAGCCCGAGGGCTGAGAGCAGGGACTTCTTCATGGATCGTTTCCTTCTTTCGTCGGCAGATCTTAAAAATCGGGTCGATGGCCCGATCGCCGCGAATGGAATTACGCTCCTTATTTTTTTCGTCAGTATTTCCCGATTGTAGAATTTTGTTTCCCGCATGTTTCCGGGGAACCGGCTTCCCGACACTTTGTTGTGAGGGCCGAAAAGCCGGCTCTTGCCGCTAATTTTGGCTACATCGGTGGGATCACGCCATTGTTTCCCACCACGACGCGCACGGAACTCAGCGTCCCGTCAGCCTCGCGCTGAGCGGTAACGAAGACCGTCGCGCCTGGCTTGAGATCGGTCGGCGCGGCCGGGGCGAAGGTCACGACGGGCGTGCCGTCGGGGATCGAAATCTTCTTGGTCTGCCCGTTGTCATAGGTCAGCGTCACGGCGCGTCCGCTTATGTCGGTAACATCGGCCACGGTGCCATTGGTCATGCGGCTGTTCGGCTGCAGGTCCCAGGGACGGTCGCCCTCGCCAGTGCCTTTCAAGGCGGCTGGGAAGATCACCACTTCCAGTGCGCCGCTGCCGCCATCCGCTTTCGAGACGGAAGCAATGCCGAGGAAATCGCCCTGCTTGATGTCTTTTTCGGAGGCGCTGGCGACGCCCGAAATCTTCCAGCCGGTATTGAGCTTGATCGCTGATGTATCGCCCTGGCGGGTTTTCACGGTGAGCAGCGAGGGCTCGAAACTGACCACCGTGCCGCGCACGCGCAGCGCGTCAGCAGCCTGGGCGCCGTCCACGGCGGCAACGGAAAGGCTGGAGATCGTGCCGAGCACGACCATGAATGTCTTGAAGTTCATTGCAGGGATCCTTCTGGGAACGGGCTGGATGGAACCGGATGGTTTTCACCCCAGCGCATCAGAACAACGAACAGGTGGGCCGAAACCTCCCCGCAAAAGGTGCCGGGGTGTTCAAAAGAACTTGATGGCGCGGGAGGGCGCCTCGCAGGCATTCGGTTCACGATAGCGTGACGGCTTTCGGCTCTTGGCAAATCGCTTTTGAGCGGGCATGTTCCTGCTCGTCTCAGGCAACACTCCATTTTGATCAAACTCTTTCAGCCACCGGAGTTGCCAATGCCCAACAATGCAAAAAGCCATGCCCTCTCCGAACCGTTAGCCAGTGAGATCGGGCCGGATTACACCACGCTCAGAGCCATGCGGGAAACCCGCGGATACAGCGTGGAAGAGCTTTCCCTGACCTGCGGCCTCTCGGTCGGCGAGATCGAGGATATGGAGAACGGCCGGGCGGCCGATCCGTCGAAGCTGCGCCGTATCGCGTCCGCGCTTCGCATGCCCGAGGACGCTCTCATCGCTTCCACCACACCGACGCCGGCCGCGCAAGGCCGACCCCTGGCCTAGACCAGCACCAGGCATGCAGCAGAACCCGCCAAGGCCCGCTTGGCGGGTTTCTTGTTGACACCACGGTATTATCAGGCGGGCCGGTCTTGCCGATCTACGGATCGCGCGTGTTTATACCTGCGGCATCCAAATCTGCGCCAATCGCGCCTGCCCCTGCATCGTGTTGAACCGTGGGTTTTTCGATATGAGCCTGGACTCCGTTCGTGCCTTCTTCGCCGCCCATGCGCCCGACATCGAGGTCATCGTCACGCAAGCGAGTTCGGCGACCGTGACGCTGGCGGCGGAGGCGCATGGCGTCCTGCCGGCGCAGATCGCCAAGACCATCTGCCTGCGCGTCGGCGACCGCACCATGCTGGTCGTGACCAGTGGCATCGCCAGGCTGGACAACCGCAAGTTCAAGGACCAGTTCGGCGGCAAGCCGCGCATGCTGGACGCAGGGGAAGTCGTCGCCGCCACCAGCCATCCGGTCGGCGGCGTATGCCCCTTCGGCCTGCCGGCGCCGCTGCCGGTCTACTGCGACGTGTCGCTGCGGGAATTCGACGAGGTTGTGCCTGCCGCCGGCGCCACCAACGCGGCGGTACGGGTCACACCGCAGCGGATGGTCGAGCTTGTCGGCGCTGAGTGGGTGGATGTGTGCCAAGGTTAGCTGACACTTATCACCATAGAGGCGTGTTTGCAGGGAATCCGGCAAGCATGTTGTAGGTCTGGACCTGAGCCGAAGGCGACACGCTATCAATTAAGACAGTGCTTATGGTCGTGAAGTCGGTGATCGCAAAGCAGGCGTCAAAATAGAAGCCAGATCCTCTATCAAGACCAATACGCCACACACCAATCTTTGGACCATCTGCATAGAGATTTTCTCCAGCGAGCAGGTCTATTCCCCTGGCAGCGGAGAGCTGCATTACGGCCGATCTGACTGCCGTATTGTCGCTGCTCTCGGGATACTTCTCATCAAGCAGGCGTCGGCGAAATGTCTCTAAATTCGCCATGGGTTCCGGAGAGTCCATCAGTCTCTCGTCTAGGCCAATCCTGTCGAAAGCCGACAGCTTACTGGTAACTGAAAGGCGACATGCTTCGACAGGCCAACCTTTCGGCACCTTGGTGGGCAGACTCTTCATTCGTATTCCGAGTGATCGGATTAATCTCGGTGTGTTGATCAACGTGATTTCGGAAGGGGAGTGTTCAGCAATTGGGAGATGGCACCAAGATCGATATCCCCCATTTTCAGCGCATACTCGAGTATAAACGCATCAACTATTCTAGCGCTATTTAGTGTCTCGTTGGCGACCTCGATATGATCATCGCTCAATCGAAAACCATGGAATCCCAGACTGGCACCGATTTCAAGCCATCGCCCAACGGCATCCGACGATACTCCAGAAATCTTGCCTCCCAGAAACGCGATCGCACAAGCGCTTGCGCAGACATGGCCCTCTTCAACAATTGTAGGAACGCCTGCGGCTCGTATCGCTTCGCCGATACGAATACCTTCAAACAAGCTTCCGCCAGGGGAGTCGAACGAAACGATGACGTCCGGTACATCCATTTCGTCGCGAGGCGCGTTTCTGATCGCTGCGGTTAACTTCAGACCGTCTCCGTCCTTAATCTCACCAGTCGCATTGATTCTGCCGGCTGAAAGACTGAACTCCATTCCCTTCGAGCTCGTAGTGACGCTACTGAGCAAAAACGCCCCAACCGCTGCAACCAAAGAGATGTGGGCGAGATATTTCCACATATCGACGAATCCGATGTCGCGACATTTCACGCAGGTTCGTTGATAGTCGCAGGAAATGCTTCGAAAGCAATGAAGGCTGAGATAGCCGTAGACCGGACTTCGGGGGCAAGTCCTGCTTCAAAATGGTCGGAGTGGCCGGATTCGAACCGACGACCCCTTGACCCCCAGTCTTAAATACTAGGTTTTATAGCCATTCCTAGCGTTGCACGGAGTAGGCCAAAACCGTAGAAATCCAACCCTCTCCAACTTGTGCCCACTTGACTAATATGCTGCCGCTGCCTAAGTGCTGGCTACATAGTGGCTATAAACGGGGGTGGGCGTGGCTACAATCAAGATCACGGCGGCGGCAGTTTCAGGCATCATGGAAGGCGCCAGGCCGAACAAAACAACTTACTATTTTGACGATGACCTAACCGGTTTCGGCCTCTACCGGACGACAGGCAACACAGGAACGTATTTCGCCGAATATCGGCCCGTGGCTGGCGGCGCCAAAAAGCGATTGAAGCTCGGCCGCGTCGGCACACTAAAAGCCAATGAGGCGCGCGAGGCTGCGCGCAAGGCGATTGCGAACGCTGCACTTGGCAAGGATTTGGTCAAAGAGCGGGCGGACGAGCGGGCAAGCGGAACGGTAAGGCAGCTCGTCGCCGACTACATTTCTGAAAAGGAAATGAAGGAGTCGACACGCGCGTTCTACAAAATCACGCTAGCCAAACATATCGAACCGCAGATGGGTACAACGAAAGGCGTTGCCCTCACTCGTGTTGACGTACAGCGCGCACATTCCGCCATGTCGAAGAAGGCGAAGTACTCCGCCAATCGGGCAATGGCTTTGCTGTCAGCGGCCTTTGTGTGGGGCGCCAAGCGCGGTTATGTTCCCGAGGGCGTGAACCCGGCCGCAAAGATCGACAGAAACAAGGAGGAAGCCCGCGAGCGGTTCTTGTCGGCTGGCGAGATGGCAAGGCTGGGCGACGCTATGCGCGAAGCTGAGACGATCGGCATTCCGCACAAATCATCTGAGAGCAAGCACGCGCCGAAAGAGAAAAACAGGACCGTCTACGGCCCACACGTGACCGGCGCCATTCGATTGCTGATGCTGACAGGCTGCCGCTTGCGGGAGATCCTGAACTTGCGCTGGTCCGAATACGACGAGAAGCGCGGACTGTTGTTGCTGCCCGACTCAAAGACCGGTCGCAAGACCGTAGTGCTATCCGCGGCAGCACAGGCGGTGTTGGACGCATTGCCGCGCGTGGGTAAGTTCGTGATAGCCGGTCATTCAGCAGCAACAGAGCATGAGGCACCACGCGCCGATCTTAAGAAGCCGTGGGCAGCAATAGCCGGGAGGGCAGGACTTGGTGACGTTCATCTTCACGACTTACGCCACACGTTCGCGTCGGTCGGCGCTGGCGACGGCATGTCCCTGCCAATCATAGGGAAGCTGCTCGGCCATGCCGATGCAGGCACGACGCAACGCTACGCCCATCTTCATGTCGACCCTGTGCGCGCCGCTGCGGATGCCATCGCGGGCAAGATCGCCGACGCGATCGGAGGCAAGTGAAATGGCACCGCTTCCAAAGGGGTTCGACGCCCACTCATTTTGGATACTTGACTTGCTCCACAGGGGAAAACGCAAGGAAGCGAAAGAGCGGATAATCAAGGTTCTGGCCACGGGAAGGGCCGGTCCTGAGACACAGAAAATTGCTGCGGAGGTATTCGCGCCGAAGCGCGGAAGGCAGCCGTATGGAGCCAAGCACCTATGGTTCGAAATCGGAACTGAAAATGACATCATGCGCGGGGCAGGCGTGGCCTACGAGAGGCGTATGGACGACTTGGGTGGCAGATACATGCTTGCCAAAACGCAGATCGAAATCGCCATCGCGAAGTACGAGGCGGCCATGATCGAAATCCGGGCGGAAAACGAAGCAAATTACAAATAGCCGATTTAACCAAAGTACCGGCAATATGTGAAAACGCCTATCTACCCCCATGCAACAACATGCACGGAGGTAAACGCATGGCAAACCTACGAGTAAGTCAGGCTGCTGATTATGTCGGCCTCTCGAAATCCTTCCTCGACAAAGCGCGCTGTTACGGCACAGGCCCGACGTACATCAAGCTCGGAACCAGTGTCATTTACAACACCGACGATCTTGATGCGTGGGTCTCTGAAAACAGGCGCGCGCCATTGAACGACAATGCTCGAGCCACGCGGGCCGCCGCATGAAGCCCTACAGCCAAATGTCCCTCGCCGAACTCGACGCAGAGCTTCCCGCCATCCGCGCGGAGCAGGCTTGGCGTAAGGCGCAGCGGGAAGCCGCTCGCCAGTAGCCCGAAAGGGTCATCGGTGTCATCGATAACCATTTCAAAAACCACCGTGGAACCAACCGCGGCTCTCCATCACGGGAACACCCACTTGCAAATTCTGAATATCAGACCGGTTCCGCCTGGCGGCGCCGGCAAGACGATTGCGCGTTTCGACATAGCGCTAGACGAGCACGTCAAGCTTTTCGACTTAAAACTGCTCGAGAGACCAGATGGCAGCAACTACGCCTTCGGCCCGAACACGGGGGGCGCTCGAGTGATGAGCTTCTCGCCGACATTTTCTGAAGAAATAGCACGGGCCGCCTCGGCCGCATTGGAGGGCGTAGCCGCCTATGACCGCACTACAGCCTGAAGCAGAGACCTTTCTCGACCTCATAAACAATTGCGACATTGAAAGGCTGGCCAGCTTCCACTACGGCAATATGGCTAGGACAGGCGGATCGATCATGGTTGCGCCCCAAGGCGTGGCCTTTGACGATTACAACTTCAAGCGTGATCTTTGCAGCCGCGGGGCGACACCGAGCCTGCAGATCTAGACGAAGCCTTGCGTTGGTGCGTCATTGTCGACGGCATCCCCGAGTGCGACGCGGACACGGCGGCTATCGTGTATTTGGAGCGCGAGACCGGCACCGCAATCATCGCGGCCCTTTGCGGTCCAGCCCACGACCACAATGTCGCCATCGGCATGGTGGCCCGCGACCTGAAGGCGGAACAGTCTGATGGCCTGCCGCGGTCGAAGAGCGCCGAGCGCATCCGCAGGAAGCGGAAGACAATCAAACTGGACTTCGTCCCTCCCAAGGCGGCGAATGACAACAAGCCAAAGTCCCGATTCCGGGTGACATGGTTTGACGACATAGCCAACAACATGCCCAAGGATGATCTCATCAAAGGTGTTCTTGGCGTAGGCGAGTTCACGATGGTTTCCGGCCTGCCAGGCAGCGGCAAGTCCGTTATTATGACCGATGCCGCCTGTCATGTTGCGTCAGGCAGAGAGTGGCACGGCCGACCGCTGAAGCAGGGCCTTGTCGTCTACGTGGCGGCCGAACGACGGGCACTGACCGAGCGGCGCATGCTTGCCTTTCGTAAGGAGCATCGCGTTAAGGACGTGCCTCTTCTGGTGCTGGGCGGGATGATTGATCTCACCACGAACCTGGCCGACGCTGAAGCCCTGGCCGCCGTTATTAAAGAAGCGGCAAAAGCATGCGATGAGCAATGCGTCTGGATCATCATCGACACACTCACGCGAACGTTTGGACCTGGCGATCAGCACCAGTCGAAAGACATGACCAAGTTCATCCGCTCTTGTGACCGCCTTAACGAGAAGACCGGCGCGCATGTCACGGTCATCCACCACACTGCCTGGTCTGGCGAGCGTGGCAAGGGTGCGATTGACTTGGATGGCGCAGTCGATCTGAGCTTCATGGTGAAGAAGTCGGCCAGCGGCTATGCCTTCGAGTGTGACGGCGCGAACGATAGCGACGAGGGAACGATTTGCCACTTCACGATGAAGGGCATCGAGGTTGGCGTAGATGATGAAGGTGAGCCGACCTTTGCTCCGGTGGTTGTCCCTTCGGATGGCGTCAGTGCCGGCGAGCGTCTCGTGTCATCGCTAAAGGGGCACCACGCCAGGGCGCTACAAGTCCTTGCCGACGCCTGCCGCCAGACAGGCAGTCCAGTAGGCGAAGAAGAGTGGCGAGAGGCGTTCTATGCCACCGATGCCAAAGCCAAGCCAGGCACACTCAAGACGCGGTTCCGGCGCGCACGCGAAGCACTCACAGAGCAAGGAACCGTCTTCTATAGCGAAGGTAGGTACTGGGTCAGGCAGGACGGCACAGACGGTACATGTACCGCTGATGTACCGTGTACCGATAGTGATTTGGCACCAGACAGCAGCGGTACCGACGGTACACACCCTTTAGGGTGTACCGATGTACCGTCTGATGTGCCCTTGAATGAGGAAGATGTTTCTTCTGAAATCGGTGACGACGACATTCCCGCTTTCCTGAAAAAAGGTGCAGCATGAAGACGGCGGTCACTCCAGTAGAGCGGCCAGTCTTCGACATGGCCAACAGCAACTCGATTAAGACTGACTTTAGAGTTCCAACCGCAATCCCGACAGGAAAAGAAGCGGCTAGGGCTGAGCTTGCCAGACTCACGGCGGGCGCAGTGATCACATATTGCAAATATCGAAAGCCGCGTGGGCCGCAGAAATTTAAGCCTCGCAAAATCGCGGCGAACGATAACACGCCACACGGCATACCCTTGTTAGAGGAATTGCGTCGTGACGGTCGTGAGGCCGATATCACATGGGTGATCCGGTATCGTCTGCTTTACCAAGTCGTCGGCGTCAGTCCATTCGATGACGAGATTGGGTTGGGTGAGGAAGGCATCAAGAGCTATGGCTGAAACTGGGTGATGACGGTTTGAGAAGGGCGGCGTATCGAGGCGGGTGATGAAGCCTGCCAGAACCTCTCAAGGAGAGCGATACGCCATGAACGAGACTATCAACATTGTTCGCCTTCGTCAGCCCGACGAAATCGATGATCCCCCTGACGGATGTGCTTCGCACCGGCGCGCGCAAATTGCTGGCGCAGGCGATCGAGATGGAGGCCGAAGCGTTTCTTGCCGAGATGCGGGATCTCAAGCTTCCGGACGGACGTGACCGGCTGGTCCGGCACGGTCACGGGCCGGAGCGGAGCATCCAGACGGGGATCGGGGCGGTGCCCGTCAGCCGGGTGAAGGTCCGGGATCGCGGCGCGAACGGTGAAGCGGAGCGCATCCGTTTTTCCTCATCGATCCTGCCGAAATGGGCGCGTCGGACACGAAGTCTGGATGCGCTTCTTCCCGTTCTCTATCTGCGCGGCATTTCGACGGGCGACTTTCAGGAAGCTCTGGCAGCTCTGTTGGGCAAGGAGGCGCCGAACCTCTCACCCTCGGTGATCACGCGACTGACGGCGGAGTGGGGCATCGAATACGATCGTTGGCAAAAGCGCGATCTTTCGGCGCGCCGCTATGTGTATGTGTGGGCGGACGGGGTCTACCTGCAGGCCCGGATGGAAGATCATGCCGAATGCATGCTGGTCCTGATCGGCGCCACGCCCGAGGGCAAGAAAGAGCTGCTCGGCTTCCAGACCGGCATTCGTGAGAGCGCACAGAGCTGGCGCGAGCTGCTGGTCGACGTCAAGCGTCGTGGCCTGCAGATCGCGCCCGATCTTGCCGTCGGCGACGGCGCGCTTGGCTTCTGGAAAGCGCTCGATGAGCTCCTTCCCGGCACCAAGCACCAGCGATGCTGGGTGCACAAGACAGCCAACGTGCTCAACAAGGTGCCGAAATCGGTGCAGGCCGCCATGAAGACGGACTTGCGCGAAATCTTTTCCGCCCCGAACCGAGCCTCAGCCGAGACGGCGATTGCCGTCTTTGTCGAGAAATATGATGCGAAATACGGCAAGGCGGTCGACTGCCTGACCAAAGATCAGAATGCCTTGCTGGCGTTCTACGATTTCCCCGCCGAACATTGGGATCATCTGCGAACGTCCAATCCCATCGAGAGCGTCTTTGCGACCGTTCGCCATCGCACGGTGCGTACCAAGGGCTCACTCTCCTCGAAAACCGCCAGGCTGATGGTCTTCAAGCTGGTCATGGCCGCGGCCAGGACGTGGCGACGACTGAAAGGACAAAATCAGTTGCCTAAACTCATCGCAGGTGCAACGTTCCAGGATGGAATCGAGGTCATTGAACTGAAGCCGCAGAGCGCCGCTTGATCAGCCTCGTCACCCAAATTGCAGCATAGCTCAAGGCATCAATATCGAGGTCCGCAGTCTGAACCCTGGTGGCGCGGCCTTTGATAAGTCGTTCAAGATGATGACCGCAACCAACCTGCCAGGCGGCGAGATTTCCTATCGCGAGACTAGGCATACCGTGAAACAGCGTGTCAGTGTCGGCCAGCGCACCCTAGCTAGCAATGATGACAGTGACACGCGGACGCAAGCACCATTACGGCTGATGAAGTCGGAAGATGAACGTATAGCTCGGATCGACGGTCAGCCCATTCTTGCCGCCTTGCGTGTCGGCATTGGAAACGCGCTGGATCCGTTCGAAGATGCTGCCCTTGACGGAGCCACGCTCACCGAGATCGGCGACCGTCTCGGCTTCAGGTGGAAGGCGCGCAGCGCGGAAGCAAAGTGGCGGGTATATCTGGCGATCGACCGGATGCGCGACCAATGGCGGCTTATCGAGCGCCAGATGGCGGCCGAAGCCGCGGCATGTCGTCGGCGCGTAGAAACGCGACGTGCCGAACTCATTGCGGCGCAACGGTCCTATCTTGGCACGGCCGCGTAGTTATACCCCAAGTCGATTCCAAAGGTATAAGACGGGAATAGTGATCCTTTCCCAGTCAGGGCGATCCTGACATTTTTGAGCCGTGCCACCAGCGTGATGTTGTTGGCCGGCTCTCCCCCTTTTTGCCAAAATCAAAAACTTACAGAGGAAAACCATGGACGCATGGCTGCACCGCGCATTCACGCGCGAAGAGTGCGCGATGCTGTGCGGCATCCCGCGTGGCTCGCTAGATGTGCTGACGCATCGCGCCCGCGAGTGTCGGTGCTTTTCACGGAAAAGCGCGGAACCAAACGATGGTTTTCCGTGAAAGACATCGCGGTGTTGAGAATCGCTCATGAATTGGAGCGCTCTGGCCGCTCCTGGCTAATGGCCATCGGCCAAGCGTTTGACCATCTTGAACGTCCGCCAGATCCTGACGCGCTCTTGATCGCTCCTGCAGTCATCCGGCGCGGCTGTGGCCTGCCCCGCATCGTCCGTGACCGAGACGTCCCGCGGCTTAACTTCGAACGATCCGAGATCGTTATTCCGATCGGCCGCATCGTTTCCGAAATCACCAAAGAGGCGGCCCTCGTATGGTCGCCTTAACACCAGTTTCGAATCCGGCTGCCTCGTCGGAGACAGTCGTCGATCGACCCCGGCCCACCTCAAAGTGGGTCGGGGTACCGCCTTGAATTTTGAAAGGAATAACATGGCCGCCAAACGACCGGAGCCAACCCCTGCCGCTGAGCAGTTAGAAGCGATTTCGCGTAAGCGGGTCGCCTTGAACGCACGAGATAAGGATATTCTCGCCGCAGTGCTCGACCTCGAGCACCAGGGTATACGACCGCAGGAAAAATCGACTTCTGGACCAGATCCCCGCGATCTTGCGGCATCGCTGCTTGACGGCTCTGCGTTGCCGGCCGCTCGACCTCCCACGCCCGGCGAAGAACTGTTTCAACTATTGGTCGAACGTCAGGCCATTACAATCGCGCTCGACGCGCTGGCCGAACGCGAAAACCAAGCGCGCCGCATCGCCGCCGCTGAAGCTCTGCAGGAAACCGCAGCGGATTGGCTGGAGATCGTCCGCCAACGCGCACTCGCTGTTTTGACTCTAAGGCGCCTCAACCAAGAGGCCGCTGCCTTCAGGGATCGCCTCCGGCGCATCGCAGGAGGCAATCCAACCAACCTAATCTGCGACTTCAACTCAGGGCCAGTGTTCGGCCCGGCGACAATCGGCGACCACGTCTACAGCTACCTCGAGGCCTGTGTGAAGGCTGGGGTCCTTTCACGTTCGGAGATTAACAATGCGGCATGAAGTATTTCAAATCGGCGCCCGTCGCGCCTTCGACGGCAAGTCGCCGCAATTAGCAGAGCGTGCTGGCCAGTGGGTTGCGGCGGCGTTGCTTCAGCAAGAAAAAGGCAGCAGCCTGGTGCGGTGATCGCGGCATCGCCATCGAAAAGGCGGCTCAGGGCGAACTGGTCGGTGGATCCGGTGGCTTCACTGTGCCGGAAGAGATCGAATCCGAGATCATCGAATACCGAAATAGCCTGGCGGTTTTCAGGCAGGAAGCGCGCATCCGTCAAATGGGTTCAAGCTCACTGTCGGTGCCAAAGCGCACTGGTGCGCTTGCCGGGTACTACATCGGCGAAAATGTCCCCCTCACGGAGTCTGATAACGCTTGGGGCAACATAGAGCACGTGGCGAAGAAAGCCTGCGGCGCTGACCCGTCTCTCAAGCGAAATGTGGGAGGATTCCGCCGCGGATCTCGGCGCGTTCTTCGTGGAGGAACTCAGCGCTTGCTCCGCTGATTTGGAAGATGACGCTGGCTTCAACGGCGACGGCACGTCCACCTACGCGGGCATTTCGGGCATCTGCCCCAAGTTCGTTGCTGGTCTTGGTGGCGCAAGCCAGCTTGCCGGTGCGGTCGTTGCGACCTCCGCCCATGATACTTTCGAGGAAATTGATGCAACCGACATTGCCGCTCTGATGGCGGCGCTGCCCGAACGGTACTGGACCAGTGCGAAGTTCTACGTTTCTGGGTATGGCGCCGCAAAGTGCTTTGCCAGGATCGGTGCCACGGTCGGCGGCTGGATCATGACCGCAAATGGGTTGCGGCCGATGCTCTCGTTCATGGGCTTCCCAATCGTCCTGAGCCCGAAGTTGCCCGGCTCTGGTGATCTTAGCAATCGTGTCATGATCGTTTTTGGCGACATGCGTGCCGCTGTTTCCTTCGGCTCGCGCAAGGGCGTCTCTGTGGCGGTGAGCCAAAATCGCTATTTCGACCTAGATCAAATCGGCGTCCGAGGAATCGAGCGCTACGACATCAATTGCCATGGTGTTGGCGATGCCACAACGGCGGGGCCTCTCGTTGCTCTGATCGGAAACTGAACATGGCTGAGTTGAAACACTTCTCCCCGACGACAATCCTGAAGACTGCTGGCGCCGGAATTGGTCCGCGCCAGGTTAAAGCGATCGTGAGCACAGGCGAACTCGACCGCATGGGCGACATCATCGACCAGGCTGGCATCCGGCTCGACGCCTTTCGTAAGTCGCCGACCGTATTTTGGGGGCACGATACCAACGTGCCAATTGCCAAGGCGCTTTCGATTGGAATCGAGCTGGGCAAGCTGACGGCCTTAGTCCAATTCCCTGATCCGGGAGTCTCCGCAAAAGCGGACGAGATTTATGGCCTCGTCCGGGCCGGCATCGTCAACTCGACTAGCGTTGGTTTCGTGCCGTTGAAAGCGGTGCCGATCGACCCTTCGAAGCCGTATGGCGGGCAGCGTTTTACGAGCTGCGAACTGCTGGAATTCAGTTTTGTAGGGGTTCCGGCCAACGCCGGTGCCCTAATTACGGGGCGCTCGGCCAGCCAGACGCCGCGCCTCGACGCGGCCAAGCGCCGCTTCGCGCATCTCAGCCGGTAACAACATCAAGATTGGGAAGCCAAGAGACGGGCAAACCCAGGCCGGCGGCAGGGTTCATGAGGGGGCTCAACCGCCGGCCTTTCTTTACAACCACAAGGAATACCAAATGCAGAACCAAGACCGGCAAACCGGCACCGTCGTGACCTGGGTCGACAACGCAGCGTTCGGATTCGCAGCACCCCACGATGGCGGCCCAGATTTGTTCATCCACGTCACCCAACTGCCTAGTGGCACCGACGGGCTGCGCATCGGCCAGCGCGTTTCATACCTTGCCCAACTAGACCAGCGCACAGGCAAGCAGCGAGCCGTGAACGTCGAGGTCATCGACCGATGAGCGGCAAGGTCCACAGCGCGGCGGGTGGCGACTCGTTCGTTGTAGAATCCGGCGGCCAAATGCTCATCGAAAGCGGCGGTCGCTTAGTCGCTGAAGCCGGCTCGCTCGTTGAGATCATGCCGCGGTGGAAGACCTTTCCCTTGACGACACACGCCATCTCGCCTCTCGAAGCGGGAGTGCTAGTCAAGACCACGAACAGCAACCCAGTGTCGATCACTGTCCCGCCTGGCATTGCGCTTGCGGCACCGGTCACGGTGCACCAGCTCGGCGCTGGTCAGGTGACGTTCGTTGAAGGGTCTGGCGTCAACATCCGCACCCCAGAGACGTTGAAGATCGCAAAGCAAGGCGCTGCCGTCACCCTCTCCGCCACTGACATCGCCGACGAATACGTGTTGGCCGGATATCTCGAACGGACGGCATGACTACAACCCGGAGTGGTAGGCGGTCTAAAAAGGTTTGTGGCCGAACCCCTTGGGACCGCTTCGGGGCTTACCTTTGCTAAACGTCCAGTTTTTTTGTTTCTGAAGAAGGTTTTTCATGGCAGCGCGAGGCAGAAAATCGACCGCCAGCTTGGCAATCCAGACCGTCAACATCGGTCAGGCGACCACGTTGCGACCGGCAGAAGGCCTGTCGGAAGCCGAGGCCGCGCTGTGGTTCGACATGATCGCGTGCATGCCGTCTGGCTTCTTTCGGCCGGAAAATGCCGAACTCCTGGCGAGCTATGTGAGGCATTCTGTTTCGGCGCGCGACTTGTCCAAGATGGTCGCGGATTTTCACCCCGAATGGTTGGTGAAGGAAGGCGGCCTCGAGAGATTCGACAGGCTGCTGAAGATGCGCGAGCGGGAGTCGCGCGCAGCATCGGCTGCGGCTCGTTCCCTGCGAATGACGCCGCAATCCCAGCAAGATCCGAAGACTGCCGCTCGCAAGCGAAACAGCGGCTGGGAACCTAGCGCTTACGAAATGATGGCCAATGACTAAAGACAAGAAAGCACTGAAACGCTGCATGGAAATAGCATCCCGCGATCCCAGCCGCGCCGGACAACTCGCCGACATGCTGAAGGATCGGCCATGGGAAGAAGTGGCGGCGTTCGCCTGCTATTGCGTGCAATCCCAGGCGCTGAATTTGAAGCCCCACGAAACCGCCCCGGCCTTCGCTGATATTCTCTATCCCGAGGGGATCCGGCGCGATCCCGATGCCGGCGCGCTTCAAGACAAGATGCTGGCCGCCGGCCTATCGGTCTTCGAACCGGACCCTCTTTTTGCACTAAGGAACAACAGATGAACACAGCACGTGACACGCTCACCGCAGCGTTTAAAACAATGAAGAAGACCGCGATAGCTGCCCACGCACTCGACATGGCTGACGAACTCGAGCGCATGCACTACGCCTTTGGCAACGCGATCGAAGGGATGAACGCCGCCGCCGCCGCAGTCG
Organism: Mesorhizobium huakuii; assembly: GCF_014189455.1. NCBI lineage: Bacteria > Pseudomonadati > Pseudomonadota > Alphaproteobacteria > Hyphomicrobiales > Phyllobacteriaceae > Mesorhizobium > Mesorhizobium huakuii. The sequence goes on from NZ_CP050296.1 coordinate 5,651,467, forward strand.
GTTCCTTCGAAGAACTTGTTCGCATCATGAAGGCTGACATTCGAACCGCCAGCAATCTCTTCCAGAGCGGCAGGAAGCGCGCAGCGCGAGAACTGTTGTTGAGGATGGCGGCCACCCCTGACTTGGACCAGATCACCTTGCCGACGCATCAGGTGGAATGGTCGGCGGCGGTGTTCAACCCTGCAGATGCGCAGGCTCGTCACTAATGGCCGATGAAGTCGTCGTAACAGAACTCACTATCGACGCGCGAGGTGCAGAAGCCGGCTCTGCCGCCTACGTCAAAGCGATGAAGTCCGCGCAGGCCGCCTACGACAAGGCGATGGATAGCGCCAACGCTGCGACTGAGGCGGTTGCAAAGCAGACCACGGTCATGACCGGTGGGGCTAACTCTATCACATCTACCGCGCGCGCTTGGGACCGCTTCAAGGCATCAGTCGACCCAGCCTTTCAAGCAACGCAGCGGATGGAACGCGCACTCCTCACCGCTGACGCAGCTGCAAAGAAGCTCGGTGTCGACCAGAACGAAATCAACCGCGTTATGGACTTGGCTCGCGTGAAGCACCTTGGCACCGCCGTTGCGGTCGAGGAAGGCGCACGGGCAGCGACTATGGGCGCTACCCAATGGGCGTCGCTAGGCCACGCTGCGCGCTCTGCAGCCGAGAGTATCGCCATGGGACAGTCGCCGATGATGGTGATGACTCAGCAAGCCAATCATCTCTCCTACGCCATGAGCGGGCCGCAGGGGCTAATCGCGGCATCGGCTGGTGTGCGTGCTGCGTTTGGCACATGGTTGACCACAATCCCCGGCATGCTCTCCACGGCAGGTGTGGCCGCAGTCGCAGCGGTTGCCGTCTACATGGCTGCTACCCGCGAGAAGATTCTGTCAGTTGATGAGATTCTTGAGGGGCACAAGAAGCTGCTCGACGAGGTCGCCAACACCTACCCGCACCTCACTGAAGCATTGAAGAAATACGCGGACGAGGCTGCGAAGCTCCCCGGCTCCGTTATTGCTGCCGATGCGAAGACACAGATCGAAAACGATCAACGGTCTTTGGCAGCATCCTTGGACCATCTTAAGGTGGATCTGCGCGACCTGGCCAGGGCGTCTGATGTGGTCGGCACCTCTGGTGCAGAGGCATTTGGCAAGATCGCAGATACGATCGATGCCGGAAACGTCAATGTCGACAAGCTGGTAGCCTCTGTCGGCGATCTGCGCCTCGATCCGTCACTAACGCCGGATGCGCACCACTTCGCTGATGGCCTCCAGGCCGCGGTCAACGAAGTGAAGAAGCTCCAGGACATCCTTGACAAAGACCAGGGCATAAAGCGCATTGGTCCCGATGGCCAGAAGGCCACGCAGACCCTTGCCGAGGTTTCCGCCGGCTTCAAGGATGTCTCGGCCAAGGCCGGCACGGCAGACGCGACGATCGCCAAGCTGTTCGGCGATGCGAGCGCCTCCAGCGGATTCGGCGTCAGCAAGTCGCTGCAATCGACGCTGGGGCAATTCGAACAGATTGACCAGGCTGTCCAACACGCCAGGCAGGACCAGTTGCAGGGCATGCTCAGCCTCGAGCAGCAATATCGGAACACCACCACGCAGGTCGATACGCTGAAGCAGGCCATCGCGACGGCCGGCAGCAAAGAGAATATGGCTGCTTTCTTCGATGACACCTCCAAAATCAAGGACGCCAGCGCCGACATCACCAGCGCGACGTCGACCGTGACGAAGCTGTTTGACGCGCTCAACCGCGGCGGAACGAGCGTTCAGAACGTCTACGCGGGCCTCGATATGGTGCGGCAGACGCTCATCCGCGACGGCTTCGGCGTCGACGCCGTCAATAAGTTCATCGACAGCTTGGTCCGTACCCGGATGCAGTTGGACGCCGACACGGCCGGCGCAAAGCAGCTTGGTGCCGCGGTTCAAGCCCTCAAGGACAAGACCGTCACCATAACAGTCGTGACGCAGCAGGTGGGCACAGGTACGAAGTCGATTTACGATGTGCCAGGCGGCCCTGTAGGGGTCACCAGATATGGCGGCGATGGCAATCCAAGCTTCACGCAGCAGTCCTATCAGGTGCCCAGCGGCTCCGGCACCAGTGGCGTTACAGTCACCCGTTTCGGAGGCACACGCGCAGCAGGCGGCCCTGTGTCGGCTAGCACGCCCTATTGGGTAGGTGAGCATGGTCCTGAGCTTGTCGTGCCGCAGAACGCTGGCACGGTAATCCCCAACGCCCAGTCGATGGCGCTGGCCAATCCTCAATCCGCCTTTACCGGCCGCGAAGCCACGCGCGAGCAGGACCGCATCTGGACCGTCCTCCTCAACATCGAAGCGAACACTCGCAAGACTTATGAGGGTGTGGATAAGTGGGGGTCAGTAGCACCTACAGCTCCGGCGGGTCTTCGTCTGGCTCAACTGGCACCATGACCAAGGTCGGCGGTGACCTGTACGATCTGAACGGGTTGAACGCCGCAGGTCACACTGCTGCGCAGGTAGCGGCCTTCAGAGATATTCTGACCTCCGCAATGTCCAACTATTCGGCTATCGGCGGCATGGGCCTCATCGGCTATGGGGCAAACGCCCTGGCGGCCACGCCACAGCAGATCGCCTACAACCTGGCCTATGGCGGCGGGCAATCAGTCGGCATCCCGGCGAATTCCAGAGTAGGGCCATCCGCCCCTACAGCACTGCATGGCGGCGATCCGTACAACGCCATGCTCAACGGGATTAGCCCAAGTTCTCCAGGCTATGCTGCGGCATATGCGCAGGCGCTTGCCGCATCGAACAAGGCGGCCGGCTTCTCGACGGGCGGTATGATCGGCGGCGATTCCCGTGACACGCAGAAGGTCGAGTTCTTCAAGCGACCTTCTGAGCGGGTGATCATCGCAGACAACGACCAGTTGGATGATCAGCGCAGTGGGGGGTGCGATCGGGTGGTGGAAGCCAGCGGCCTATCCAGTTCAGCCAGACCAACCATTGGAACGGCAATGCGCCGCCGTCAAAGGACAGTCTAGCCGCTGTCCGTCGGGCAACGGCACTTGGCTTCCAGGATGCGCAAAGGTCGCAATATGGTCGCTAAAGCTGTGCCCTGGCTGGCCTTCACGCTTTCCGTTGGCCTCGTGTTGGCGCTGGCGTGGCCGTTCTAGAAATCGCTGGGCTTGCCCTGGCGCCGCCGTCGACTGCGGATGTACCAGCGACGGCGGACTAAAGCGGGCGGTTTATCCACAGCTAGTCCACAACCGTGGACGACGGGCAATCGGTTAACGACAAGAGCGCCTTCCCGAACTAATGTTAGGGCGGGCTCAATTGCCCTCCAAAAGCGCACTCAGCCCGTTGCCACGATGGGACAGGCAGCGGGCTTTTTTTGAAGCGGCCGGCGATCAATGCCCTGAGGCTTAACCGAATTGCCTCCGAGGTCGAGTCCGGGAGGGAAGCATGCAGGACCAGCGTTTCGATGAGCCGGTGCGGGTTGCGCTCGGCAGATCAAAGAACACGACTTTCAAGGTTGAGCGCGTCGCCCAGGCCGCGGACATCCTGCTAAACCGCTGGCCTGTGAAGACGGGCCGCTGTCACGTTGCCGCCCGCAAGGCATGCTTGGGCGTGCTCGAGGGGCTAAAAGAGGCCGGCTATGCCCGCGCCGCCTTCGTCAATGCGGCGATCGAGGCAGATATTCTTAGGGACCCGGATTGATAGACCTTGCCGACGCCACCAATATCAGGAATATAATCCTCCCGTTGCGGCGATCCCCTCAAAACGGAGATCGCCAATGGCCAGGTCAAAACCCTCAAAGCAGTTATCGCAGGCTGAAATCGAACGCTTTCTAGCAGCAGCGGAAGCGCTGCACCTAAGCATCGTCAAACCGTTCATATCCCCGTTCTGCGACCACTACAGGCAGACGCGTGTCTTGCATGAGGTGCTGTTGAAGGCCGTGCGGGACGTCACCGGGGCGGAAGTCCCGTTCATCCGGTGGAAACACCACGGGACCGGTGCGACCCCCTTTAAGCTAATTGCGTGATTGCTAATATACTAATATTCAATCAGCGCGGGGGAATGCTCCCGCAGTGGCCGGTGTATCGGGGAGATTGTCCTGGTTAATGGCCTCAGCCATGATACGACCGGACGTTTTGATCAGAGCCGTGACGGAAATAGCTTGTGGCTCCCCGATCCCATTTCACCTTGGCATTGTGATAGGTGACTTCAACGACGGTCCCGCACTCCGTCCCACGAGTACGTATCACGCGCTGCCCTAGCTTTAGAGCGGCGGGCCTATTGGATTCGGAGGATTTTGTCAGTAGCACAGGCCTTTCTCCCTTTGGGGGCGAAAGCACCTGAGTTGACTTCCAAGCGCCCGTTTGCCGGATAAGGCGGGCGACTTGGGGATTGTACGCTTCCGACAATCTATTAGCGAGTCATTCCGCTGGGGGAACCCGTAACGGTAAGTTGCGTTGTGACGCCAAGGGACAACTTTTGATGAGCGACGAGCAGCGCAAGCAGCCGACCGCAGCGGACGAACTTATCCGTAGGTTGGTCAAAGAGACCGGGATAACCGAAGCGCAGGCTCGGGAGCTTGTCCTGTTCCTCGGCTACAACTGGTCATCGTTGGTGCGAGAAGCCCGGATGCTGAAGGAACCTTAGAACGGGTGCGCGCCGTTTGGTTTCCAGTCCTTCACTACCCCGTCAAGAGCCATCTTGATATGGTCTGGGCTATCGATGCCACCAGTGAAAAGAGCGATCAGGCGCCGCGCCAGATGCTCGCGGGCTGGGTGTGTGCCTTCCATGCCAGCTTGCTCGCAATAATCGTCCAAAATCCTGGTGAGTGTTGCCAGCTGAATTTCGTCAGCCGTTCCGCGAATGGTCATCTCGCATACTCCCTATTGGGCGAAAGCGTGATCGACTCTTTCAAGCGCTCTTTGCCATTGAAGACCGAGCGACAAAGGAAGGGTACGCTTCCGACAATCGGTTAGCGAGTCATTCCGTTGTCTAGTTTGTCACACCCTTAATTTCTGATGTTTACCAGGGATGCCCTTCCGCAGCCTCATCCCAGCCCGCCGCCGTTCTTTTGAGGGCCTCAGCCCGCCAGCGCGCGACCGACAGCAATTCCAATTCCAATAGCAAGGCCTGTCGCGAGCTTGCCGCCGAGTTCAATGGCAATGGCGCCAACTACGCCGCGCCAATCCCTGCGGTGGGGCAGTGCCAGCGCCTTGGAGAGTTCATCGAAGGTACGGTCGTGTTTTCATGGTGTCATCCTGCCGTTGGCCAGATGACGTATTGATCCACAAAATAACGGTAGAGTCCACATGGATTCTCCCAAATACATTTAGGCGTTTTCGCATATTCAATCCTGATACTTAAGGCGAAAACGCCTTGGAGCGAAGTTGTGTAAACGCCTTGTTTCTTGGACAAAAAATGTGAAAACGCCTAGTTGCTAGGCGAAAGCGCCTTGCCGAGTGGATAGCGAAAATAAATATTGTGAAGGTTCTTGCAACCGGTCCGATTCTCGGCCATGCTTTTAGACAAGGGTAAGGGGTTAACTGCAAAAAAAGGTCGAAACGGCGCGGACCAAGATCGTCTTGGCCGGGGTGGCAAGCCATGTCCAAGGCTAAGCGCCTAAAAGCTTGCCAGCGATCTCCAGTCGCCTCTCTCCCCCGGCAGCCGGGCCATCCGGCGTGGGGCCTGGAGAGGCCAAACTGGAGAACTGAGAATGACCGTTTTAGATGAAGGTCAGGAATTTCACTCGAGTAGCAGCGCGGCTAACGCCGAACAGCCGCCAACCACCTGGCGCTTCAAGCTAGGCCAGTGCATCTCCCACAAAGACCAAATCTTACCGTCGCTTGTTATGGGGCGGGTTAAGACCAGCAAAGGGCGCGAGGTGTACGGCCTGCGCTCTTTTATGAACGTGGATCCGAACCGCGACAGGATGATACTGGGTGACAGCCTGGTGGACGTCGTACCGGGCAGCGAGCCGTGCTTAGAGTGCTTGCTGCATCAGACGGCGTTGTGTCCTGCATGTTGGCTGGCCGACGCCTAACCGCTCCCACATCACAACGACAGAACCCCGCCTAGTGCGGGGTTTCTATTTGCTGAAATTCTGCTGCCCAGCGGCCAAGCTCCGCGCCGCATCCTCTATTGCCGCCCGGTCATCGCCCAGCCGGTCTATAAGGTCTTGTGCCTGATCGCCGGTGATGCCGGTTCGCATCGCCAGGGCCTCGACGGTCATGACGTCAGAAATGGAGGTCTCGCCGCGGCGCGGCTTCTTTGCCTTGCTCGATAACGCGGTAGTGGTGCCTTGGCGGGCCTCCAGTGCAGCCTCGCGCTCGATTTCAGCCTCAGCTTGGTGCCAATGTTTCTCCGGATCGCCATGCACGCCGCCTTCGCGCTCCCAAATTTCGTATGCGCGTCGCTGAATTGCTTCGTCCCGTTCGTCGTCCATGGTGATGCTCCGTGTTGATATCAACCAACGCTGAGCGCGACGGAATGATCCAGCACGGAATGGGTGATTTTTCTTGTATGGCCCCACCACGAAAAAACCCGCTGCCGGGAGGGGTTGGCAGCGGGTTGATTTCAAGCTCGCGGGGGGAGCTTGGTTCGCGCCATCGCTTGGGGGGGGTTGATGGCCGACAGCTAATAAAGTATCGGCTGCAATGACGCGCTGCAATTGTACGAGGGTATTGCCGCCCTAAGCGAAGGTGCTACGGGCATACGTCGCGCGGTAGGCGTGACGGCGAATAAGGGTACGAGGCCCGACGTCCGCATGAGGGACAAACAAATGCTCCGCCGTCACGAGACTCAACCTATCGGACTAGGGAAGGTTCCGAGGCTGCTGGAGCGACTGCTCTGGGCCTCGCGAGGCTCGCTGGCTACAATGTGGCTAGAAATTTTATAGCCACCTCTGGGGGAAACGGCTAAGCCTTTGTTTTTAATGGTCGGAGTGGCCGGATTCGAACCGACGACCCCTTGACCCCCAGTCAAGTGCGCTACCGGGCTGCGCTACACTCCGGACCGGTCGCGATGTATCGTGATAACCCCGCCCGGGTCAACCGAAATTCGGTGTTTATCGCGCGATCGCCGATACGCCCGGAAATGCCGGCCGCAACAGCCGCTGATGGCGGTATTCCAGCGCGATGGCACCCCAGATCAGGCCGAGCAGCAGATACATATGGCGCCAGTGATCGATGTCGATGAAGGTGCCGAGCCCGATATTGCCGATGAAGGCGACATAGGCGCACAGGAGATAGGGCTGCCACGGCCGGTCGCGCAGCAGGATGCGGAACCCGGCCACTATGGTCCAGGCGACCAGCGTCAGGAACGACACGAAGCCGAGCCAGCCATAGTCCATCAGCATTTTCAGCCAGATGTCGTGCGTGTCCTCGCCGAACATCTTGCCGAAGACCAGCGGCCCGATGCCAAACGGACGCTCCATCGCCATCTGGAAGCCGATTCCGTAGCGGGCGAAGCGGCCGAGGCGGGCGGTGTCATAGCTCTGTTCGAGATGCGCGCGGCTGGAGAACATCTCCGACACGCCGGGCAGTTGCAGGATGACGATGATGGCGATCGTCAGCAGTGACAGCGCGGCGATGGTCATGATCACCACGCGCAGCCGGAACTTGCCGCTGGCGCTCTGCAGGAACAGGCAGCCGGTGAGCAGCACGGCAGAGACGGCGAACATGCCCCAGGCGCCGCGCGAGAAAGAGAAGAAGATGCCCAATGTGATGATCAGCAGCGGCACCGCCAGCAACGGCATGCGCGAGACCGAACCGGTCAGGATCAGATAGAGCAGATAGATGCCGGGCAGCACCAGAAACGGCCCGAAAACGTTCGGGTCCTGGAAGGCACCAGCGGCGCGATCGTATTTGGTGAACATCTCGGCGCCGGGGAAGGCATGGAAATAGCCTGCTATGCCGAGCAGCGAGGTCGCCACCGCCGAGACGACATAGGCATTGAAGATCAGCCGGTAGAGGCCTGGCTGTGTGGCGGTGACGGAGGCGAAGAACACCGCGCTGAAGGCAAGAAACAGCGACACGGAGAGATAGAGCGGCGTGAAGGCGAGGTCCGCCATCTGCGTCATCGAAATCATGCCGCCGATGTTCATCGTCACCAGCAGCACCAGCAGCGGCATGGCCGCGCGGGAAATCCGCAAGCCGAAGAGCGCCCAGATGGCGATCAGCCCGGCCATGTAGATTTCGTAAGGCGCCGGCTCGCTGATGACGAAGCCGGACAGAAGGATACCGACCACCACCGCAGCGGAAGAAATCAGCGCGATCAGCTTGGCGTTGACCGCGGCTCGCGGCAGCTCATGGGAAATCGCGCTCAATAGGCGTTTTCCGTGTTGAGCAGCCGGACCGGCGTCAGGAACAGGATTCTGAGATCGAACAGCAGCGACCAGTTCTCGATGTAGTAGAGGTCGTACTCTGTCCGCATGCGGATCTTCTCGTTGGTGTCCATCTCGCCGCGCCAGCCATTGATCTGCGCCCAGCCGGTGACGCCGGGCTTGACCTTGTGGCGGGCGAAATAGCCGTCGACCACCTCGTTGTAGAGGAGGTTGTGCGATTGCGCGGCAATCGCGTGCGGACGCGGGCCGATCAGCGACAGCGAGCCCAGCAGCGAATTGACGAACTGCGGCAGTTCGTCGATCGACGTCTTGCGGATGAAGCGGCCGACGCGGGTGACGCGCGGATCGTTCTTGGTCACCGTCTGCTTGGCGGTCGGATCCGACCGGTCGGTGTACATCGAGCGGAACTTGTAGACCTCGATGATCTCGTTGTTGAAGCCGTGCCGCTTCTGCTTGAACAGCACCGGTCCCTTGCTGTCGAGTTTTATGGCGATCGCGGTCGCCAGCATCACCGGCGAGAAGACGATGATGCCGATCAGCGAGAAGATTATGTCGAAGGCGCGCTTGGCGACCGAATCCCAGTCGTTGATCGGCTTGTCGAATATGTCGAGCATCGGCACCGAGCCGATGAAGGAATAGGCGCGCGGGCGAAACTGCAGCGCGTTGGAATGCGCCGAAAGCCGGATATCGACCGGCAGCACCCACAGCTTCTTCAACAGCTGCAGCACACGCGTTTCGGCGGTCAACGGCAGCGATACGATCAGCATGTCGATGCGGGCGATGCGGGCGAATTCGATCAGTTCCGAAATGGTGCCGAGCTTGGGATAGCCGGCGACGATCGGCGGCGAGCGCTTGTCTGAGCGGTCATCGAAGATGCCGCAGATGCGGATGTCGTTGTAAGGCTGCTTCTCGACCGAGCGGATCAGGACTTCCGCCGCCTTGCCGCCGCCGACGATGACGGCGCGCCGCTCCATGCGTCCATCGCGTGCCCAGCGCCGGATCAGTCTCGACATCACCAGCCTGAGGCCGAAGAGGAGGACGAAGCCGACGACGAACCAGGTGCCGAACAAAAGCCGCGAATAGTCTTCCGACATCTTCATGGCAAAGGCCGTCAACGCCATCAGCGCGAAGGCGCCGGCCCAGGCCAACAGGATCCGGCCAAAGTTGGCGATCGGCCGCATCAGGGAGACGACCTGGTAACAGTCGGTGACATCGAGCAGCACCACGGCGAGGAACGACGCGGCGGCCATCGTCACCGGATATTGCCAGGCGAGGTAATTGAAGAACCCGACAAAGTAGAAATAGACGCAGAGCCCCGAAAGGAACAGCACCCCGAATTCGATCATGCGCAGGACGCCGCTGACCATGATCGGCGACATCGTATCGCGCCGGTATTGCGACGCGACCTGCCGGGCAACGTCGTTCATGCCGCCGGGCGCATCGCCATCGGCCGGGCCGTCGAATTTACGCACCGCTTCGGGTGAAAAGCGGTGCGCGGGATCGATCTCATTCATGGAACAGTCCGCAAGCTTCCCCAGGGTGATTAGCAAAAGAGAGCTAAGAAACCCTTGAAACAACGCATGGCTTTGGAAAGGCCTGGGCGTTACCTGTCGAGCGCGGCGAAATAGGCCTTCTCGATTTCGGCGGCCATGACGTCGGCGCCGAAGCGCGCCCTGAGGCCGGCGCCATCGGGCATCAGCCTGCCATAGGCGGCAAGGTCGGCCAGCGCCTCGCTCATCTTGTCGGCGAGTTCGAGCGGATCGGGCCGGATCAAGGCAAGGGAGTCGGAACCGAAGATCTCCGGTATGCCGCCGACGGCGGTGGCGATCATCGGTCTCGCCGCGGCAAGTGTCTCCAGCACGATATAGGGCATGGCTTCCGCGCGGGAGGGAACGACGACGAGCGCCGCCAGCGCGAAGGCCTCCCTGGCCGGCATGGGCGGCAGGAAGCGGACATGGGCTTGAAGCCCCAGGCGCTCCACTTGCGCGTGGTAGCGCGGCAGGTCGTCACCATCGCCGACCATCACCGCGGTCAGCGCGCGGCCAAGCCGGGGACCGGCGGCGGCCAGGGCGTCGATGAAGATGTCGGGTCCCTTCAGGTCCCGCATCATGCCGATATAGAGCAGATCCGCTGCGTCCGGTGTGATGAGTACCGGCTCGAATTCGGCGGCGCGCAGTCCGTTGTAGACCAGCATGTTGGGGATCGGCGGCTCGCCCACCTTCCTGCGATAGGCCCGCCGCTCGTAGTCCGAGACGAACAGCAGGCAATCGGTGAAGCGCGCCATGGAGCGCTCCAGCGCGAAGAACAGCTTCCCCGTGGCTGTCGTTTCGTCATAGTGGAGGGAGCCGCCATGCGGCGAATAAAGGCGGGCTACGCGAGACCTTGATACCCGCAACAATGAGCCGAACAGACGGGCATAGGCGCCACCCTTGGCGCCGTGCCCGTGCAACACGTCCGGCCGCAATTCCTTGATGATCCTGTAGGTGCGCCGGGCCGAGGCGAGATCGCCCGGGCCGACATGGCGCTGCATTGGCGTGCGATGGATGCCGAGCGCCAGCATGTCCTTCATCTGCTCGAACAGGTGCTCCTCGAATTCGCCGCCGGTGGTCGAGTCGCAGACGATGCCCACCACATGGCCGGCGGCGACCTGCGCTTCGGTCAGGTCGCGCACATGCCGGAAAATTCCTCCGACGGGTGAACGAAAGCAGTGGACGATCCTGAGCTTGTCCGCCACGTGGTGTCTGTCAGAACAGGCGTTCGCGGACGTAGACGGTATCTCCGGGCAGCAGCGGATCGGACGTGACCACGCGGCCGGTCATCACCTTGCCGTTGATGTCGCGGGTGATGTCGACGCTTTCCTGGTTGGCGCGCGCCGAGAAGCCGCCGGCAATGGCGATGGCCTTCTGCACGGTCAGGCCGGGCACATAGGAATACTGGCCGGCAGCCCCCACTTCGCCCATGACGAAGATCGGCCGGTAGCGATCAATCTCGACCGAGACGTCGGGGTCGCGCAGATAGCCTTGCCGCAATTTGTCGGCGATCTCTTTTTCCATCTGCTGCGCGGTGTGGCCACGCGCAGGAATGGCGCCGACGAGCGGGAAGGAGAGGTAGCCGGACTGGTCGACACTGTAGGTGTTGGTCAGCCCGTCCTGCTCGAACACGGTGACGCGGATGCGGTCGCCGGCGCCGAGACGATAGGGTTGATCGAGAACCTCGTGGAAGGCGGCCGGCGTCGGCCGGTAACTGGAGCAGCCGGCGAGCATCGATACGGCAAGCAGAGCGTGAAAGAGGGAAGCAGTGCTTTTCATGACCGGATACGTACCTTCGACTGGCCGCTGCGGCGTCGCAGCAAACATCTGGGATCGGGTTCGTTATCATCCTGTTAGGGTTAATGGCCGGTAAAGGAGCCGGCCGATAGCGCTGCGCGAAGCAAGGGTTTTGCCATTTTTATCGATTTTCTTGGGTGCTTGCAGTAATCCCTAACGGAGTATTACCGCGATCTTAACGGCTGAGTTACCATAGTTGTTTACGGTGCACCCTGACCCAGTTTCGGAGTAGGGATGCATGTCCGTTCAGTCCGCGGCCGCAGATGTCGACGTTGACCTCAGGCAGCTCTTCGCCAGCCTGGCGAGGAACTGGCTGCGCATATTGCTCTTCGTTCTGGTGGTGACGGGTCTGGCGTTTGCCTTCGCTTCGTTCGCGACCAAGCACTACAAGGCCCAGACGCAGGTGGAAATCGCACCGCGCGAATCCGTCTACACCCGTCCGGCCGGCAGCAACAATGACGGCGACAAGCCGATCCTCGACGAGCAAGGCGTCGCCACCCAGGTCCAGATCATTTCGTCCAACGAAATCCTCAAACAGGTGGCGCAGAAGCTCGGCCTGGGGCGACTGCCTGAGTTCGACGAAACGATCAACATGTCGTCGCTGAGCCGCGTGCTGATCCTGCTTGGGCTGAAGAACGACCCGATGGATGTTCCGGCCGACGAGCGCGTGTTGAAGAAGATGCGCGAGAAGCTCAACGTCTTTGGCGTTGAAAAGACCCGCATCATCGCCATCGAGTTCTCCTCCGAGGACCCGAAGCTCGCCGCCGCCATCCCCGACGCCATTGCCGCTGCCTATATTGCCGGGCAGGGCGCGGCCAAGAGCGAGATCGAACACCGCCGCCGCGGACTTTCTGGCGCCCGAGATCGCCGATCTGTCGAAGCAGGTCAGGGATGCCGAGGCCAAGGTCGCGGCCTACCGCGGCCAATCAGACCTGTTGATGGGCGGCAACAATGCCACCCTGGCCACCCAGCAACTGGCCGAGCTGTCGACCGAATTGTCGCGGGTGCGGGCCAACCGCGCCGCGCCGAAGGCACTGCCGACAACGTGCGCAAGGCGCTGCAGAATGGCGGCTCGCTCGACTCGCTGCCGGAAGTGCTGTCGTCCGACCTGATCCAGCGTTTGCGGGAGCGGCAGGTCGAGTTGCGCGCCACCATCGCCGACTTGTCGACGACGATGCTCGACAACCATCCGCGCGTTCGCGCCGCGAAGTCACAGCTCGCCGATCTCGACGCGCAGATCCGCAGCGAAGCCCAGAAGATCATGAAGGGCCTGGTGATGCAGGCCGATGCGGCCAAGGCGCGCGAAAGCCAGCTCATCTCCGACGTCAATCAACTGAAGGCAGCGTCGGCACAGGCAGGCAACGAGCAGGTCGGTCTCGACGCGCTGCAGCGCGATGCGGCCGCCAAGCGCCAGCAGCTCGAACTCTATCTGACCAACTACCGCGAGGCGGCATCGCGTCAGGACCGCAACTATGTGCCGGTCGACGCCCGGGTTTCCTCACCGGCCTCGGTGCCCTCCGAGCCATACTTCCCCAAGGTCGGGCCGATCGTTGGCGCGGCTGCGGCGGCTTCGCTTCTGCTGGCGGCTATATTCACGCTGCTCAAGGAGCTCTTCTCGGGCCGCGCCATGCGCCCAGCCCCGGGCGCCCGTTTCGCGCCGATCGACGAAGTGGAGATGCCGCCGACTGCCTACCAGGAGCAGGCGGTTCCGCAGCCATCCGTCCGCCTGGAGCCGGCCGTCGCCAGTGAGTTCGCCAATCGTGCCGCCGGGGCGCCATGGCCCGAAACAGTGACGGAGCCGGAGATGGTGGTGCAGCCGGTGCCCGTTGCCGAGCCCGATCCGGCCGCCAAGGCCGAGCCTGTCGCAGAGGCCGCATCCGTGGCCGAGCCGGAGCCCGTTATAAAGGCCGAGCGGCCGCGCTCGGTGCTTGGCGAGATCGACATCGAGAAGGCCGCGGAAAAGCTGATCGCCAGCGGGGCCGCGCGCGCCATATTCGTGTCGCCCGAAGGCGACGAGGCGGCCGCGTCGGCGATCCTGGTGGCGCGCGAAGTGTCCGACGCCGGCCTGCGCGTGCTGCTGCTCGACCTCACCGCCTCGGGTGCTGCTTCGCGGCCGATGCTGGACAGCGGGCTTTTCCCGGGGATCACCGATCTGCTCGCCTCGCAGGCGCAGTTCAGCGACGTCATCCATGCCGATCTCTATTCCGACTGCCACGTCATTCCCGTCGGCACCGCCGATCCGGTTCGCGCCATGCGCGCCGCCGACCGGCTGCCGATCATCATGCAGTCGCTGACCACCGCCTATGATCTTGTGGTGGTCGAATGCGGGCCGGCCGATGCGCAAGGCATCAGCCGCCTGGGCGGCGAGGCCACCGAAGTGTTCCTGTCCATGCTCGAGCCGGACGACGAGGTGACGAAAGCCGCGGTCAAGCTGATCGAGAGCGGCTACCCCGACCTGACGCTGGTGACGCCGCTTGGCCACGAACCGCCGGGCACGCCGGGACGGCGCTCCGCGGCCTGAAAGCCGCGCCCTCGGCCTATCCCAACTCCAGCGTCGTCACCCCGAATATCCTGTTGGCATCGAGCTTTGGCGGGGGGCCTTTGTACATGCGGGTGGTGCTGAAGGTCGGTGCGAAACCCGCCGCCTCGAGCGCCGCGATGAAATCCACCTGGGTGGCCGGGACGTCGATGTTCAATTCGCCACCCTCGCATACGCTCGCCAGCTCTCCGACCAATTCAAGTGCTGTCTGCGCGTCGTCGGCGAAGAGCGGGCCGATCTTGAAGCCGCTGCGGCAGGATCGCGCCACCGCATAGCCGGCCGTTCCCCGCGATGTGATCGCTGTCAGGGCACGGTGAGGCGGCAGCAACCATCGCTGCAGGAAAGAGCGCCGGGGTGCGGGAAAGCAAAGCGCGTCATATCCGATGATGTCGGGCACAGGCTGCGCGGTCACGATACGAGGCCGATCGGCGCCGACGGGCAAGGCCGTAGGGCGTCCGCTGTAACGGATGGTCTCGTAGACCGGCTTGAACCCCTTGCTCCGGTAGTTGGACTGCTGCTCTTCGACGCCGTCGAGGCCGATGGTGCGCCCGGCCAGCCTGTCCATGCCCGCGGTCCAAACCGCCTTGCCGTAGCCCTTGCCGCGCATGTCCGGACGGCAGATGTAGAGCCCGATGAACCCAAAATCGGGGCCATAGGCCACCGCCGAGATCGCGGCGACCATGTCGTTGCCGACAAAAGCACCGATGAAACCCTCTGGATCCGCCGCCTGGAACATCGCCGCGTCTTCAAGGCCGGGGTTCCAGCCCTCCGCCGCCGCCCAGTCGATGAGGTCGGCCAATTCCCCCAGCGACAGCGTGCGGATGGTCGGTTCCATGTGCTCACTCCGCGGCGACAGCTCCGGGCGAGAACGATTTCAGCATACCACGATAGGGCTTGGCCAGCGGGCTGGCATAGGCACCGCGCTTCGATGTCGACAGGCCGAGCGCAATCAGCGCTTCGGCCTGCTTGATCGCGGCGCCGACACCGTCGATGACCGGCAGACCGAAATCGGCCTGCAACTGATGGGCAAGGTCGGCCATGCCGGCGCAGCCAAGCACAATGGCCTCGGCACGATCCTCCTCCACAGCGCGGGCGATTTCGTCGCGCAGCTTACCGACCGCGCCTGATGCCGGATCCTCGAGCGCCAGCACCGGAATGTCGGCGGCCCGCACACGCGCCCGTCCTGCCATGCCGTAGCGCTGCACCAGCCCCTCCACCGGCACGCGCGAGCGTTCGGTGGTGGTGACGACGGTGAAACGCTGGGCGATGAAGGAGGCCATGCTGAGTGCCGCCTCGCAAATACCGATGACGGGGATGGCGGCCATGGCCCGCGCGGCGTCGAGGCCGGTGTCGTCGAAACAGGCGATGACCGCGGCTTGAGCACCGACGCGTTCGCCGGCGGCGATCTCCATCAGTAGGCCCGGCACGGCCAGCGCCTCGTCATAATAGCCCTCGATCGAAGCTGGTCCCGTTGATGAGGTGACGGCGACGATTTCGGTCCAGGCGCCGGCGACTGCGCGCGCCGCCGCACCGATGGTCTCGGTCATGCTGGCCGTCGTATTGGGGTTCACCACCAGGATCTGCACGGTCACGCTCTCGCCCGGCGGCGGCCGACGTAGAGGATGGCACCCAGCGTCGCCAGGATCACCAGGAACGAAAACACGGTGGTCACCGTGCCCAGCGCATAGAGCACCGGCGTCGTGACATTGGTGGTCATGCCATAGATCTCGAGCGGCAGCGTGTTGAAGGTTCCCGATGTCATCAGCGTGCGGGCGAACTCGTCATACGAGAGCGTGAAGCCGAACAGGCCGACCCCGATCAGGCTCGGCGCGATCATCGGAAGCACGACATGGACGAAGGTCTGCCAGGAGGTGGCGCCAAGATCGCGCGCGGCCTCCTCGTAAGCCGGCGAGAAGCGGTTGAAGACGGCGAACATGATGAGCACGCCGAACGGCAAGGTCCAGGTCAGATGCGCGCCGAAGGCCGACGTATACCAGGCAGGGCGCAAGCCGACCTGCTGGAAGACCACGCCGATGCCCAGCGAGATGATGATGGAGGGCACGACGAGACTGGCCACCGCCAGATAGAAAAGTGCTGTGGCGCCGCGAAATTTTTGCCGGAAGGCAAGGCCGGCGAGCAGCGACACGATGACGGTGACGATCATCACCATCAGGCCCAGCACCAGCGAACGCTTGAAGCTGCCGCCGAAATCGCCAACCGCCTGGCGTTCGAACAGATTGGCGAACCAGTGCAGCGACACGCCGTTGAGCGGGAAGGTGAGGCCGCCGGTCTCGCCCTGGAAGGAGAGGATCAGGATCGCCGACAGCGGACCGTAGAGGAACAGCACGAACAGCGCGAAGAAGGCCGCGAGCACGTAGAATTCGAGGGTGCGTTTTTCGTGGCTCACGTCAAAGCTCCCGGCGGATATCGACGATGCGCAGGATGCCGGCGACCATCAGAAGCACCAGCACCAAAAGCACCACGGCGTTGGCGGCTGCGGCCGGATATTGCAGCAGCGACATCTGGTTCTTCATCATCAGCGCAACAGATGCGCTCTGGCCGCCCGACATCACCTGCACGGTGGAGAAATCGGCCATCACCAGCGTGACGACGAAAATGGTGCCGATCGCCATGCCGGGCTTCGCCAGCGGAATGATGACGTTCCACAGCACCTGCCAGCCGGAGGCCCCAGCATCGCGTGCGGCCTCGACCAGCGAGCGGTCGATGCGCATCAGCGTGTTGAAGATCGGCGTCACCATGAACAGCGTGTAGAGATGCACCATGGCCAGCACGACCGCGAATTCGGAATAGAGCAGCCATTCGATGGGTTTTGGCACCAGTCCCAGATGCACCAGCGTCGAGTTGATCAGCCCGTTGCGGCCGAGCACCGGGATCCACGAGATCATGCGGATGATGTTGGAGGTCAGGAACGGCACGGTGCAGACCAGGAACAGCACCATCTGCATGGCTGTCGTGCGGATGTGGAAGGCGAGGAAATAGGCGACCCAGAAGCCGATGAACAAGGTCAGCGCCCAGACGATGGCCGCGAATTTGATGGTGTTGAGATAGGTCTTCCAGGTGACCCAGGAGCCCAGCACATCGGAATAGTTGGTGGTCAGGAAATCCGGATACATGGCGGCGAAGTCGTAATCCCAGAAGGACACGACGACGATCATGATGATGGGCAAAAGCAGGAACGCGCCGAGGATCAGCGCCAGCGGAGCCGACTGCAGATAGGGCGTGACGGCGCCGAGCGAAAAGCGGCGGCCTCGCCTGGTGGGGCTGGCGGCGATGGTGGGGCGTTCGAGCGCGACTGTCATCAATTCTCCCGGTGCAGGTTCGCGGTGCGGGCAGAGCGGGCACCTTCTCCCTTTGTGGGGTCCGAAGGACGGGGCGAGACCCGTGGCTCGCCCCGGGGCGGTGGCCTCACGAAGTGAGGTCGGATGAGGGGTGCTCCAGGGAACACCAACGTCTCACTCCGCTGGAACACCCCTCATCCGTCTCGGCGCTACGCGTCGATCCCCCTCCTCCCACAAGGGGAGAAGGGGAAGAGGAGGGGCGCTTGTTTCCTTACGCCGCGATGAACTCGTTCCAGCGCTTCACCATGTAGCGGTCCTCGTCCATCACCGAATTCCAGCAGGCGACCTTGCCCATGCGCTCCTCGAACGAGCCGCCGTCGCGCACGGCGCCGGCCTTTTCCATGACGGTGCCGTCGGGTGCCTTGATCTCGCCCTTGGCCGGCTTGCCCTCGATCCAGTAGCCCCACTCGTCCTCGGTCATGAACTTCTTGGCCGAGACCATGTTGGCCGAGTAGTAGCCCTGGCGGTTGAGGTAGCCGCCGACCCAACCCGACGTGTACCAGTTGATGTATTCATAGGCCGCGTCGAGCTCGGCGCCCTTGAGATGGGCGGCAAGGCCAAGGCCGCCGCCCCATGAGCGGTAACCTTCCTTGAGCGGCTGGAAGCGGCAAGGGATGCCCTTGGAACGCACGGCGGCCACCGCCGGCGACCACATGGACTGGATGACCACTTCGCCCGACGCCATCAGATTGACGCTCTCGTCGAAGGACTTCCAGAAGGCGCGGAACTGACCGCCCTGCTTGGCCTTGATCAGGAAGTCGATCGTCTTGTCGATCTCGTCCTTGGTCATGTTGCCCTTGTCGGCATATTTGATGTTGCCGGTGGCTTCCATGATCATGGCGGCATCCATGATGCCGATGGACGGGATGTTGAGGATGGCGGTCTTGCCCTTGAAGGCCGGGTCCATAATGTCGGCCCAGGTGGTGATGTCGCGACCGACGAGGTCGGGGCGGATGCCCAGCGTATCGGCGTTGTAGATGGTCGGCACCATGGTGAACCAGTTGGTCGGCGCCTTGGCGAAGGTCTTGGAGTCCTGTGCCTCGACATAGCCGACCGTGTGCGGCGCCGTGCCCTGGGCGATCACGCTGTCGGGGGTGAGTTTGCCGGTTTTGAACAGCGGCACCAGCTCGTCGTAATATTTCAGCTTGCTGACATCCATCGGCTGCAGCACGCCGGTGGGGAACACCTTCTTGCAGATCCAGTATTCGATATCGGCGATGTCGTAGCTGTCGGGCTGGGTCACGGCGCGCTGCGCGGCGGCGTCGGAATCCGTCGCCGTCATCTCCAGCGTGATGCCGAGGTCGGCCTTGCACTTGTCAGCGATGGCGTTGAGGTTCGACACGCCGGTGCCGAATTGGCGCAGCGTGATGTTGGACTGCGCCCAGATGGTCGGGAAGCCGGTGATGACGCCCGAGCCGGCGGCGAGGCCAACGGCGGCGGCACCTGTCTTGAGCAGAGAGCGGCGCGAAATGCCAGTCTTGGTTTCTTTGGTGTTTGTCATGTCTATTCCCCTGTCTTGTTTTGCTTGGTTGGAGTCATGAATGAAGGCGGCCGAGCACGATCGCGTCTTGCGGATCCCAGGCGAGCGGTACGGCGTCGCCAATGGCGACGGGTTTGGCGAAGAAGTCGGAATCGTCGACGATGACGGTGAAATCGTCGATGCCGGCACCGGTAACGGAAAGTTTCACGGTGGCGCCGCGATACTCGATGTTGGCGACGATGCCGGTGAAGCCGAGGCCGGGCGAGGGCGCGTCGCCGATGCGCACATGGTCGGTGCGGATGGCGATGTCGATCGGCGCTCCCGCTTCCTGCGGTGCACCGCTGGCGGCGAGCGAGCCGCCGCCATTGACGCCGAAGGTGACCATGCCGTCCTGGCTGCCGGTGACCCGGCCGGAGATGACATTGTGGTCGCCCATGAAGCGGGCGACGAAAGCCGTGGCCGGCCGCTCGAAGACGTGGCGGGGCGGGGCCGCCTGTTCGATGCGGCCGTCATTCATCACCACGATCAGGTCCGCCAAGGCCATGGCCTCCTCCTGGCTGTGGGTGACGTGGACGAAGGTGATGCCGAGCGACGTCTGCAGCTTCTTCAACTCGGCCCGCATGCGGATCTTCAGGAACGGATCGAGCGCCGAAAGCGGCTCGTCGAGCAGCAGCGCCTCGGGATCGGTGATCAGGGCGCGAGCCAGCGCGACGCGCTGCTGCTGGCCGCCGGAAAGCTGTGCCGGGCGTCGCGTCGCATAGGCTTCCATCTGCATCAGTTTGAGCATGTCGAGCGCCTTGGCGCGGCGCTCACCCTTGTCGACGCCCTTCATCTTCAGGCTGAAGGCGACATTGTCGATGAGGTCGAGATGCGGAAACAGCGCGTAGGACTGGAACATCATCGCCGTGCCGCGCTTGGCCGGCGGCAGGTCGGTGACGACGGTGTTGCCGAGGCGGACATCGCCGGACGAGATGCTTTCGTGGCCGGCGATCATGCGCAGCGTCGAGGTCTTGCCGCAGCCGGAGGGGCCGAGCAGGCAGCAATAGGTGCCCGCCGGTATCTTCAGGCTGATGTCCTCGACGGCGGTCGTCGTTCCATAGATTTTCGAAACGGACACGATGTCGATCTCGGCGGCTTTGGACATTCAGACTTCCCTTTTGGTCGCATTAACCAATGCATCATGCGTGCCAATATCGGAGCGACCGGCCAAGTATTTGAATTGTCTTAAAAATCAGGGTTCCTGGGCATTGCCTGTCAGGCGAGCCATCTTGCGCATTGCACAAATAATGGGCGATTGTGCGCGATCTGCACAAGAATCGTATGCAATCTTTTTTGCCTTCGTGTCCACTTTGCCTCTCGTACGACAAGGATGAGTCGCGTTAGAAGGGTGCGGGAACATCGCCATGAACATCGCCGACCAGATCTATTCCGCCACCGACAGCGCCACGCAGGATCGCGCTCAGGCGATCCGCGACCAGCTGCGCGACGCCATCGTCGATCGTCGGCTGGCGCCGGGCACCAAACTGTCGGAAGGCGAGGTCGGCACGCTGTTCGACGTGTCGCGCACTGTCGCCCGCGCGGCCTTGCAGATGCTGTCGTTCGAAGGCCTGGTGCGCACCGAGCGCAACCGCGGCGCGTTCGTCGCCAACCCGTCGCCCGAGGAAGCACGTCAGGTCTTCGCTTCGCGCCGGTTGATCGAACCAGGCATTGCCATCGCCGCCTGCGGGCGCGTCACATCAGCCGACATCGTCGCCTTCAGGGCGCAACTCGACGAGGAAGGCCGCTTCATCGCCGAGCGCGGCCCGAATGCGCGACGCTCCGAGATCAAGGCGTCGGGCGATTTCCATTTGTTGCTGGCTTCGGTCGCCGGCAACGCCATCCTGCAGCGCTTCATGGAGGAGCTGGTAGCACGTTCGTCGCTGGTCATCGCGCTTTACGGGCGGTCCGGTGTGTCAGCCTGCGGTCACAGCGAGCACACGGAAATTGTCGGTGCACTGGAAAGCAGCGATTGCGAACGGGCGAGCCGGCTGATGCTGCATCACATCGATCACATCGAGGCCGATCTCGATCTGCGCGTCAGGGCGGGCCCAGCGCTCAAGGAAGCTCTCAATTTCTGAGAGTTAGCTCTCGTCCTCGCCAGCCGTGGGCGCTGCCTGCCCAACCGCCTTGCGGCGCAGCATCTTGGTCAGCTTCCAGATCGTCGGGCTGTTCTTGACGAAAGCCTTCAGCCGTGCGCCCTGGCGAAGCGTCTGCGCCAGCGCGCGGCCCTTCAGCGTCAGCGGCACCAGCACTTCGAAATGCCGGGTTTCGAGATCGCACCACTGCCGCTTGTAGGGCTCGTCGCCGACGGAGAAATCATAGACGGCAAAACCGGTCTCACAGGCTTCCTGGATGTTGTCGAAGAACAGGAAATCACCGGGACTGCTGTGCGCGAGATCGTCCTCGGCGATCGCGCCGAACTCACAGATCAGGCGTTTGCCGGAACGGCTCGACCCGGTGACGGCGCGCAGCTTGCCGGCGACCTCCAGCCCGTGCAGCACGAAAGTCGGCGGGTCCCAGGCCAGCGCTTGCGTGAACAGCCCCCGGAAAAAGGCGCGGGTCTGATCGTCGCCGAAGACATTGGCAATGCCCATCTTGCGAAAGCGGTGCTCCTTCATGTCGAAGAAGGCGTCGAGCAGCCTGTCCACCTCGTCCGCGCTGCGCGCCTCGATGCGCCGGTGGCTGCCGACAGCCTCGAATTTGCGCGTCTGTGAACGATGCTTCTTGCGTTTGCGCTTGCCGCTGGCGCGCAGCAGCAGCGCATCGAAGCCACCGGCAAGGTCGACGGCCAGCGAAAGATTGGGGCTGGCGAAATGATCGAGCGATGCGAGCGGGTTGGCGATGCCGTCGAGATCGGGCAGCAGTCGTTCCAGCGTGATGAGATCGATGTCCGGACGGGCCCTGGCGATGGCTGCAAGCATCAAGCGGATAGCCGCGCTATCCGCCTTGGCCAGCCATTGCGGATCGGCGGCGGCGAAATTGCCGTTGGCGTGGCGGCCACCCATGAAACGGGCGACCCGAAACGGGCCCTGGTTGACGACTTCCAGAGCCAGGGCGAAGACCGGTTTGCCTTCGAGCGTGAGCGTCGCCACGACAAGATCAGGCTTGAGCTGAGCGGCCCAGTTCAGGATCCATGTCGCGCCCTGTGCCGGCGCGCTAAGCGCCGAGCGGCAGAACCCCGCATAGGCCGCCAGCCCGTCGGCCGCGGCAACGGAAACCGACAGCCCCTGGGCATCCTTCGGCAGGGCGCGTGGCGAAGCCTCGGTCGCCGCGAGCCGATTGCCGTCAAATGACGCCATTGCGTCAACCATACCTCAATCCTTAAGGCGTATTGATCCCGATTTGGGGGGCGCTCAGGCGTATTCCGTGCTTGGATCAGCCTAGGCGCAAAAGGTGAATGAATGATCGACGGTGGGGAGGCAATCCGGAAGCTGGCGCTCAACGTCGCGCGCTATACCGGCCTCGCACCGCTGGCCAGGCCGTTTGTCGGCGGCATCGGCGCCATCCTGATGCTGCACCGCGTGACGGCGACCCCCCGAGAAGCCCGACAGCGTCAACCGGCACCTCAACATTGCGCCGAGTTTCCTCGACGCGGTGATCGCCGACATGAAGGCGGACGGCTATGCCTTCGTCTCGATGGACGAAGCCGTCGAGCGCATCAAGGCAGGCGGCAAGGGCGGCCGGTTCGCCACGATCACCGCCGACGATGCCTATCGCGACAACATGACCGAGGCGCTGCCGGTGCTGGAAAAGCACGGTGCGCCGATCACCATCTATGTCGCGCCGGGGCTGATCGATGGCACCGCCGATCTGTGGTGGGATGTCGCCGAGGACATAGTCAATGCCAGCGAACGCCTGACGCTGGCGACCTCGAACGGTCCGGCGGTGATCGATTGCGCGACCCCGGCCAGGAAAACCCAGGCGATAACCCGGCTGCATGCCTATCTCGCCACCGAGGTCCGCGAGGAAGATCTGCGGACCGTGCTGCGCGATCTCGCCGCTTCAAATGGCGTCGACGCGGATGCTCCGCGCCTGCGGACACTGATGAACTGGGATGAGATTCGTACCGTTGCCGCGCACCCGCTTGTGACGATCGGCGCCCATACGATCAACCACAGCAACCTGAAGCGGCTTTCCGAAGCCGATGCGCGGCACGAGATCGGCGCCGTGAAGGATATGTTGCGGGCCGAACTCGGTAGGGAACTCAGCCATTTCGCCTATCCCTACGGCTATGCCAGCGCCGTCGGCTGCCGCGAAGTCGGCTTTGTCCGTGACGCCGGCTATACCTCCGCCGTGACGACCCGCCATGGCGTGCTGCGAGCCGAACATGCCGGCTTCCTGCATGCCTTGCCGCGCATTTCAATCAACGGCCGCTACCAGAACCTCGCCCACATCCGCACCATGCTGTCGGGTGTGACGACGCCGCTTGCCAATGCCGGCAAGATGCTCGTCACCATCTGATCAACGGGCAGGCTCAGCGCTTCGCCCGCGGCTCCAGCATCAGCCACTTGATGATGCCCATCGCCGGCAGCACCCAGAGCAGGCCGCTGAACAGGAAGAACAGGAATTGCACCAACGCGCCGGACTCCGACAGCCGCGCGACCGCGAAGATCGATGCGACCAGCGCATAGATGATGACCAGTGCCACCAGCAGGAACATTCCGATCAGCTTTTTCAGGCGAATAGGCATGGTATGGTCTCGTTGATGGCTATCGCTTAGGCCGAACGCAAGACGCACGCAACCCGCGACATCAGGCGCGACGGCGTGCCGCGCTGCACAGTCTTGCCAGTGCCGGTGCGATGGTTCACCAATCCGCGACATTCAACCGGACGGGACAAGATCATGGCTGCCATATCAGCCGCCGCACCATACGTCGCCCGCGACCGTGACCTGCGCAACCGCGCGCTGGTGCGCGGCTGGCTTTATATCGTGCTTCTGGTGCTGTTTGCGCTGGTGCTGGTGGGCGGCGCCACGCGGCTTACCGAGTCGGGCCTGTCGATCACCGAATGGCAGCCGATCCATGGCGTCATTCCGCCGCTCAACGACACCGAGTGGCAGGAGGAATTCCAGCGCTATCAGCAGATCCCGCAATACACCGAGCTCAACAAGGGCATGAGCATCGAGGCGTTCAAGTCGATCTTCTGGTGGGAGTGGGCGCACCGCATCCTGGCGCGTAGCGTCGGCCTGGTCTTTGCCTTGCCGCTGCTGGCCTTCTGGGCAACACGCCGCATCGAGCGTGGCCTCGGGCCAAAGCTGGTCGGCATTCTGCTTCTCGGTGGCCTGCAGGGCGCCATCGGCTGGTGGATGGTGGCCTCCGGCCTGGTTGATCGGGTTTCCGTCAGCCAGTACCGGTTGGCGACGCATTTGACGCTGGCGGCGCTGATCTTCACCGCCACCATGGTCGTCGCGCGCGGGCTGGCGCCGCATTCCGAGCCTGCGGCCGATCGTTCGACGCAGCGCCTGGCCGGCTTCATCGTACTTCTGGCGCTGATCCAGATCTATCTCGGCGGTCTGGTCGCCGGGCTTGATGCGGGCTTGAGTTACAACACCTGGCCGCTGATGGACGGCAAGATCATCCCCGGCGATCTGCTGATCCTCGAACCTGCATGGCGCAATTTCTTCGAGAGCCCGAAGACGGTGCAGTTCGTGCATCGGCTCGGCGCCTATACGGTCTTCGCCGTCGCGCTCTGGCACATGATCGCCACGCGTCGGCGGCTGCCGGGCTCAACCCATGCGCGCCGTGCGACGCTGTTGTTTGTGCTGGTGCTGGTGCAGGCCTCGATCGGCATCGGCACGCTGCTCATGCATGTGCCGCTGCATATGGCGCTCACCCATCAGGGTTTCGCACTGATCGTGCTGGGCTTTGCCGCCGCACATTGGCGCGGCACCAAAGGGGCTTACCCCTTGCCGCAGGAGATCGCGCTTAGGAGATGATGCAGGGCCCCTGGCCCCGTCACATCCAGAATTCATTGGACTGCGTGGTTTTCTCTCCGTCGAACTCGGCCTGACGCACAGCGGCGGCGGACGGCGTCGACTGGCTCTGAGCGGCCTTGGCAGCCTTGTCGGCGTCGGCGGCTCTGAGGGCGTCAAGCTTGGCCTGGGCCACGGCGATGTCCTGCCGCACCTGGGCGGCCTTGACCTCATCGGTGATCGCCTTGGCCTGGTCTTCCAGCTCCTGGATCTGCTTTTCGAGCGCGGCCTCCTGGGCTGCATTGCTCGAGGAACTGGACGAGGAATACTGGGTTGCGGAGGAGGAACCCGAGATTGCGCTGACCATGACAAATCCTTGGGGTGGGCGCCAGGACATGGTCAGTAGCCGATCATGGTGAACAATCGATTACTTCAGCTGTTCCCTGAGGTCAGAAATGCGTCCGCACCGTCCGGATCGCCTCGGCGATCGACAGTTCACGATTCTCCTCGACCGCGTTGTCGTCCCCGTGGTGCCAGGCCGCGGACAGGCAGCCATAGGCGATGGCATGGTCCAGTATCGCCGCCGGTGACTGCCCAAGCGTCTTGGCAAAGACTTCTGCCATGTACGCGATCCGGAGGGGATCGAGGCAAAGCGCGTCGCGGTCAAGCGGGTTGTAGAACATGTTGGCGGCATCGAAGCCGGGATCGCCAAGCACGCCCTTCGGATCGATCACCAGCCAGCCACGCGGCCCGTGCAGGATGTTGTCGTGGTGCAGGTCGCCATGCAGCGGCCTGATATCGTACGGATTTTCCAGCAGTCGCTCGGCGATGGCTGCGGCCTCGACATAGAGGCTGTCATCACCGGTAGCGCGATCCGTCGCGGCCTTCCTGAACAGGCTGGCGTACCGCTCCCTGAGCGGCTGAAGTTCGGGCGGGTAGGGATGTTTGGATGGCGAAAACAGTTTTGCCATCACCTCAGCCGCGATCGCGGTCGCGGCGTTGTCGCCCTGTTCATCGAGAACCCGCGTAAGCAGGGTTTCGCCGGCATATTCCAGCAGCATGCTGTGGCCGTCGCGGCCAAGCAGGCGCACCGCGCCTTCGCCGCGCCGCCAGGCGAGGAAATGTTCGCCGCGCAATTCGTCAGCGACATCGTCGAAAGGCTTGAGCGCCTTGACGATGGCCGGCGAGCCGTCTTCGCGAACAACCTTCCAGATGCGGCTCGAAAAGGTTTCGGCAATGAGTTCCGGCGCGCTGACTTTCCAGCGCGCCGGGAAGGCTGGTGCGTCCGTCAAAGACCGAGCATCAGGTCCATGTTCTGGACGGCGGCGCCCGAGGCACCCTTGCCGAGATTGTCATAGACCGCCAGCAGCAGCGCCTGCGCGCGTTTGTCGTTGGCAAAGACATAGACTTTCATGCGGTTGGTGCCGTTGTAGATCTCGGGATCGATCTCCGGCATGCGCTCCAGATGCGCATAGGGCGCCACCTCGACCACGCCGCCCTTGATGGCAGCGAAATGGTCGGCAATGGCGGCATGAAGCTCCACACCCGTCGGCACATGGTCGAGGCTGCCAAGCTGCAGCGGCACGACCGTGATCATGCCCTGGGCGAAATTGCCGACCGCCGGCTGCATGATCGGGTCATGCGACAGCTTCGCATAGGCCCGCAGTTCCGGCACATGCTTGTGCTGCAGGGTGAGGCCATAGGGCAGGAACTCCGAGGCGTCCTCGCCCTTGGCGACATAATCCTCGATCATCGGCCGACCGCCGCCCGAATAGCCCGAAATGCCGTTGACGGCGATCGGGAAATCGGCCGGCAGCAGCCCGGCGGTGACCAGCGGCCTGAGCGTCGCGATCGGTCCCTGCGGCCAGCAGCCGGGGTTGGCGACGCGCTTGGCCATGGCGATCGCCTTGGCCTGATCCTTGTCCATTTCGGCGAAGCCATAGGCCCAGCCTTCGGCGACGCGATGCGCGGTCGACGCATCGATGACCTTGGTGGTGTCGTTGGCGATCAGCGAGACGCTCTCCTTCGCCGCATCGTCCGGCAGGCAGAGGATCGCGATATCGGCGGCATTGAGGAATTCGGCGCGCGCCGCCGTTTCCTTGCGACGCTCCGTCGGGATGGAAATGATCTCCAGGTCGCCACGCTCGGCAAGCAGCGCCCGGATCTGGAGGCCGGTGGTGCCGTGCTCGCCGTCGATGAAGATTTTCGGTTTCATGGACTGATTAAATTCCCTGACGTTTCAACACTATATGCCGTTACCGTGATTTACCGCGGCACCGTTGTGATTGCCGTTGTTCATCTCTTCCTGCCGCGCCTTTCGTTCAGCCAGCAGGCCGAGATATTGCATGGCCACCATCGAGCCGGCGATCGCCGTTATATCGGCGTGATCATAGGCCGGCGCAACCTCCACGACATCGGCGCCGACAATATCGACCTGATTGAGCTGGCGCAGCGTCGACAGGATCTTCGCCGAGGACGGCCCACCGGCCACCGGCGTGCCGGTTCCCGGCGCATAGGCCGGGTCGAGGCAGTCGATGTCGAAGGTGAGGTACGTCTTCTTGCCGCCCGTGCGGTCGACGATGGCGTAGGCGATGTCGGACGCCCGCATTTCCTCGATTTCGTGCCCGTAGAGGATCTTGATGCCGAACGTATCGGGCGCGTGCGTCCGGATGCCGATCTGGATCGATCGGTCGGGATCGATGATGCCTTCCTTGACCGCGCGGCCGACGAAGGATCCGTGGTCGATGCGCTTGCCGTCATCCTCCCACGTGTCCTGATGCGCGTCGAACTGCACCAAGGCGAGCGGGCCATGGATTGCGGCATGCGCCTTGAGCAGCGGCCAGGTGACGAAATGGTCGCCGCCGAGCGTCAAAAGGAAAGCGCCAGATTTCAGAATCTTCGCCGCCTCGCGCTCGATCGTGCCGGGTGTTTTCTGGTGATTACCGGAGTCGAGCAGGCAGTCGCCGTAATCGACCACCGCGAGATGTTCAAACAGATCGCGCGAGAACGGATATTGCGGATCATTGTCGAGGATCGCCGAGGCGCGGCGTATAGCCTGCGGCCCGAATCGGGCGCCGGGCCGGTTGGTGACGGCGGCGTCGAAGGGAATGCCCCACACCACCGCATCCGCGCCCTTCACGTCCTTGGTGTATTTGCGCCGCATGAACGACAGCGCGCCGGAATAGGTCGGCTCAAGGGCGCCGCCCGTTTTGGAGCGGGCGGTGAAGGCGTGGTCGATGTTCTTGGTCGCCATTACTGGTCCTCGTTTTCATCGGGGTGCAACAACTACAGAACCGGCATGGAAGATGCCAGTCACAGCTTGGGGAGACGAAACGGCGCCGCCCGGGTGCCACGGCAAGACAGGATTTGTACCATCATGACGCAGGCCGCGTTTCTTAGTCCGTCCGATGCCATGGTGTCGACCCATGCCGGTACGATAGCAGGCGAGCGCTTCCAGGTTCTCGATTCGTGGCGCGGCATCTGCGCGCTGCTGGTGGCGCTGTTTCATTTCCCGACCGCTTCCGCGATCTCGCAGAGCAGCCTCGTTGGTTCGTCCTATCTTTTCGTCGACTTCTTCTTCGTCCTTTCCGGCTTTGTCATCGCCAGCAGCCATGGCAATCGGCTGAGCCAGCCGGTACAGGTCGCCCGCTTCGCTTTGGTGCGTTTTGGCCGCATCTATCCGCTGCACCTCGTCATGCTTGCCGCCTTTGCCGGGTTCGAGCTGCTGCGGCTGATGCTGCCGCAACTGCATGGCGCCGGCGCCGCCCCCTTCACCGGCGGTTTCGATTTGACAAGCCTGCTTGCCAATCTGTTCCTGCTGCAAGGGATGGGCTTCGAGGATCATCTGACCTGGAATGCGCCGAGCTGGAGCATTTCGGCGGAGTTCTTCGCCTATCTCCTGTTCGCGGGCGTGGTCTTCATCGCCGGCGCGCGTGCCTGGATATGGTTTGTCGCCGCCGCCGTCACCGCGCCGCTGTTCCTGCTCGGCTTCTCCACGCATCATATGGATGTGTCCTACGATTTCGGCTTCATCCGCTGCCTCTATGGCTTCTCGCTCGGAGCCCTGCTGGCCTGGTTTCAGCATGATTCCATTGCAGGGGCGCGACAGCTCCTCGCCAGGGGCGGCCCGCGGCTGAGCTGGACCCTTGCCGAAATCGTCATGGTGGCGGTCATCGTGCTTTTCGTCTCGATGGCGGGCGGCAATGATTTCGGCATCGCCGCACCCCTGGTGTTTGCGCTGGCGCTGTTTCTGTTCGCCCATGAGGGTGGCTGGATTTCTGCTCTGCTGAGGACGCCGTTCATGCTGACGCTCGGCGCACTGTCCTACTCGATCTACATGGTCCATATCTTCGTCCAGGCGCGCCTGATCAACATTGCCGGGCTCGTCGAGCACAAGCTCGGCCTGAGCCTGGTCGGCGACATCGTGCTGCGCGGCTCGCCGGCGACGGGCTTCGGCGCCGGCTGGACCGGGACCGTGGCGATCGTCTTGATGCTCATTGCCACCATCGCCGCCTCCTGGGTCTCCTGGCGTCTGGTCGAAATGCCGGCCCTGGCCTGGTTCCGCCGGCTGTCGAAGCGCATCTGACGCCCCATATCGCGACCATTCGCTAGCCGGCTTCGTTCACCTGGATGTCACGGGCATCGCCTATCCCGGCTTCGATCCGGCAAGGAGCGATTCTCGATGCGGACGATCTGGCTAAGCCTTCTGCTTTCCACGGCCCTTGCGGTCGCATCCGGTCAGGCCTTGGCTGGCGAAAGCGGCGCCAGACAGATCCTCGACCGCTTCGAACACGCCAACCAGTGGCGCGACCATGTCATGGTGGCCGCGCATCGCGCCGGCAGCATGCAGGCCGGCAAGACGCTTTACGCGGAAAATTCACTTGCTGCCGTCGAAGGCTCGATCGCCATGGGCGCAGAGATTGTCGAGGTCGACATCAGGCGCTCGAAGGACAACGAATTCGTCGTCATGCACGACAGCTGGCTCGACCGCACCACGACCTGCAAGGGCGAGGTCATCAAATACACGCTGGCCGAACTGAAGGCCTGCCGGCTGGTGGTCGAGGGCACCCACGCCGTCACCGACGAGAGGGTTTCGACGCTGCGCGAGATGCTGCTGGCGACCAGGGACCGGATCCTCATCAATCTCGACAACAAGCTCGAAGTCGGCGACCTGCTAGGCATGATCGCGGTGGCGCGCGATCTCGGCATGGCCGACCAGGTCATCGTCAAGGAGAACCTCTGGAACCAGACCAGGATTGCCACGGTAAAGGCGGCCATGGCCGCTATCGGCGGCGGCATCCAGTTCATGCCGATCATCGCCGATGACGCGGTGCATGATGCCGGTTTTGCCGAGACCGTCGACCATGCTTTCTCACCGCGCGCGATCGAGCTGATCAACTGGCGGGCGGGCGCCGAAACGCTGACCGAGACCGGTGGAGCGCTGTTCAGCACGCGCATGCGCGCGGCCGCGGTGCGGGGCAACTGGCACATCTGGGCCGACACCTACGCCATCGTCAACAAGCCGGGCGGTTTCCTGGCCGGCGGCCGTGGCGACGAACTGGCGGTGCAGGCCAGCCTGCCGCGCGAAGCCTGGGGTTTCTGGGCCGATCGCGGCGCCACCATCATTCAGACCGACGAGCCGAAGGCGGCCATCGACTGGCTGGCGGCAAACGGCTATCGCGTGCCCTATGCCGGGACCGGCGAACGCATCGAGCCTGCCGCGACCGCCAGCATCAATTGATTTGCCGAGATCGGCATCCCCACCTGGTTGTCGCAGGCTGGCCTCTCCTGACGGAACGGTGTCAGCGACAAACCGTTACCCATGGGCATGTCCGACACCATCGTTTTCAAGCCCCGCGCCGCCTATGCCGCCACCGTCGCCGCGACCAGTCTCGGTTTCGTCGTGGTGCAGCTCGATGTCTCCATCGTCAATGTTGCGCTGAACAGGATCGGCGCCGCACTTTCGATGGGCATAGGCGGCCTGCAATGGGTGGTCGATGCCTACACGCTGGCCTTTGCTTCGCTGCTGCTTGCCGGCGGCGCGCTCGGCGACAGGATCGGCGCCCGCCGCGTGTTCGTCGGTGGTATGGCATTGTTCAGCTTAGCTTCTCTGGTCTGTGGCCTGGCGCAGAGCCCTTGGGTGCTGATCGCGGCGCGCGCCGTGCAGGGCGCGGGAGCTGCGCTGCTGATGCCGTGTTCGCTGGCGCTGCTCAACCGCGCCTATGCCTCCGACAAGCCACGCCGGGCACGCGCCGTCGGCCTGTGGACGGCCGCGGGCGGCATCGCGCTGTCGGCCGGGCCGGTGCTCGGCGGCTTCATGGTCGCGTCGCTCGGCTGGGCCAGCATTTTTCTGGTCAACCTGCCCATCGGCGCTCTCGCCATCTGGATGGCCTACCGGTTTCTGCCGGAGACGGCGCCCAAGGCCGAGAAGCCGCCGATCGACTGGGCCGGGCAGGGGCTTGTCGTGCTGACGCTGTTTTCGCTGACCGGCGCCTTCATCGAAACAGGCTCGTCGGGCTGGACTTCCTTGCCGGTTATTGGCGGATTGATCTTGGCGGTGGTGGCCGGAAGCCTGTTCCTGTTGGTCGAGAGCCGGAGCAAGGCGCCGATGTTTCCGCTAAAGCTGTTTGCCAGTCGCATCCCGGCTGTAACGAGCCTCGTAGGGCTGGCGGTCAACCTGACGCTCTACGGCACGATCTTCATGCTCAGTCTCTACTTCCAGAAGGAAAGGCATTTTTCGCCCGAGATGACAGGGCTCGCCTTCCTGCCCTTCATGGCGGCGGTCACCGTGTCGAATGTCGCCGCGGGACGCATCGCGGCAAATTATGGCTCACGCTTGCCGATGACGATCGGTCTGCTCATTGGCGCGGCCGGTTTCGGCCTGATGGCGCTGATCCAGGCCGACACGTCCTATCTGTCGCTGCTGTGGCGGCTGCTGTTCCTGCCGGTCGGCATTGGTCTCGCCGTTCCTGCCATGACCACGGCGCTGTTGTCGTCCGTGCCGACGACGATGTCGGGAACAGCCTCGGGCGTGCTCAACACCGTGCGGCAGTCGGGCGGGGCGATCGGCGTCGCGTTGTTCGGCTCAGCTTTGGCGCTGGGCACGATCCAGGGCATGCAGATTGCTTTCCTCGCCTCCACGCTCGCCGTGGCGTTCTCGGCGCTCTGCGCCTTCCTGTTCATCCGCGCCGCCGACCATTCCGCCGGATAGGGATGCGCAATGCAAAAAGGCCGCCCGGAGGCGGCCTTTCGATTGTCCAAAACTGCGGAGCGCTTAGCGCTTCGAGAACTGGAAGCTGCGGCGGGCTTTCGCCTTGCCGTACTTCTTGCGCTCGACGACGCGGCTGTCGCGGGTCAGGAAGCCGCCCTTCTTGAGCACGGCGCGCAGTGCCGGCTCGTAGTAGGTCAGCGCCTTGGAGATGCCGTGACGGACCGCACCGGCCTGGCCGGAGAGGCCGCCGCCGACAACTGTGGCGACGATGTCGTACTGGCCGGCACGGTTGGAGGCGATGATCGGCTGGTTGAGGATCATCTGCAGGACCGGACGCGCGAAATAGGTCGCGAATTCCTTGTCGTTGACGACGATCTTGCCGGAACCCGGCTTCACCCAGACGCGTGCAATGGCGTTCTTGCGCTTGCCGGTGGCATAGGCGCGGCCCGACTTGTCGAGCTTCTGGACGTGGACGGGGGCTGCCGGCTGGGTGTTCGTGTTGCCGGTGGCGGCGCCCAGTTCTGCGAGCGAGGAAAGCTCAGCCATCTTATGCGACCTTCTTGTTCTTGGAATTCAGCTTGGCCACGTCGAGGACTTCTGGCTGCTGGGCGACATGCGGATGCTCTGCGCCTGCATAGACGCGCAGGTTCTTCATCTGGCGACGGCCGAGCGGGCCACGCGGGACCATGCGCTCAACGGCCTTCTCGACGACACGCTCGGGGAAACGGCCCTCGAGCAGCTGGCGCGCCGTGCGCTCCTTGATGCCGCCGGGGTGGCCGGTGTGCCAGTAATAGACCTTGTCGGTGAATTTCTTGCCGGTGAACACCACCTTGTCGGCATTGATGACGATGACATTGTCGCCGTCGTCGACATGCGGGGTGAAGGTCGGCTTGTGCTTGCCGCGAAGATGATTGGCGATGACAGTGGCGAGACGGCCGACGACGAGACCCTCGGCGTCGATCAGGATCCACTTCTTCACCACATCCGCAGGCTTCTGCGAAAAGGTTGTCATGTTTTCTGCTCTCGGTTCTGACCTTCAAAGGGAAGGCGTTTCTTGTTGCTTGGATTGGCGATAAGCGCTTGCCCGCCGCCAATAACAAAACGGCGACCTTTGCGGGCCGCTGCTTCGTGAGGGCTTATAGGCGAGGGCGGTTGTTGCGTCAAGGCGCGGGAAAAAGCAGATGCCTGCAAAAATTAAGCAAAAACAATGGGTTGAACAAAAGGTATTATTTTACCACATCGATCAACGATTGCTTGTTTGGGGTGATCTCAGTGCTTTGCCTCGATTTCCTTGCGAGCCGCGCTGGAAAGGAATGCTGATCGCGTAATGCCACGCTCCCGTGCCGCTGCGTCGATCGCCCGCAGGACGCCACGTTCGAAAGTCACATTCGCCCTCACGACCGCGCTGTCATTGTCGATGAGCGGCACCGAGACCAGATAGCCGCCTTCGGCAAGCGCGGTGCGTATGTCGGGGAGGGCGACAATCGCTTCGTGGCTGGACGGCTTTGGAACCGGCATATCCTCCGCCCACAATTGCAAGGCTTCAACCGCATTGGGTACGATGTCTTCGGCCGTATCCGCGGCCGAAAAACAGCCGGGAATGTCGGGAAAGCGAATACCGAACGCGCTGTCGGGGTCTTTCTCGACCAAGGCGAAATAGTTCTTCATTAAGGTCTCCGGCGCAACTCCGCCTATCCGATCCAACCAGCTTGCTTGGCGATCGCACGAGCAGTGCCAGTGGGCAGGTCTTTTTCGGGATGCGGAACAATCAACACGATCTCGCCCTTCCGGAATTTGTGGTGCGAGCCGCGTATCGAAATCAGCTCGAACCCGTCCTCCTTGAGGCGCTTTATGATCTTACGGCTGTCACGCTCAAGCAAAAGTCACCTATGCGCATATATATACACATTGCCCGGAAGTTCAATGATCACACCCGCTTCGGCGGGATCGAATAGGTGCCCGTGGCATGCGCGATCGTGTGTCCGTCCGCACCGGCGACGATGTCGATGTCGAACACCATCAGGCTCTTTCCCAGCTTCAGGATGCGGCAATGGCCATCGATCGGCCCGGCCTCGGCCTTGCGGACGAAGTTGATGTCGAGGTTCACCGTAACCGAGAGCGCGTCCGGTCCGGCATGGGAGAGCACGCAGACATAGCCACCAATGTCGGCCAGCGTGAACAGCGACGGACCGGACACGGTTCCACCGGGGCGCAAATGCCGCTCGCCGGCATTGAGCCGCACGGTGCAGCCGCCCGGGAAAACGTCGATCGCCTCGTAATATTTGAACTGCTCGTTGAGTTGCGGATAGACGGTTTCCATCAGCACATTGACTTGTGCCGCGGTCAGCACCGGTTTGAGATTGGTCTGGGCGGGCATGTCGGTCTCTCATTCTGCGCCAGACCTGTATGAGCGCGGCAGGGCGTTCCTGGCAACACCTTCGATCCTCTGGCGCAAGCGATGGGTGTTGGATGAAAGCCGATCCGATATTAGATAGTCTGCCAGCCCGACCGGAATCGTGGAGACCTTAGCCATGGCCGAAATCCTTGCCATCAAGCCTGCTCCTGTTGAAGGTCCGGTTGTCGCACAACTGGACAAGGGCGTGCTGCGTCTCACGCTCGCCAATCCGCCCGCCAACGCTCTTTCCCTGGCGGTGATGGCGGCGCTGACGGCGGAACTTGAGACCGCCAAGGACAACAAGGCTGTTCGCGTCATCGTCCTGTCGGCGGCCGGAAAAGTGTTCTGCGCCGGCCATGATCTCAAGGAAATGACCGCGCGCCGTGCCGATGCCGATCGTGGCAAGGCCTTCTTCGAAGAGACGTTTGCCGCTTGTGCCGCGCTGATGCAGGCGATCGTGCGCCATCCCTTGCCTGTCATCGCCGAAGTCGACGGTCTCGCCACCGCCGCCGGGCTTCAGCTGGTCGCAAGCTGTGACCTGGCGATCGCCTCGCATGAGGCGACCTTCTGCACGCCGGGGGTCAACATCGGCCTGTTCTGCTCGACGCCGATGGTGGCGCTGTCGCGCAACGTCTCGCGCAAGCAGGCGATGGAAATGCTCCTGACCGGCGAGACGATCGACGCGGCAACGGCCAAGGAGTTCGGCCTGGTCAACCGCGTCGTGCCGCGCGAATATCTGAATCAGATTGTCACCAAATACGCGCAAACCATTGCTTCCAAATCATCTTTGGTGGTGAAGACCGGTAAGGAGGCCTTTTACGCGCAGGCCGAAATGGGGCTGGCGGATGCCTATGCCTATACCGGCCGCGTCATGGTCGAGAACATGCTGGCGCGCGACGCGGAGGAGGGCATCGGCGCCTTCATCGGCAAGCGCAAGCCGGAATGGACGGACGAGTAGTCGTGGAACCACGAATCTCCATCGTCACGATCGCGACGGACGATCTCGATCGCGCGGTGCGTTTCTACGAGGCAATGGGCCTGAAACGGCATGCCGGCATCACCGACGGTGTCGCCTTCTTCCAGATGGGTGGCGCCATTCTCGGCCTGTTTCCGCGCGCCAGCGCCGAGGAGGATGCGGGGCTTGCCTTCGCCAAGGCGCCTTCCGCCCTCTATCTCGCCTACAACACCCGCTCCGATGCCGAAGTCGACGAGGTGCTCGCCATGGCCGAGAAGGCCGGCGGCCGCATCGTCAAGCCGGCCGGTCGCGCCTTCTGGGGCGGCTGGTACGGCTATTTCGCCGATGCCGACGGCCATGTCTGGGAAGTGGCGCACAATCCGGCCTTTCCGATCGCGGAAGACGGCACGATTTCGCTGCCCGGGTGATGGCCTACCGCAAGCAGCTGACGCGGCTCAAGGCGCCCTATCTCAAACGCATCCTGCTCGATCCGGAGCGGGTGTCCGACTGGGAAAAATACCCCTGGAACCTGCCGCTCTTTCGCGGCCGTGAATTCGAACTCGAATTCACCACGCCGATCACCATCATCGTCGGCGAGAACGGCACCGGCAAATCCACGCTTCTCGAGGCGATCGGCGCGCTGGCCGGCTATGACGAGGCCGGCGGCGGCAAGGGCTATCGGCCAGTCGACCATTCCAGCGCCATCGACAAGAGTGGCGCCGCGCTGGCAAACACATTCCGTGGCCACTGGCTGCCGAAAGTCACCGCCGGCTGGTTCTTTCGTGCCGAGTCCTTCTATTCGGTGGCCCGCTACCTCGACCAGGCAGCGCTGGAAGACCCGTTCAAACCGCCGCCGCCGGATTTCCTGTCGTGGTCGCATGGCGAGGGGTTCATCCGTTTCTTCGAGGAGCGCTGCCGCAGGCAAGGCATCTACATCCTCGACGAGCCCGAGAGCGCGCTGTCTCCATCGCGCCAGATCGAACTGCTGAAGATGCTGCGGCGCATGGACCAGTCGGGCACCGCGCAGGTGATCATGGCGACGCATTCGCCGCTGTTGATGGCGTGTCCCGGTGCGCGGCTGTTCCGCATCAGCCGTTTCGGCCTCGACCCCACCGATTTCACCGACACCGATCATTTTCGCATGATGCGCGACTTCTGTAGCGATCCTGACATGTTTATGGAGGAAGCGCTGCGGGAAGACGACGCGTGACGGTGCGCATGACTGACGACGATCTCAATTGGCGGATGGAAGAGGCGTGCCGCGGCGCCTGGCCGGCGGCGATCGAGACGGTCGTCGACGGTTGGCTGCTGAGACGTTCGGGCGGCAGGATCCGACGCGCCAATTCCGTCAATCCCTTGCGTGGCAGGCGCGGCGCGCCTGACGCGGTGATCGATGCTGCCGAGGCCTTTTATGCCGGTCACGGCCAGACGCCGCTGTTTCGCGTGCCCGATATCGCCAACGAGCTCGAAGCCGCGCTCGTCGGCCGCGGCTACCAGTTGGAAGGCGGAACGATCCATCTCCATGCGGGAATCGACGATCTGGCGGAGGTTCGCGACGAACATGTCACGGTTTCGCCGATGCCAGGCGAGGACTGGTTCGCGGCGCGGTTTCGCATGGGCGCCTATGACGACACCGACCGCCGCGTCTTTCGCGCCATGACCGGGCTGATCGCCGATGACAAGGCGTTCGTGTCGTGCGAGCGCGACAATGAAATTGCCGCCTTGGCCTATGGCGTCATCCGCGATGGGCTGCTTGTGGTGGAGTCGGTCGAAACCGATGCCAGGTTCAGGCTGCAGGGCTTGGGCCGCAGAACGGTTGGCGGCCTGATCGATTGGGCATGGCGGGCAGGTGCGTCGGCGGCATGTCTACAGGTCGTCGCCGACAACACGCCGGCTCGCGCGCTTTACGCCTCACTCGGCTTCAGCCGCGAACTCTACCGTTACCACTACCGCAGGAAGGCGATTGCCGCATGAACCACGATGCCTACGACAACACCTACATAGGCGGCATCCTCAATTCGGTGAAGACCATCGCCATGGTCGGCGCGTCGGCCAATGACGTCAGGCCGAGCTATTTCGTGCTGAAATACCTGCTGGCCAAGGGCTTTTCGGTGATACCGATCAATCCTGGCCAGGCCGGCAAGGAGATCCTCGGCCGAATGACCTATGCCAGGCTGGCCGATATTCCGGAGCCGATCGACATGGTCGACATTTTTCGCGCCGCATCGGCCGTGCCCGGCATCATCGACGAGGTGTTGCGGCTCGATCCCTTGCCGAAAGTCGTCTGGATGCAGCTTGGCGTGCGCCATGACGAGGCCGCCGCACGCGCCGAGGCGGCCGGCATCAAGGTGGTGATGAACCGCTGCCCCAAGATCGAGTACGGCAAGCTGTCCGGCGAGATCGGCTGGACCGGCGTCAATTCAGGCGTCCTGTCGTCGAAGAAGCCGCTGATGCGCCAGGGCTTCCAGAGCTTTGGCGTACGGCAGAAATAGGTAGCGGGAGAGAAGCGCAAAATTATTCCGGCTAGCGCCGTATTTCCCTGCAGCTTGGTCGAAGGTCCCACGCCGAAGGGTATTTTCTTCTTTGCATTCCGAGCCGGGCTTCGCCAAAAATGCCCGGCGAATTTCAGAAGGTTCTTGAGGGAGGTTTTCAGTGACCCGTACGCCCGGTTTCAACACGCTCGCCGTCCATGCCGGCGCCAAGCCCGATCCGGCCACCGGCGCGCGCGCCACGCCGATCTACCAGACGACCTCCTTCGTCTTCGACGATGCCGACCACGCCGCCTCGCTGTTCGGCCTGAAGGCCTTCGGCAACATCTACACCCGCATCATGAACCCGACGCAGGCCGTACTTGAAGAGCGCGTCGCGGCACTTGAGGGCGGCACGGCTGCCCTTGCGGTCGCATCCGGCCATGCCGCGCAGGTCATCGTGTTCCACAATCTGATGCAGCCGGGCGACAATTTCGTTGCCGCGACAAGGCTTTATGGCGGCTCGATCAACCAGTTCGGCCATGCCTTCAAGAATTATGGCTGGGAGGTGCGCTGGGCCGACACCAACGACGTCTCGACCTTCGAAAGCCAGATCGACGACAGGACCAAGGCGATCTTCATCGAGAGCCTGGCCAATCCGGGCGGCACCTTCGTCGACATCGAGAAGATCGGCGATATCGCCCGCAAGCACGGCCTGCCGCTGATCGTCGACAACACGCTGGCCTCGCCGTACCTGATCCGGCCGATCGAGCACGGCGCCGACATTGTCGTCCATTCGCTGACCAAGTTCATCGGCGGCCATGGCAATTCGATCGGCGGCGTCATCGTCGACGGCGGCACCTTCGACTGGTCGAAGTCGGGCAAATACCCGATGCTGTCGGAACCGCGTCCCGAATATGGCGGCCTCATCCTGCACGAGACCTTCGGCAATTTCGCTTTCGCCATTGCCGCGCGCGTGCTTGGCCTGCGCGACCTCGGCCCGGCGATATCGCCGTTCAACGCCTTCCTCATCCTGACCGGCCTGGAAACCTTGCCGCTGCGCATGCAGCGTCATTGCGACAATGCGGTCACCGTCGCCGGCTGGCTGTCCAACCACCCCAAGGTCGCCTGGGTGAACTATCCCGGCCTGCCCAGCGACAAGAACAACGCGCTGCAGAAGAAATACTCGCCGCTCGGCGCAGGCGCCGTGTTCACTTTCGGCTTGAAGGGCGGCTATGAGGCCGGCGTCAAATTCGTCGAGGCGCTGGAACTGTTCTCGCATCTGGCCAATGTCGGCGACACCAAGTCGCTGGTCATCCACCCGGCCTCGACCACGCATCGCCAGCTTTCCGACGAGCAGAAGGTCAAGGCTGGAGCCGGCCCGGACACCGTGCGGCTTTCGATCGGCATCGAGGATGTCACCGACATCGTCGCCGACCTCGAACAGGCGCTCGCCAAGGTCTGATTTCTTGGGCAGTAGTGAGAAGTGAGTGAGTAGTCAGTAGTGATTAGTGAGTAGTTAATCGCGCGTTGGCGGAGTGCTTACTCACTACTCACTACTCACTACTCACTGTTGGAGGCAAATCCTGTCCGCGCATTACCTGACAATATCGACTGACGGCATCGAACCCGATTCCGGCGCGCCGACGCCGGACCGGCTGATCTCGGGTGATCCGAAATTCCGCACCTGGAACGTCGAGGAGCGGGATGGCGGCCTCTATGCCGGCATCTGGGAATCGACCCCCGGCAAATGGCGCATCGTCTATGACGAATGGGAATTCTGCCACATCCTGTCCGGCGTTTCGGTGATCGCGGAAGACGGCGGCGAAGCGCGCACCGTACGCGCGGGCGACAGTTTCGTGCTGAGGCCGGGCTTCAAGGGCAGCTGGGAAGTGCTTGAAACGACCCGCAAGGAGTATGTGATCAAGCTGTAGGCGCCCGGGGCGGGATCAGACGATGCGGTCTATATCGCTATCGGAAAATCCGTACCGGGCATCTGGCTCTGCGGCCACAAGCATTCGGCAGCCACCCAAAGTTGACTGCCGTTTAGCGCGCTCTTATAGGGACGTCGACAGGCGACAATGACTACCGGTGAACTTCCCGACCAAAGCGGAGACACGAAGTAGAGATCGCCAACAGCTTTCATGCCTCGAGGACGACAGTGAAGTGTTTGGTGATCAATCTTGACCGATCAGCCGATCGGCTCGCGGAAGTCACGGCAGAATTTGCCCGCATTGGAATTCCTTTCGAGCGTGTTGCGGCGATCGATGCGGCCACTGGGGCTCCTGTCATCGCCCCTCCGCTCACCGAGGCGGAAGTCTGCTGCTTTCTCAGCCATCGTCTCTGCTGGCAAATCATCGCGGACGGCCCCGATCGGTACGGCGTCGTCTTCGAGGATGATGTCGTCTTCAGCCACGACGCCGGACCCATGCTGGCCGATGACAGCTGGATTCCGCGAGATGCGGACGTGGTCAAGCTCGAAACATTCTTTGTTCCGGTGAGGCTCGGGGGCCGGCATGTCCCCGTCAAGAATGGATACTCCGCAACGCGGCTGTTCGGGCAACATATGGGCGCATGCGGCTATATTCTTTCGAAGAAGGCCGCACAGAAGCTGCTCAAGAGCACCAGGCGCCTTAAGGCAACGGTCGATTTCGTGCTCTTCAGTCCAACCGAGATGACGACCGCGCGCAGCACGACCTACCAGCTGATGCCCGCGCTCTGCGCCCAGGCCCAGTTCGTTGCGGAGAACGGCGGCCCTGCAACCTTGATTCAGTTCGCTCCGCCGCCGCCCAGAAACAAGCGTATCCTTGACAGGATCCAGGCAGAGGCGACGCGCGCCCTGGCGCGTCTTCGAAACAGGAACTTTTTCGCGACGCAGAAGGTCGACGCCGTGCCGCTGCGTTTTCCGCTGGCGATGCAAGCCGACATCGACCCCAACCCGATCCCGGCATTGGCATAAGCGCCTCCCGGAGGGGATCGCCAAACGAGCGTCGATGCGAGCTCGTTTCAGGTGATTGGGACGCCTGATTTCCGCAGGTCTACTTCGCCGGAAACTGGCTAAGACAGGCTTCCGATGCCTTGTCGTGTGCGGTTAGCAGATCGGCGTCCTGTGCCTCGATATCGGCGTCGGAGATCTCGTTGCGATAATATTGCGCCAGGAGGTCGAGCCCCTCCTGGCTGACACCATAGGTCGGAATTTCACGGGCAAGACAGCCGCACAGGCTGAGCGCACGATCGGGCGAGCCGGTCCTGTGGTTGGTCAGGATGAAATCCTGCGCCGGGCCGGCATCGAGAAAGGCGCCGAAGTTCAGCTTCTGCTGCGGCTTATCGCCATGATCGAAATAGGCAGGCGGCCATTGGCTTTTGCCGCTCGCGACATCGCAGCCTGTGGCGACGTCCTGGGCACTTTTCGACAAAGCGAGCCAGGCATCCTCCTTGTCGCCTATTGGATACTCGACTTCCTGCCCGGCAATCGAAGCCGTATAGGCGTCAAGGTCGGCCTGTTTGAAGCCGACGACCTGAAATCGGTTGAACTGGCATTGGCATGCCGTGGCCGCCTGTTCCGCTTCGCCCTCGGCCGGCTGCTCGCCCAACTTGCTTTTCTGGCAGGCGGCCACGAAGGCGGCGCCATCGAGCGTCGAAGCTGGAAAGGTGGAAACGTCGACATAGCGTGTACCATTCCAGCCGATCGTCATCGTGTCGGACTGGATGTCGAAAAAGCCGTTTCGCTTGAAGGGGCTGAGCGCGATCTTGTCCTGCGGCACCAGCCGCGCGCCAGGAATGTCGCCCAAAACCTCATGATAGCTGTCACCTTCCAGGACGAACAGGAAGTTGCCGCATTTGATGCCGTCGCAGCCCGGCGCGTAGCGGTAGGCGAAGATTTCAGGCAAGCCGTCGAGATTGAGATCGACCTCGATGGCAAAGGAGGCCAGCGGCAGGCCTTTCGATCCGGTCTGCCGTTCCAGAAGCCCCATCGCCATTTTCTGGGCGATGGCCATGCTGTTTTCCCAAGGGATGTTTTCCGGCTGTTGCTGGGCGCGTGCGACCCCCAGGCAAGCGCATAGCAACGCCAATGCGAACGCCGTCGCCGGTCTCCAAGACAGTCTCATCGCGCAGCCCTGGGCCCGCGATCGTTCAGAAGCCGACGGCGAGCGTTTCCAGCCCATGGAAGTGGTAAGTGTCGCGGAAGCGCGGGCTTTCGGCAAGATGCAGTTCCGGATGCCGTTCGAACAAAGTCTTCAGCGACACCTGCAATTCGAGCCGCGCCAGCGGCGCGCCGATGCAAAAATGGATGCCGGCGCCGAAGGAGACGTTCTTCTGGTCGGTCCTATCAGGCCGGAAAGCCTGCGGTTCGGCAAAGGCGCGTGGATCTTGATTGGCCATGCCAAGCAGGAGCCCGATCGTCTGTCCCGGCTGCACGACGATTCCGGGCGCAATCTCAATCTCCTGATAGGCGTAGCGCATGAACATATGCAGCGGCGCGTCGAAACGCAGGCATTCCTCGACGGTTGCTGCGGTCGTTTCCGCCGAGGTGAAGAAGCGGCTGGGATCACCGCCTTGCGCCAGGATCGAGCGCACCGCATTGCCTGTCTGGTGCACGGTCGCTTCATGGCCGGCATTGAGCAGCAGGATGGCCGAGGACACCATCTCATCCTCGGTCAGCCTCTGGCCGTCCTCCTGCGCCGAGATCAGCAGCGACAGCAGGTCGTCGCCAGGGTTCTTGCGCCGCTCGGTGACGTAACCGCGCAGGAAAGCGGCGAATTCGCCCGCTGCGCGATTGGCCGTCTCTTCGGTCTCGCGCGTGCGCCCATGGATGTACATGGCGACCATTTGATGGGACCAGTCGAGCAGTTGCGGCCCCATCTCCACCGGCACGCCGAGCATTTCGGCAATAATGGTGATCGGCAACGGCGCCGCGAAGGCGGGCAAGAGGTCGACCGGTCCGGTCGGATCAAAACGGTCGATCAACTCGTTGGCGAGCGCCTCGACCCGCGGTCGCAGCCGCTCGACCTGGCGCGAGACGAAGGCGCGGTTGACCAGTGTTCTCAGCCGCGTGTGCACCGGCGGTTCCAGTTCGAGCATGGAGTTGGCTTCAATGCCGTCGAAGGCCTTGAGATGGCTGCGATCCTGGCCGACGCCGCGGCTGTCGGGAATGCCGGCGGGGTTCTGGCGGCCGAAGCGGCGGTCGCGCAGCAGCCGGTTGACATCGTCGAAGCCGCCAAAGCACCAGAATCCGAATTCCTCCCAGAAGAAGGCATTCGAGACGCCATGCAGAGAGGCATAGGCCTCGTACGGATTCAGGAAGAAAGCCGGCTCGTGCGGGTCGAGCCTGAGGCGCCGGGTGGCTGGATCAAGGGCGAGGTAAGGGAGCGTCGATTTGGTCATGCCAGACCCATAGCGCGGCTTGCCAGCCTCATTCCAGACCGTACGTTGGCGCGCGATACCCCATGAGTTGAGCCAGCCGGTGCGGCTGCGGAAGGTCTGAGCGGATGAATGTGATCGTCGTCGGCGCGGGGATTGCCGGTCTCTCCACGGCATGGTCGCTGGTCAAGGCCGGCCACAGCGTTTCCATCGTCGAGCAGGGGCCGATCCCCAATCCGTTGGCGGCATCGGGCGACCATCATCGGGTCATCCGCCGCGCCTACCGGGCCGGAAGCGGCTATGGAAGGCTGATCACCGAGGCCTATCAGGCCTGGGACGAGATGTGGGCCGATCTCGGTGAAAGCCATCTCGATGCGCGCGGGTTCGTCTGTATTTCGCGTAAGCCGGGCGACGAGGCAGAGGAGTACCGCGAGGGTCTGGAAGAGGGGAATTTCCCCTTTGAATTGCTGGAACCGGACGCGGCCGTGAAACGCTGGCCGTTTTTGCAAGCCGGCTCGTTCCGCTATGCTTATTTCTCGACCGAGGGCGGCGCGCTGCATTGCCGCAAGATCGCCCCCGGCCTGGCAAAGTGGCTGCGCGCCAGCGGCGCCAATGTCTATGAACACAGCAAAGTAACGAAAATCGATGCCGAGGCCGGCCATATCGTGCTGGAAAGCGGCGAAACCATGCAGGCCGACCGCATCGTCGTTGCCGCCGGCGCCTGGGTGCT
This sequence comes from Mesorhizobium huakuii, assembly GCF_014189455.1. Classification (NCBI taxonomy): domain Bacteria; kingdom Pseudomonadati; phylum Pseudomonadota; class Alphaproteobacteria; order Hyphomicrobiales; family Phyllobacteriaceae; genus Mesorhizobium; species Mesorhizobium huakuii. Next base: position 5,695,567 of record NZ_CP050296.1, read on the forward strand.
GAAACTCTTTCCGGAACTCGACGGTGAGTTGAAGACCTATCGGACTGCGCTCGCCTATGTCGAACCGCCAGCGGACCTCAAGGCCGTCTGGCAAGCCGCACCGGTCGTCCTCGACATTGGCGGTTCGGTCGACGGTTATGCGATTCCGCCCTCCGGCGGCGCCGGCATGAAATTCGGGTCAGGCCTTCACCGGGTCCCGACCAGCGACGCCGACTGGAACCGTCAGCCGGTGCCGGGTGAGGGCGAGGCAATCCGCAACCTGTTTTCGCCGCCCATCGCCCGCATCGAGGAATATGAGGTGACCGAAGTGGTCACCTGCGCCTACACCTTCACCGCCGACGAGAAATTCATGGCGCACGAGAAGGGCAAGTGCCTGATCGTCTCGGCCTGTTCCGGCCACGGCTACAAGTTCGGCGCGGCGGTCGGCAGGCGTGTTGCGGCGGCCGTCGGCGACGGCGACGTCGCGGGGCTGAAGGCATGGCTGCGGGCAGAGGTGGCCTGAGCTATAGCCCCGTCAGCACACTTCGCTAGCCAACAGGGTAAAAGAAAAGCGCTACCCCGGCGATCGTCAGAAAAACGAAGAACGCCGCATAGGCATAGTATACTTCGGATCCAGACACGGTTTTCCACTTAAGCACGGCCGCGTCATACAGATCGTACCGCAACAAGACATAAGCTGCTGCAACACCGAAAGCGATGACGACCCAGCCGAGGCTATCCATTGCAATGCCTGGGAATATGCACGCGCCGCCAGCCTGACGACCCTTCCCTGACCACCACGCGCCGCGCGACGGTCTGGTAGGAGGCCGGAACGTCGATGATGCGTCTTTGCTCGGGCTGTATCAGCACTTCCTCGGCGATCCGGTCGTATTGCGCCGGAATGACGACGCGCCGCGTGCGTTCAGGCTGGATAACCACCGTCTCGGCGACGCGTTCATAACGGGCCTTGTGCCAGATCTTGCACAGCACCTTGCGGCCGTGGATGACGCGCCATTCCCAGGAATAGCCGCCGCCGTCGACTCGCACCGTATGATAGACGGTGCGAGTGATGGCGGGCACGACCTCGTAGCTCACCTGTGCCGGAATGGTCATCACCACGCGTTCGCGCGTGCCGTAGATGGGCGGTGTATAGTCGACCTGCTGGCCGGGCGGATTGACCATCACGTCTTCGTAGACGGTGTCGTAGACGGCAGGTGTACGGACCGGTTCGTAACATTCCACGGCACGGCCGCCGGCCGCCGTCTGAGAAGTCGTGCCGAGCATAGCCAGCCCGGCAAGGGCGAAGGATGCGCTTCTCCTGAACATGACACTCCCCCTGTTTGAACCTTGCACACAAGTTCAACGTTGAATTGTAGGGGAAGCTGCCGCTGAGAAAAGCGGTTTTGCCGCATTTCGTTAAGTGACGCGGTTAAGAAATTGCTACGTTGCGGACCGGTCACGCCTGTTCCTGGTCGGCGCTGGCGTCCGCGATGCGAATCCTTGGCCGTAAAGCTTGATTCGACTTACCCAGATGGCTAGGACGGGGCGGCCTTGCACAAGGATGAGCCGGCATCCTATCTACGGAACAACGATCCAGAACCGATTCTGCCTAATCTGCCAGCATCCCGGCGCCGGAATCCCACCGCGAGATAAGAGATAACCGATGAAGAACCCCGTCGAAACCTACATGAACCTCGTTCCGATGGTGGTCGAACAGACCAATCGCGGCGAGCGGGCCTACGACATCTTCTCGCGCCTCCTCAAGGAGCGCATCATTTTCATCACCGGTCCGGTCGAGGACGGCATGGCGACGCTGGTCTGCGCGCAGCTCCTGTTCCTCGAAGCCGAGAACCCGAAGAAGGAAATCAACCTTTACATCAATTCGCCGGGCGGCGTCGTCACCTCCGGCATGGCGATCTACGACACCATGCAGTTCATCAAGCCGGCCGTATCGACGCTCTGCATTGGCCAGGCCGCCTCGATGGGCTCGCTGCTGCTGACCGCCGGCCACAAGGACATGCGCTTCGCCACGCCGAACGCCCGTATCATGGTTCACCAGCCGTCCGGCGGCTTCCAGGGCCAGGCCTCCGACATCGAGCGCCACGCCATGGATATCGTCAAGCTGAAGCGCCGTCTCAACGAGGTCTATGTCAAACACACCGGCAAAAGCTACGAAGAGATTGAGCGGACGCTCGACCGCGACCATTTCATGACCGCCGACGAAGCCAAGGATTTCGGCCTCATCGACAAGGTCATTTCGTCGCGCGAGCCGGCTGAAGGTGCCGTGGCATAAGGGCTGGGTGGCAGTTGGATGACACCATCACGCGCTTTTAGCGTGTTTTGCGGCATTTCGGCCACAATTGGCTGTTCCCTCGACGGTTGGGATTGCCTACGTTAAGGCTATGTTGATTTTCGACGGCTTAGCTTTGTGTGGGGTTGCTGCGAATCATTGCCACGTTTTCTGATTTGTGTTTCGTACGGAATACGTTGCGGGAGCCGGGACACTGGCGGCGGCGGATTCCCGCGATAAATTAGAGTATGCGCCCTTTCAGCCAGACCATCGGCGGGCGGCCATGAAAGGACAGGAAAATGAGCAAGGTCGGCAACAACAGCGGTGACTCGAAGAACACGCTTTATTGCTCGTTTTGCGGCAAAAGCCAGCATGAGGTGCGCAAGCTGATCGCCGGTCCGACGGTCTTCATCTGCGACGAATGCGTCGAGCTCTGCATGGACATCATCCGCGAGGAGAACAAAACCTCGATGGTGAAGTCGCGCGAGGGCGTGCCGACACCGCAGGAAATCCTCAAGGTTCTCGACGACTACGTCATCGGCCAGCCCTACGCCAAGCGCGTGCTGTCGGTGGCCGTCCACAACCACTACAAGCGCCTCGCCCATGCCGGCAAGAACAACGATGTCGAGTTGGCCAAGTCCAACATTCTGCTGATCGGCCCGACCGGTTGCGGCAAGACGCTGCTCGCGCAGACGTTGGCCCGCATCATCGACGTGCCCTTCACCATGGCCGACGCCACGACGCTGACCGAAGCCGGTTATGTCGGCGAGGACGTCGAGAACATCATCCTGAAACTGCTGCAGTCGGCCGACTACAATGTCGAGCGGGCCCAGCGCGGCATCGTCTACATCGACGAGATCGACAAGATTTCGCGCAAGTCCGACAATCCCTCGATCACCCGCGACGTGTCGGGCGAGGGCGTGCAGCAGGCGCTGTTGAAGATCATGGAAGGCACGGTCGCCTCCGTGCCGCCGCAGGGCGGCAGGAAGCATCCGCAGCAGGAATTCCTGCAGGTCGACACCGCCAACATCCTGTTCATCTGCGGCGGCGCCTTCGCCGGGCTGGACAAGATCATCTCGGATCGCGGCAGAAAGACCTCGATCGGCTTCGGCGCCATCGTCGCTTCGCCTGAGGATCGCCGCACTGGCGATGTGTTCCGTCTGGTCGAGCCCGAGGATCTCTTGAAATTCGGTCTCATTCCGGAGTTTGTCGGCCGTCTGCCGGTCCTGGCGACGCTGGAGGACCTCGACGAGCCGGCGCTGATCCAGATCCTGACTGAGCCGAAGAACGCGCTGGTCAAGCAGTATCAGCGGCTGTTCGAGATGGAGAATGTCGACCTGACCTTCCATGAAAATGCCCTGTCGGCGATCGCCAAGCGCGCCATTGAGCGCAAGACCGGCGCCCGCGGCCTGCGTTCGATCATGGAAGCGATCCTGCTCGACACCATGTTCGAACTGCCCGCGCTCGAAGGCGTGCGCGAAGTGGTGATTTCGGAGGAAGTGGTGACCGGCAGTGCCCGGCCGCTCTACATCTACTCCGAACAGAAGGAAAAGAAGGGCAATGTCAGCGCCTGACATGGCACCTGACCCCATATTTTTGTGGAACGGCGCCGTTGCGGCGCCGTTTTGCTGTGTAGGGCACGCGACCTCAGTGATGGAGTGGATTTGCAGGCGATGTTAACTCTTGATCTTTGCCCCGCTTGCATCCACCTAACACTGGAAGGCCGAGGTGCCCGATTTCTGTGCTGTAAAACTCCCGTCACAAACGGTGGTAGGCGGAACGATCCCCGGTCGTTAATATAAGATTCGCGGTTGGCCTGATGGGTGGCCGCGACATGAAAGGTTGGACAATGGCCAAAATATCCAAGGCTGCCAGCGACGGCGTCTTCGCAGTCCTCCCACTGCGCGACATCGTGGTGTTTCCGCACATGATCGTTCCGCTCTTTGTCGGGCGCGAAAAGTCGATCAAGGCGCTGGAAGAGGTGATGGGTCAGGAGAAGCAGATCCTGCTTGCCACCCAGATGAATGCCGCCGATGACGATCCCGAGCCCGATGCCATCTTCGACATCGGCACGCTCGCCAATGTGCTGCAATTGCTGAAGCTGCCCGACGGCACCGTCAAGGTTCTGGTCGAGGGCGCTTCGCGTGCCAAAATCGTCTCCTTCACCGACCGTCCCGACTTCCACGAAGCCCGCGCCACGGCGCTGGTCGAGCCGGAAGAGGAAGAGGTCGAGGTCGAGGCGCTTGCCCGCTCGGTCGTCACCGACTTCGAAAATTACGTCAAGCTGAACAAGAAGATCTCGCCCGAAGTGGTGGGCGCTGCCAGCCAGATCGACGACTATTCCAAGCTCGCCGATACGGTTGCCTCGCATCTCGCCATCAAGATCCCTGAAAAGCAGGAAATGCTGGCCACGCTCTCGGTCAAGGAGCGGCTGGAAAAGGCGATGGGCTTCATGGAAGCCGAAATCTCCGTCCTGCAGGTGGAGAAGCGCATCCGCTCGCGCGTCAAGCGCCAGATGGAGAAGACGCAGCGCGAGTACTACCTCAACGAGCAGATGAAGGCGATCCAGAAGGAGCTCGGCGAAGGCGAGGACGGGCGCGACGAGGCCGCCGAGATCGAGGCGCGCATCAAGAAGACCAAGCTCTCCAAGGAGGCCCGCGAAAAGGCGGAAGCTGAATTGAAGAAGCTCAGGACGATGTCGCCGATGTCGGCGGAATCGACCGTGGTGCGCAACTATCTCGACTGGATCCTGTCGATACCGTGGGGCAAGAACTCCAAGGTCAAGCAGGACCTGGCTTTCGCGCAGAACGTGCTCGATACCGATCACTTCGGTCTCGACAAGGTCAAGGAGCGCATCGTCGAGTATCTCGCCGTCCAAAGCCGGCAGAAGAAGCTGAAGGGGCCGATCCTGTGCCTCGTCGGACCTCCCGGCGTCGGCAAGACCTCGCTCGGCAAGTCGATCGCCAAGGCGACTGGACGTGAGTTCATCCGCATGGCGCTGGGCGGCGTGCGCGACGAGGCCGAGATCCGTGGCCACCGCCGCACTTATATCGGCTCAATGCCCGGCAAGGTCATCCAGTCGATGAAGAAGGCGAAGAAGTCCAATCCGCTCTTCCTGCTCGACGAGATCGACAAGATGGGCCAGGACTTCCGTGGCGATCCGTCATCGGCGCTGCTCGAGGTGCTCGATCCCGAGCAGAACTCGACGTTCATGGATCACTACCTCGAGGTCGAATACGATCTGTCGAGCGTGATGTTCGTGACGACGGCGAATACGCTGAACATCCCTGCGCCTTTGATGGACCGCATGGAGATCATCCGTATCGCCGGTTACACCGAGGACGAGAAGATCGAGATCGCCAAGCGGCACTTGATGCCGAAGGTGATCCGCGATCACGCGCTGCAGCCGAAGGAGTTCTCCGTCAGCGAGGACGCGATCCGCGGCATCGTTCAGACCTACACCCGTGAAGCGGGCGTCCGGAGCCTGGAGCGCGAGCTGATGAAGCTTGGGCGCAAGGCCGTGACCGAGATCCTGAAGACGAAGAAGAAGACGGTGAACATCACGGCGGCGAGATCTCGCCGATTACCTCGGTGTCCAGCGCTTCCGCTTCGGTCAGGTCGAGGCTGACGATCAGGTCGGTGTCGTCACCGGTCTTGCCTGGACGGAAGTCGGCGGCGAGTTGCTGACGGTCGAAGGCGTCATGATGCCCGGCAAGGGCCGCATGACGGTGACCGGCAATCTGCGCGACGTGATGAAGGAATCGATTTCGGCGGCGGCCTCCTATGTCCGCTCGCGCGCCATCGATTTCGGCATCGAACCGCCGCTGTTCGACAAGCGCGACATCCACGTCCACTTGCCGGAAGGCGCCACGCCGAAGGACGGCCCGTCTGCGGGTGCCGCCATGGCGACAGCCATCGTGTCGGTTCTGACGGGCATTCCGGTCCGCGCCGATGTGGCTATGACGGGCGAGATAACGCTTCGCGGCCGCATCTTGCCGATCGGCGGCCTCAAGGAGAAGCTGCTCGCCGCGCTGCGCGGCGGCATCAAGAAGGTGCTGATCCCGGAAGACAACGCCAAGGATCTGGCGGAGATTCCGGACAATGTGAAAAACGGCATGGAGATCATTCCGGTCTCGCGCGTCGGTGAGGTGTTGCGCCACGCATTGGTGCGTATGCCGGAGCCGATCGAATGGGTCGAACCGGTCAATCCGCCGGCCTCGACCGACAGTGCCGACGACGCTGGAAAGTCGCTCGCGCATTGATATTTGTTAAGGTTGCAGTGCACAAACGGAAAGCCGGGCCTCGCGCCCGGCTTTTTTCATGTGAAAAACCCCGGATTTCCGGGCTTTTTCCGCTTTTTTCCTGCCTTTTCGACTTGGTTGCGGGAACGCTTCTTTCTAAAGTCCGTTTCCTGCCGGATGAGTCGTTAGTTCCGGTGTTCTCATGGAAGGGAATTTTTATGAACAAGAACGAACTGGTGTCCGCTGTCGCCGACGCCGCGAGCATTTCGAAGGGTGACGCGCAGTCGGCGGTCGATGCGGTATTTTCCGTGATCACCGGCGAACTGAAGAAGGGCGGCGATGTCCGGCTTGTCGGCTTTGGCAATTTCACCGTGTCAAAGCGTGCGGCCTCGACCGGCCGCAACCCGCAGACCGGCGCCGAAGTGAAGATCCCGGCACGCACCGTGCCGAAGTTCTCGGCCGGCAAAGGCCTGAAGGACGCAGTCAACTAAGCGCGTTTTTCTTTTTCAGAGAGACAGAAAAGCCGGGCTCGCCCGGCTTTTCATTTTGCGCCTGCGGCGGTGAATGATCGCCGCGTTATGCGGTCGGCGCATCAGCGCGCATCAAGCCTTCCTTCTTGAGGTCGGCCCAGAGCGCCGCGGGCAGCTTCGCGTCGAGCAGTGACCGGTTGCTTTCGACCTCGCTTGGCCGCTGGCCGCCGGGGATCACCGAGACGACCGCCGGATGCAGCGCCGGAAATTGCAGCGCGGCCTCGATCAGCCTGACACCATGGCGTTTGCAGACCGCCTCGATACCGGCGACCCGCTCGAGCACGTCCTTCGGTGCCTCGGAATAGTTGTAGTAGGCGCCGGGCTTCGGCCCTGTCGCCAGGATGCCGGAATTGTAGGGACCGCCCAGCACGATGCCGATGCCGCGCTTCTGGCAGAGCGGCAGAAAGGATGTCAGCGCCTCCTGTTCCAGCAGCGTGTAGCGCCCGGCAAGCAGGAACAGGTCGAAATCGCCGCGCTCGGCCAGGGTCTGGGCAACCTGCCATTCGTTGATGCCGCCGCCGAACGCCTTGATCGCACCCTGGTCGCGCAGCGACAGCAGCCCGTAATAGCCCGAGCGCATGAATTCCTCGATGCGCTGGTCGGACGCCTCCTTGCTGCCATGGGTGAAGATGTCGACATCATGCACGAACAGGATGTCGATGCGGTCGACACCAAGCCGCTCGAGCGAGGCCTCGAATGAGCGCATCACGCCGTCATAGCTGTAGTCGTAGACCTCGCGCCGCGAAGGCGTGTCGAAGAACTTGCCGATGCCCGTGCGCTCTTCCGGCGGGCAGGCGCGCATGAGGCGACCGACCTTGCTCGACAGCACATAGTCGTCGCGCCTCTTGCCGCGCAGGAATGGGTTGAGTCGTGTTTCCGACAGGCCGAGCCCATAGAGCGGCGCGGTGTCGTAATAGCGGCAGCCGGTCGCCCAGGCGGCGTCGAGCGTGGCATTGGCATCCTCGTCCGAAACGGCACGGTAGAGATTGCCGAGCGGTGCCGTGCCGAAGCCGAGTTCCGTAAAGGTGAGGCCGCCATTGCCGATGCGGTCGAAATGCCGTGTCTTCATGTCCTGCAGTTTTCCCGGGTTGATCTGTCTGAGCTGATTTGTCTGACATGACACTATCACGCCTGTGGCCCCGCAAAAGCGTTGCACAGCGTTGGACACGCATTTTCGCGATTGCTAGCATGAACGAAATCAAGCTGTTCGTGGGAAATCGCAAGATGATTTCGAGGGCGGGTTTGCCGTGAGCGACCGGAGCGAAACCCTGTTCAAGACCGCGCTCGACGAACTGGGCGCCGTGCTGGCGCGGGTGGATGACAGCCAGATCGACGCCGCCTGCAAGCTGTTGGCCGAAGCCAGGCAGATCGTCGTCTATGGCTGCGGCCGCGAGGCCTTGCAGGTCAAGGGTTTCGCCATGCGGCTCTATCATCTCGGCCTGCCGGTCTCGGTGGTCGGCGACATGACCACGCCGCCCTTGGGGCCTGGTGATGTCTTCCTGGCCAGTTCCGGGCCGGGAGAGACCTCGACGGTGCTCACCTTGATGCGCGTCGCGCGCGACGCCAGCGCGACCAATCTGCTGCTGACCGCCCAGGCCGACGGCAGTGCGGCCAAACTGGCCGACACCACGCTGCTCATCCCGGCCCAAACCATGGCCAATGACCAGGGGTCGCAAAGGACATCGGTGCTGCCGATGGGCTCGGTGTTCGAAGGCGCGCTGTTCCTGCTGTTCGAAGTGATGGTGCTGAAGCTCAAATCGCTGACCGGTGCGTCGTCCGAAGCCATGCGTGCCCGCCACACCAACATGGAATAGATCATGCGCTATGAGCTGATGCTGCCGCACCAGATCCGCAAGGCGATCGCGCAGAATTGGCCGGTCGCGCTGCCGCTCGGAGTGCTCGAATACCATGGCGAGCACATGGCCGTCGGCATGGACACGCTGGCCGTCATCAAGACGCTCGAACTGTTCGAGAAGGAGAGGGATGTCGTCATCCTGCCGCCCTTCTATTACGGCGCGGCGAGCTACGCAGTGGCGCCGCCGGAAGGCACAGGTTCCGTGCAGGTCGGCGGCAATCAGCTCGCGCCGTTCGGCGAGGAGCTGTTCTACAGCCTGCTGCGCATCGGCTTCCGCAACATCCACGCCATCATCCATCACCAGACGGAAAACTTCGCCGCCGGCATGCCGACCGATCTCGCCTTCAAGACCGCCGGCCGCCAGGCGATCTTCCGCTTCCTCGAGAAGCAGCGCGGCGAGGGCTGGTGGGGCTCGAAGGACATGGCCGACTATTATGCCGGTCATGCCGCCGGTGAAAATTTTTTCAACTGGGTGCAGGTGCATCCGCTGATGCCGGCCGCCATGAACGGCAAGTACCCGTTCGACCATGCCGGCATTGGAGAGACATCGCTGATGCTGGCGCTATGTCCGGAGGCTGTCGATGCCGTGCACTTCGCCGACAATACCGGCTGGTATACGGCTGATGCCAAGGACGCATCGGCTGAACTGGGGCAAAAGGGCGTCGCCATGATCATGGACCACCTGCGCGCGATCCTGAAGGCCTAACCCCGGCTTTTCAACCGCTCCGCCCGGTAGTCGGCGATCGACTTGTCCGGATCGCTCTTGGTGGCCACGGCCCAGATGAACATGCCGGCACCGGCTATCGCCAGGATGACGTAGAGGGCTATGCCAAGCGCCAGGTGATCGGCGTAAAAGCCCACCAGCGCCATGAGCAGGCCGCCGCAGACCATCGCCAGCACAAAGCCGGCGATGACGGCGCGACCCTGCCAGGCGATCGGCATGACACCCTTGCCATAGCGGTCGCGGCCGACATAACCGACACGGATGTTGCGTGCGAACCAGTATTGGTTCGTCACTTCACGGCTCCCGCGGTCATGCCCATGATCAGATAGCGTTCCAAAGCAATGCCGATGACCGCCAGCGGTGCAATCGCGGCGGTGGCAAGGGCTGCCATCGACCACCAGTTGATGCCTTGCGAGCCGGTCTGGCTCGCCACCATGACTGGAATGGTCTTGGCGTCGGTCGAGGTCAGAAGGGCGGCGAAGAAATACTCGTTCCAGCACAGCACCATCGCCAGGATGAAGGCGGCGACCATGCCCGGCAGCGCGATCGGCATGACGATGCGGAAAAACGCGCCCCAGATCGACAGGCCGTCGACGAGGGCTGCTTCCTCCAGTTCGACCGGGATTGAGTTGAACTGGTCGCGCATGATCCAGATGACGATCGGCAGCACCATCAGCGTGTAGAGCAGGATCAGCCCGATGCGCGTGTCGAGCAGGCCGACTTCCCGGTAGAGCACCAGGAAGGGCAGGGCGAGCACCACGGGCGGTAGGATCAGCTGCGACAGGAAGAAGAAGGAGATGTCCTCGTTCTTGAACCAGGCGAACTTGTAGCGGTAGCGCGTGAGGCCGTAGGCGGCGAGGCTGCCGATGACGATGGCGAGGCTCGACGCGCCGACCGAGGTGATGACCGAATTCATGAAGCGCTTGAAGAACTCGTCGCGCACCGTCGAGGTCTCGAAGATCGAATCGGGCGAGAGGCCGAGCGATCGCCAGCCCTTCCAGTCCGGCTGGAAGTCGACGAAGGGAATCAGATGGCCTTGGGTGACGTCGACCGCCGATTTGAACGAGGTCGTTAGCGTCCAGTAGATCGGGAACAGGCAGATGAAAGCCCAGAACACGAGCGCGCCATAAATGAAGACGCGGCTGGTGATGAAGCTCGCCGGAGAGCGGATTTCGGAAACGGTGTATTCGGTGGTTTGAACGCTCATGATCCCACCGCTCAGTTGACGTTGCGCACGAAGCGGTTGGCGAATTTCAGCAGCCAGGTCACGAACACGATGATGATGACCAGATAGGCCATCGCCAGCATGGTGCCATAGCCGACATTGGAGCGGTCGCGGTATTCGCGGTAGATGAAGCTGGAGACGGAATCGGTGGCGCCACCAGGCCCACCCGAGGTCACCGTGATGATGATGTCGGCCAGCTTCAGCTTGAAGATGATGCGCAGGATGACCGCCGTCACCGACACCGGCAGCATCAGCGGAAAGGTGACCTGCCAGAAGGTCTGCCACGCATTGGCGCCGTCGACCCGTGCGGCTTCGAGGATCTCACGCGACATCGCCTGCAGGCCAGCGAGCAGCATGATCATCATGAACGGGATGAAGGTCCAGGCATCCAGCACCATGATCGAGATGCGAGCGATGATCGGATCCGAGAAGAAGGCCGGGTTTTCCCAGCCGAGATGGCGCGCCAGTGTCGCCGCCGGGCCGAAGCGATATTCCATCAGTGACTTGCCGACCATCCACGACACCGCGACCGGCGACAGCATCAGCGGCATCAGGAAGACGACACGGAAGAATTTACGCGCCCGGATCTGCGCGTTGAGCAGCAGCGCCAAGCCGAAGGCGATGACATATTCGACCAGCACCGCCAGCACATAGAGCACCATATTGAACAGCGCATTGCGGTAGTAGGGATCTGCCAGCATCTGCCAGAAATTGTCGAGCCCGTTGAACCTGCGCCCGCTGAAGGAGGAGAGATTCCAGTCGGTCAGCGCGATGTAGAAACCGAACAGCGTCGGGAAGATCACCATGGCGATGGTGAAGAGCAGCGCCGGCAGCAGGAACAGCGCGCGCTGGCCGTCCTCGCCACGCGTCAGCACCTGGCCGATGCCGAGTGCCACGCCCCACAGCACATAGGCGTAGACCACGGGACGCCATGTCTCGAAGCCGATCGTGTCGACCTCGCTCTTGTAGAGGATCTGGACAAGGATCGTTGCCAGCAGGCCGAGCGTCGCAGCGGCCATCACCGCCCAGCCCAAGCGTTTGCGGCCTGGCGGTATCAGGTCGGATGGGACGGCGTTTGCCGGCCAATCCTTGGTGGGCAAAATCTGGTCAGCCACGCGTCTCGTCCGGTTGCAGAAGGCACTTCGCGACCGGCGGCGCCGGTCAAGACAGGGTCCGGCGGCTTTCGTCGCCGGACCCCAGATTCACGCTACGATCAGGCCAGGCCGAGCGAGGCCTTGTAGAGCTTGATCTGCTTTTCGCGGCCGATCTGATCGGTGAGCTTTTCCCAGGCCGCCGCGATGGCATCGGCGCCTTCCTGCGCCTTCATCTTGCCGGCGAAGGTGTTGGCCAGAATGTCCTCGGCGGCGGAATAGTACTGGAAGATGCCGGGGATGCGTGGCTCGATCGCCGCGTTCGGATGGTTGTAGCTGTCGCCTTCCGACTTCAGATACGAGGTGATGAAGGCCTCGTCGTAGCCGGCCGCCACCCACTCCGGAATATCGAAATGCGAGTTGCGGTAGGGCTGGAAGCCGGACGGGTACATCGCCGTCCAGATCGACAGGTCCTTGCCGCCGAGATGGGCGGCTGCGGACCAGGCCGCCTTTTTCTTCTTCTCGTCCTTGTCGACGCGGGCCATGACATAGACGCCCCAGCCGAGATAGGCGCAGTTCGGCGAATAGTTCGGCCCGCTGGCGAGCTTCTCCCACTTGCCGGTCTTGGAATTGTAGACGTCGTCCGAACCCGGCAGGATCGAGAAGCCGGTGACGTCGCCGATGACCGAGGAATCGTTGGTCTTGACGTTGGAGCCGATGTCGCCCCACCAGGGGATCATCGAACCCGTGCCGGCCAGGAACTGCTGGAAGCCAGTGGTGTTCGGGTCGGCGTTGATCTGGTCGGCCGGCTCGGAGGGCAGCGCGTCGATCACGTCCTGGATGGCACGCACCCAGGCCGGATTGTTGATGCGCGGCTTCATCGTGTCGGCGTCGAACAGCCATGCCTTGTCATCGGGATGCTTGGCATAGGCGGTGGCGCGGCTGCCGAGGAAGTAGAAGCCGAAACCGCCCCAGGGCTTGGGCGCATCGAGATAGCCATAAACGTCCTGGCCCTTGAATTTCTTGCCCTTGAGGAATTTGGTCACGGCCTGCACCTGCTGCCAGGTCTTCGGCACGCCCCATTCTCCGGCCCCGCCGCCGTCCTTCCACTGCTTGGCGAGGTCGGCATCGGCGAACACGTCGGTGCGGTAGTTGAAGTTGTGCGTGTCGCCGTCGATGGTGACGCGATACTGCTTGCCGTCCCAGGTGCCGACCGGCGGCTTCAGATAATTGACCAGATCGTCGAAATCGATCTGCTTCTTGACCCAGTCGGGCATCTCGGAGGTCAGGCCCTTGCCGCAGACATCGCCTTCGAAGGGCGCACCCATCTCGATGATGTCGAAGTCGACGGTGCCGGTGGCGATCGACTGCTGCAGGCGGGCGTTGTAGTCGGCCTGCGCCAGGTCGATCCAGCTGATCTTGGCGCCGGTATAGGCCTCCCACGGCTTCAGGAAGCCGCGGAACAGCACATTGTGCAAGTTCTGGTTGTTGAGGCCCATGAAGGTCAGCTCGACGCCGGCGAATTCGCCTTGCTTGACATTGGCCTTGGTCGCCTCGAGGCAGAGTTCGCCGACCTTCTGGAAATCGGCATCGGTCGGCTGGCCTTTGCCAACGCCCGGAATCTGCAGGATCTTCGAGCGCAGCTCGCTTGCCGCGGAGGCCGGGCGCGTGAAGGCACCGAGCCCGGCACCGGATGCCGCCGCGATCGCGGCCATGCTGGCCGCACCCTTCAATATGTCGCGACGCGTGGCGCCGGCACGGACCAGTTTATCGTAAAGACCTGTTCTCATCGACTATTCCTCCCATAATCAGTGTGAATGGATGTGGCCGCCTGTCGGACGCTGAAGCACAACGATGCTCCCGGCTCGGATACGAATTAGGCAGGACCCCACCCTGCGTCGATTAAAGTCCCGATTGCGGATCGGTGCCGACATTTGGACCAGCGCCCGCCACTATTCTCACAACCAAACGCCGTGTCAACGAGGCTGGGTTTTTATCTATAAGAGACCGACTTGCCCTGACAGGTCGCGTTGGTTAGCTTCTGCGCCTACGGCCAGTTGGAGCCGATGGGGGAGATATGGCTCAAGTCGCAATCAGCAAGGTGGCCAAAGCGTTTGGAACCGTCAAGGTTCTGCACGAAGTCAGCGTCGATATTGCTGACGGACAGTTCGTGGTGCTGGTCGGCCCCTCGGGTTGCGGCAAGTCCACGCTGCTCAGAATGGTGGCCGGGCTGGAGACCGTTTCCGGCGGCACGATCACCATCGGCGACCGCGTCGTCAATCATTTGCCGCCGGCAAAACGCGACATCGCCATGGTGTTCCAGAACTATGCGCTCTATCCGCACAAGACGGTCGAGCAGAACATGGCCTTTGCCCTCAAACTGCGCAAAACCGATCCGGCCGTGGTCGCCGAGCGAGTCAAGCGCGCCGCCGACATCCTCGATCTCAACCCTTATCTGAAGCGCTATCCCCGGCAGCTCTCCGGCGGCCAGCGCCAGCGCGTCGCCATGGGGCGCGCCATCGTCCGCAACCCGCAGGTGTTCCTGTTCGACGAGCCGCTCTCGAACCTCGATGCCAAGCTGCGCGTGCAGATGCGCACCGAGATCAAGGAACTGCACCAGAGGCTGAAGACCACAACAATCTACGTCACCCACGACCAGATCGAGGCCATGACCATGGCCGACAAGATCGTCGTCATGCGCGACGGCCGCATCGAGCAGGTCGGCGCGCCGCTGGAATTGTTCGACCGGCCGGCCAATCTGTTCGTCGCGGGCTTCATCGGCTCACCGTCGATGAACCTGCTCAAGGGCGTCATGCGTAAGGGCGGCAAACCCGGCGTCGACATTGCAGGCACGCTGTTCCCGATTGGCGACAATGCCGCGCAGGACGGGCAGGCCGTCGTCTATGGCGTCCGTCCCGAGCATCTGGAAATCCATCCCGATGGCGTACCGGCGAAGATTTCAGTGGTTGAGCCGACCGGCTCGGAAACACTGGTGTTCCTGCGCTTCGGCGACGGCGAGATGGTGGCGCTGTTCCGTGAACGCCACGACTTCAAGCCCGGCGACACGCTGACGCTGAAGCCGAGGCTCGACCAGATCCATCTTTTCGACGCCGAGACCGGCCAGCGTCTCTGATCTCAACGTCTCTGATCTCAAACGCATTTCACGAGGACCATCATGCTCAAAGGCATCAATCCGTTGCTCAATGCCGACGTGCTGCAGGCATTGCGGGCGATGGGCCATGGCGACGATCTGATCATCGCTGACACCAATTTCCCCTCCGATTCGGTGGCAAAGCAGACCGTGCACGGCAAGCTCCTGCGCATCGACGCGCCGGCGGCGCAAGTGGTCAAGGCGGTGCTGTCGCTATACCCCCTGGATACATTCGTCGATGATTCGGCCGCGCGCATGGAAATCGTCGGCAAGCCGGACGAGATTCCGCCGGTGCAGAAGGAAGTGCAAAAGGAGATCGACAAGGCCGAAGGCAAGGCCTGGCCGATGATTTCCGTCGAGCGCTACGCCTTCTACGAGCGCGCCAAACAGGCCTATTGCGTCATCCAGACCGGCGAGCGCCGCTTCTATGGCTGCTTCGCCTTCCGCAAGGGCGTCATCCCGCCGGACGCGGAGTAACAGCATGGCCTCCGGCAAGCCTGTCGTCATATTGGGCGTCTTCGTCGCCGACACCGCCTATCGCGCCGATCGCCAGCCGCGCATGGGCGAAACGATCCTCGGCAACTCTTTCAAGCTCGGGCCGGGCGGCAAGGGATCGAACCAGGCCGTGGCGGCCGGCAAGCTCGGCGCCGACACCACCTTCCTGACCCGGCTCGGTGTCGATGCCTTCGCCGACATGGCCAAGCGGACCTGGCAGGATGCCGGCGTCAAAAGCGCCGTCATCGACACGCCGGACAGTTATACGGGTGCCGCCTACATCTTCGTCGAGGAGGGCAGCGGCAACAACGCCATCATCGTCAGTCCTGGTGCGGCCATGCTGATCTCGCCGGCCGATATCGAGGCCAATGCCGCCCTGATTCGTGGCGCCGGCGTCTTCGTCACGCAGCTCGAGCAGCCGATCGATGCGGCGCTCAGGGCGCTGGAGATTGCGCGTGGGGCAGAGGTGACGACCATCCTCAACCCCGCTCCCGCGGCAAAGCTTCCCGATCGCATCTACACGCTCTGCGACTATCTCACGCCGAACGAGACCGAAACGGAGGAATTGACCGGACTGAAAGTCTCCTCGGTCGATGAGGCGCGCGCCGCCGCCGGCAAGCTGCTTGAAAAGGGCGTCGGCACCGTCATCGTCACGCTCGGCGACAAGGGCGCGCTGCTGCACACGAAGGGCCGCTCCGAACATGTCCCCGCCATCAGCGCCGGGCCGGTGGTCGAAACCACCGGTGCGGGGGATGCCTTCAATGGCGGCTTCGCCGCGGCTCTGTCGCGAGGCGTGGAGCCGCTGCAAGCGGTGCGCTTCGCCTGTGCCGTGGCTGGCATTTCGGTGACCAGGCCGGGCACGGCACCGTCGATGCCGACGCTGCAGGAGGTCGAGGCGCTGTTGGCGAGGGTTTGAGCGCGACAGCATCCCTTACCCTTACGGCTTCGCCAGTCTCGGTTGTTGTCGAGCCAATATGCAATCACGGCGGCCGAATTGGCGCGGGATGCCGAGCCGCCGTTTAGCGTCGAATGCCATTTCTGACGAGTCCACCCGTGATTTGCTCTCGGTCACGCTGGGCACGATGGTGTACCCATCTGCGATCAACTGCAGCCGCGTTTCCTCGAAGTGCCTTTGAGTTCTCGATGCGGCTTTGCAGGTAGCGCCGTCCATGCAGGCATTCCTTGCCCGGAATGCCAGAATACATCTCTGCGCTGATCATTCTGAGCGCGTCTTCGGAGATCTGCTTATCGGTGTCGTTAGACCCGCATCGCCTGCGTCGCGGCCAACAAGCCTGCCAAAAACCTCGCCGCCGCTGGTCCTTTCTGCGTGGCACATTAGCAACAGGTAATGTTAATCGGCAATCCGGTCTTGCGCCATTGGCGAAGGTGTCCCGTAATGGGTCATTGTATTTGGCGCCGCAATTGCATTGCCAGCAATGCCGCAGTCAACCATCAACTCGGCAATCGGGGGGGCAATTGGGGGCCCCGCCGCTCCGTTCGCGGAGCGGCGGGCCTTTAACGGCCGAAAATCGCCAAAAACGTGGTACTGCACAATATGTATTTTCCGCAATTTTTGGTGGGCATGTTCGCGACGTCGTTCACAGTGGCGATCTGGGCTGAGATAGAAACCGGCTCCATCTGGAAAGCGCTCGGCTGGGCTATTCTTGCGCTCATCATTCTTCAGGTGGGATACATCGGCCTGGTCCTCGGCCAGATCTTCAGACGGGGATCTAAGGGCGCAGCGGCGGACCTGGCATCGGCAAATTCCACGCCACCGCTCCGTGGCGAGTTGGGAAAAGTTCGGCAGGGATGGAATCGAGCGCGTCCGCGGTAGTCGGTTCGAGCTCGCGCCGAAACGTGCCGACCGGGGTACAGCTGCCCCGCACATGCGAGAAGAGATTTTGACATCCAACGTCGACATTTCTCCGAAAGCCAAGGGTTTGAAACCCTTGAGAGAAATGGCGCGAGTGACGGGGCTCGAACCCGCGACCTCCGGCGTGACAGGCCGGCACTCTAACCAACTGAGCTACACCCGCGCATTGACGAGCACGTGTCAGCCGTGTTCGTCGTTGGGCCGCTGGATAAGGGGTTCGCCACCGGGTGTCAAGCGCACCAAACCATCATAACAGCAAACTGGAGAAGGTTTTTTGACAGCCGGCGTTTTGTTCACAAATCCGGCCGGCGAACAGGGCGTCGCCTGTTCATTTGGCCTTGCGAAGCCGGTCCCGACCGCTTAAAGGTCCGCGCCGGAGCGGGCGATTAGCTCAGTTGGTAGAGCGCTTCGTTTACACCGAAGATGTCGGCGGTTCGAGCCCGTCATCGCCCACCACTTTTCTTGAATGAATTCAACGGTGTCTGCCGGTCCTCTCAGGCCGGTGCGCCGCGTTGCGCCCGGCTCAGCGCCGAAGGGGATGAAGCGGCCGGCGACGCAGTGGCTGAAGCCGGGCATCATCGGTCGGGTGAAGCACTTGCGCGGCGAGGACGATTTGCGGCACGCTTCGCTGCAGGATTTCCGGGAGGAGAACCATGCCTATACGGACAAGGGCGAATGAGACCGGCATTTTCGATCCATCAGAGTTGGCTTTGCTCGGCAGGGTCTTTGAGCATTTGAAGCTTCAAGACCAGTCGCCGGAAGCGCGAGACGCCATCGCATCCCGCATCATCGCCAACTACATGGCCGGCATCAAAGACGAGGCTGAACTTGTCTCGCTTTCAAAACAGCCCTTGGGGCGCTAGCGGGAGGAAGACGGTGGCAGTCGCTAAGAAGGATCAGGAGCGCGCCAATTACGCTTGGATCTATGGCGCACAGGCGTGCAAGGACGGCAAGGAACGCGCCGTGCCGCCTTTCTGGCAGGAGAATGCCGACGCCTGGCTGCATCGCAGCGGAAGCGCTCCACAAGAGCATCGTGAAGCCGCTCATGTCGCCACACTGCGACCAGTACCGGGCAACGCGTGTCCTGCATGAGACACTGTTGAAGGCCGTGCGGGAAGTGACCGGGAAGGAAGTCGAGTTCATCCAGTGGAACACCACAGGACCGGTGCGGCTCCCTGCGGCTGGGTAGCCCAATAGGCGCCATCGCGGAAGGTGTTCAGACCGGCCCCATTTGGTGGTGTCAGAAGATAGATTTCTTCCTGCAGCTTCCTGCTCTTGTCGAAGCCATAGCGCGCGATAATTCCCTTGAAGGCGTGGGCGTTTCCCTCTCCACAGGAGCCGACCATGAAACACCAGACACTCGACCAACTGCATGCGGTCGCCAAGATTGAATCTTCGGCTGCATATTCGGCAATGACACGGAACCAGCGTATCGAGCGTTGGGCCGAACTTCTCGAACAACATCCTGACCGGTGCCTTGCGGCGTTTGCAGGGACCGAATATTTGCGCCTGGAGGAACGTACCGGGGTGCGTGGGGAAGGATCACCAATCGCTGTTGCCTTCGCAGACCCGGTGCTGCGCGCGTCGGGCCTGAAAGATGACACGTATGGCGAGGCAAGGCGCTTTTTCGAACTGAGCGACTGGCAACTCCATGAGATCGTCTGCGATTGCCATGCCGGCGCTACCATGAAAGCGGGTTGGGCTGCCGCGCGAGTCCGCACAACAGTTGGAGGGAATGGGTTCTTTGCCTGGTTGAGGCAAAGGATCATGTACTGAGTTGGCCGGCTGGAGGTGACGGTCATTGCGTGTCTGTGACCGTGATACGATCCCCTTCGGTCGCCGGCTCCAGCGGCACGCCCGCAACGTCTCGGAACATCCGCACGGAGGCCATCAAGGCCGGCTTTGCGAACCTACCTGAGTTCAAAGCCGGTAAGCGGTGGAACCGAGTCAGTCTGATCACGTTTTTCCGGAAGGTCACGCTGAATGACCTGATTATGGAGGAAACAATGATCAAGACGCTCACAACGGGCGCGATGGCGCTCGCAATCATGGCTGGTTCGGCTCTGGCTGGCAGTACATCCGCGCTCGACGACCCGGCAAAGATGTCGCCGTTCTTCACCGATGCCGGCATGAAAACTCTGAAGACGGAAAAGGATTTCAAGACCGCATGGATGGCCATGAAACCCGATGAACAGAAGGCGGTGTTGAAGGACTGCGGCGACACCACACTCAACAAGTCGCATGCGGATTTCTGCGCTATGGCAAAGATGATGGGCGGCTGAATATAGGCCTAGCATCGAAGGCGGAAACGCCTCCGAATTAATTGCTAAATCCGGCGCCAACTCGCAGGGGAAGGCGCCGGCCGAGCGCAATATGACCGCCCAACAAGGTGAGTAGTACGGATAGGTCTAGTTCACCGTCATCTGCTTGCGCCATTCCCAAGGCCGGTCGAACGATCCAGCCCAGGCCGCGCTTGGCTGTCCTGGCTTCTGTTTCAGCCCTGGCATAGAAGCCGGCGCTGTACTTCGGCCAGTCGACCGCATAGCCCTGCCTGACCATCCATTCCCCGATATCGACACCGCCAGCCGTGCAGACGGCCACCATGTGTCTAAAACGGTCGCGGTCGGCTGAACAAGGATGCGGTTCTTGGGAAGCAATCGAAGATCTGCGTCGACAGCCGCCGTCCGAGGAGGAAGCCACGTCTGGCCCGGAGGCGCTTGACGAGACTTTTGTAAGCAGGTTTGAACGATATGCGGCCAGTGCGACAACCGACGAATTGCGTGAAAAATGGGGGAGAGTTTCCGGGAGGCAGGACAATGACCAGGCATCCAGGGCGCTTGCTGCTGCAGCTGGTGATTGCATTGGCAATCACCGTTACCGTGCGCTTCGCCTATGCGGGGGATGTTGGCGACGGCGTGGACCAGCCCGCCGCCAAGGCCGCCTTGCTCAAGGCCTATCCCGGGCTGTTCACCATCTCGGGCAATGTCCTGACCTGGACCGACGGCACCACGATGGTGTGGGACGACGGCAATACGCGCGACGCCGACGCGCTGCTGGAGAGCCCCGACATCGAGGACATGTTTCGCTATGTCTATCCCACGGCAAGTGCTGGCGCGCTGGTCCCGGCGGAGGACTTCGATCCCGGCCGTATCCGCAACGAAGCCTTCTTCGAGAAGCTCTACGGTGCAAGTGCCGCGGAAGTGGGCAAGCACATCGCCAACGTCAAATGGCTTCCGAAACTCGGCAAGACGACTGTGCAGGTCACCAGGGTTTTTGGCATCGACGACCGGCTGGGCAAGGTTTCCGATGCCCTTGAGGTCATGCCTGCGGAGCTAAGCCGTTACGGGCTCAAGCCCGGAGGCGGCTTTGTCTGGCGGTCCATCGCCGGCACAGATCGGTTGAGCGTCCACTCTTTCGGCGCAGCCTTCGATATCAATGTCGGGTTCTCCGATTACTGGTACAACAACAGAAACAAAGCCGACCCCAAGGCACACATTCCCTTCAAGAATCGCATTCCGCTCTCGATCGTCGAACTGTTCGAGAAGAACGGCTTCATCTGGGGCGGCCGCTGGTATCACTATGACACCATGCATTTCGAATACCGGCCCGAATTGCTGTTGTACAAGAAACCCGGCTGATCAGACGTCGGCGGCCGCCAGCCGTGAGGCGCGTTTGGTCGACCGAACATGCCGGCATATAAGCATCAATAACGAAGCCCCAGATTTGTGGCGCATTGCTGGCCGCTAGCAATCGCCGCACCGCAAGCCCTGCGAAGGTCGGCACGGATGTTTTCGGAGTTCAACAACTCGGCCGCTTCCGGATAACCCTCAGCCAGCAACGCTGTAACGATCTCGGCTGGACACTGGTGAATACCACCCTCTGCCAAAGCATGAGCCCGCTGGTAGATATGATCGGTTCTGATTTCATCGGCCATTCTCAGATCCCTCCCTTGATCAGCACTTTACAAACAACCCTTGAGGGGTGCTTACGTTCCATACAACCTATAAGGGAGTGTTTGCCGGCCGATCTGCCGAGCGCCGGATCAGCCTGTTCGTGGCCGTGAAGCAAGGATCACGGCGGCACCATCCGGAAATCCTTGCCTTCGGGCAGCAATTGCCCGCCATCGACGACGATGGTCGTGCCGGTGATGTAGCTGGCGTCGTCCGAGGCGAGGAACAGGAAGGCATTGGCGACGTCGCGCGGGCTGCCGAGCCGGCCGAGCGGAATGGAATCCTCCATGTTCTTGATGTAGGCGGCGCCGCGGTGTTGCTGGATGGCCTCGGTGAGGATGTTGCCGGGCTCGACGCCGTTGACGGTGATGCCGTAACCGGAGAATTCGAGCGCGGCCGAACGGATGAAGCCGTTGATGCCGGCCTTGGTCGCCGAATAATGGCCGTGGCCGGGGCTGGTGACATGCGGTCCGGTGATTGAGGAGGTGTAGAGCATGCGCCCGAAGCGCTGCCCCTTCATCGGCACCAGCGCGGCGCGGGTGGCGTTGAAGGTGCCGCGCAGATTGACCGCCATGACGCGGTCCCAGTCGTCGGTGCTGGTGTTCTCGATCAATTGCCAGGGATAGATGCCGGCATTCTGCACGATGATGTCGAGGCGGCCGTGATGCTTCAGCGCCAATGCCACCGCGGCCTCGGCGTCGCGCATTTGCGAGATGTCGGTGCCGATGAAGGGGACGCCGATTTCGTTGGCGGTCGCTTGCCCGGCCTCGGCATCGGTGTCGGCGAGCACCAGCCTTGCACCTTCTTCGGCGAAGCGCAGTGCGGTGCCTTTGCCGATGCCGCTTGCGCTGCCGATGATCAGCGCCACCTTGTCGTTTAGCCGTCCAGCCATGCGAACCGTCCTGTCATGCGAGTCTTTGACGAATGGTTTGTTTGAAGGCGTCGAGCAGCACGGCGGCCAGCACCAGCAGGCCGTGGATGACCTGGGTGAAGTTGGCGGGCAGACCCATCAGATTGATCGCCGTGTTGATGGCCGAGAGCAGCAGCACGCCGGCATAGACGCCGGGCAGGGTGCCGACGCCGCCCTTCAGGCTGACGCCGCCGATGACGACCGCGGCGAAGGCGTTGAACAGCAGGCCGACGCCGAGATTGGCGGTGGCGCCCGAGGTGCGGATCGCCAGCAGCCAGCCGGCAAGGCCGGCAATGGCGCCGGCCAGCACGAAAGCGATGATGAGGTTGCGGTTCACGCGGATGCCGGCGCGGAAGGTCGCCGTCTCGTTGCCGCCGATCATCACCAAGTGCCGGCCAAACGGTGTCTTGGCCATGATCAGCGAGAAGACGACGAAACAGGCGATGGCGATCCAGGCGGTTAGCGGCAGGCCGATCAGCCGCTGGATGCCGAACCAGCGGATGGCTGGCGCCAGATCCTGCGCCGAGCGGCCGCCCGAAATGACCAGCACCAGGCCGCGCACCCAGATGTAGGACGCCAGGGTGATGATGAAGGCGCTCATCTTGATCTTGACGACCAGAAACCCGTTGAAGGCGCCGATCAGGCCGCCGACGGCCAGCGCCAGCAGCAGCGAAACCGGCACCATCAGCCATTCCGGGTGTAGTTGCACGCCGAGCCCGATGCCTGACGAGCAAAAGAGGATACCGACCGCCATGGCGCTGAGCGCCGCCACCGATTCGACCGAGAGGTCCATATGGCCGGCGATGATGACCAGCGCCAGGCCGATCGACATGACGCCGAGCACGCTCGATGCCTCGATGATGTTGGCGAAGATGCCGAGCTGGAAATAGTTCGGGATGAAGATGGAAAAGACCACCAGCACGAAGACCAGCATGAACCAGACGAGGTTGTCGAGGACGAACTCCAGGGCTTGGCGGGTGCGAGGGTTCATGGGCTGATCCGGCTGGCGCATGCCTCCGAAAATCAGTTCGATTTTCGGACGAGGCGCGGATTGGAATTGCGGAGGATTGGCTCCGGGCCGAGAAGGCCCGGAGCGTTTCAGGCGACGTGCCTATTCGACGGATTTGACTTTGTCCGTCGGTGCCTTCTGGTTGCCCCAGAAGGCCGGATTGTCGACGTTTTCCTTGGTGATGGCCGCACCCGGGATCTTGATGTTCGGACCCCAGGCTTCCTTGGTGACGGTCGATTTCAAGCCGAGCACGTCATAGTCGCCGGGCTTGATCTCCTGCTTCTTGACGATCTTGTCCATGAACATGGCGACGGCCGCGCCTGCGCGTAGAGCGGCTGCTCGACTTCGACGTTGAGCCAGCCCTTGCGGATCAGGTCGAGGCCGACCGGCGCACCGTTCGAGCTCATCAGCATGACGTCGCCCGGCTTCTTGCCGGCGGCCTCGAGCGAGGCGACGGCGGCGACCGAGAGATGCGCGGCATGGCTGAAGATCAGGTCGATGTCGGGGTTGGCCAGCATCTGGTCGGCGACGATGGTGCCGGCGTTGCTCGCTTCCCACTGCATGGCCGGAAGCGAGATGATCTTGACGTCCGGGAACGCCTTCATCTTCTCCTCAAAGCCCTTCTGGATGTCGAGCGTGTAGGGATCGCCAGGATCGCCGAGCACCTGCAGGACCTTGCCTTTCACCGAGCCGTTCTTGGCTTTCAGCAGCTTTTCCGCCTGGTCGGCGGCGATATGGCCGATCTCGATGGTACCCGCCACCGAGGTGAAATCGGAAGGAGTCGAGGTGATCTGGCGGTCGAACTCGACCACCGGAATGCCGGCGCCGCGCGCCGCCTCGATCGACGGCTTCAGCGCATTGAAATCGACCGCCGCCAGGATGATCGCCGCCGGCTTCAGCGCGATGACGTCGTTCATCTGCGATTGCTGCGCGTCGGTCTTGTTGTCGGCGTTCAGCGTCTTAATGTCGTAGCCGACCTGTTTCAGGAACAGCTCCAGCGCGGTCACCGAGCCGGTCTGGAACTCGTCCAGCAGTGTCGGCACCATATAGTAGACGGTCCCCTTGGACTGGGCGAATGCCGGCGTGAGCGTGGCAAAGGCCAGTGCCAGGATACCGAAGACAGCAAGAAGTATTCGCTTCATGTCGTTCGCTCCTCTAGCGCCGGACCCCTCTTTTGCCCCTCAGCCCGCCGGTCCGGCACCGGCGAGCGTCTCCCCGGTGATCATGTTGATCACCGCATCGGGACTTGTTTTGTTTCTGGCGACATCGCCCGCCACGACGCCTTGCCGGATCACCACGATCCGGTCGGCGACCTGAAAGGCCTGCTGCATGATGTGGGTGATGATGACGACGCCGATGCCCTGGCTGGCCACCTGGCGGATCATGTCGAGACCGCGCCGCGTCTGCTCGACGCCCAGCGCCGCGAACGGCTCGTCGAGCAGCACCAGCTTGCCGCCCCAATGCACGAAGCGGTTGAGCTCGATGGCCTGGCGCTGGCCGCCCGAGAGATGCTCGACATTGGTGCGCAGCGACGGAATGCGGGTGCCGGCGCTGGCCAGCGCCTTGCCGACGACGGCTTCCATGGCGCGCTCGTCGAGCACGGGAATGCCGAGCACCTTCCTGGTGATCTCGCGGCCCATGAAGAAGTTCGCCACCACGTCCACATTGGTGCAGAGCGACAGGTCCTGGTAGACGGTTTCGATGCCCGCCGCCTTGGCCTCGGCCGGCGACCTGGCCAGAAACTCCTTGCCCTCGAACAGCATGCGGCCCGAAGTCGGCTCCAGCCCGCCGGCGATGATCTTGACCAGCGTGGATTTGCCGGCGCCGTTGTCGCCCAGCAATGCCACGACCTCGCCCTTGCCTATGGAAAAACTGATCCCTTTCAGCGCTTCGATGGCGCCATAGTTCTTGGTGACGTTTTCCAGCACCAGCAGCGGTTCGCTCATGCCGCAATCTCCTTGGCTGTCAGAAGATCGCGGCCGCGTTCGCGCTCTGCAGCGAACATCTGGCCGAAGCGCGGCGACAGCACGCCCGAAACCGCCAGGGCGGCGGCGCCACGCAACACCGAATGTTGCCCGCCGCGCGCGACCATGACCCGGGGCGTCGTTCGGTCTTTGCGTGCCGAGACGGAGTTGTGCAGGCCGCCGGTCGAACCAGCCAGCCGTTCGAGCAGGTCGGTGGACGCCAGCCCGCCGAGGATGACCGTTTCAGGGTCGAACAGGTTTTCGATGACGGCGATGGCATTGTGAAAGATCGGCGCGACTTCCGCGACCCAATCGGCCTCTGTGCCGTTCCAGCGCCGGAGCGCCTCGAGCGAGAGGTATCTTTCGAGGCAACCCCGGTTGCCGCAGGGACAAGCCTCGCCGCCGGGAACGACAGGGATGTGCCCGACCTCGCCGGCATTTCCCCAGGCGCCACGCTGCACGCTGCCGTCATGGACCATGACGCCGCCAAGACCGACGCCGAAATAGAGATAGTAATATTCGGAGAATTGGGCGCCGAGGCCGTAGAGCCGCTCACCCATGGCCGCCGCCGCCATGTCGGTCTCGAAGAAGGCCGGCAGTCCGGTCGAGGCCGCCAGCCGTTCGCGCAGCGCCACATCCTTCCAGCCGGTCATGGTGGTCGGGCCGACAAAACTCATGGATTCGACACCGAACGGCCCGGGCAGGGCGAGGCCAACCCCAAGCACCCGCCCGCCAGCCCGCAATCCGGTCAATTCAGACACCATCGCGCCGATCAGCTCGAAGGCGTGGTCGGGCGTTGCGTTCGGCGCCTCGCGGTAGGCGCTCTCGATCACGTCGCCGCTCAGATTGATCAAAGCGGCATTGATGCCGAGCGGGGTGATGTGGATGCCGACGGCATAGCCGCCCTCGGGATTGATCCGCAGCGTCGCCGGTGGCAGGCCGCGCCCCTTGGGTTCTTCGCGTACGGAGAGGATGTAGCCCTGTTCCTCCAGTTCGCGAACGATGGTCGATACGGTCTGGACGGTGAGGCCGACGCGGCTGGCGATCTCGCCGCGGGCGATCGGCCCATGCAGGCGGATGGACTCCAGCACGATGCGCCGGTTGTACGGCCGCCCGAACTCCTGATTGGTCCCCCGCAATGCCATGCCTTGCGCTCCCGGTTGACGCTAGGTTCGCATCAAAGATTTATTCAGTCAAATGGAATTCAAAAATAAATTGAAAGGCAGCGCCTACCCAAGGAAGGCTGCAAGCCGCGCCCGGCTTAGGACCTGTTTACCTGTCGCCCTTGGCCGATTGCCGCCATAACGAAACCGCTTCAATGGTGGGCAAGCCTCGCAACCGTTGAACACAGCATGGAGTAGAGATGATCGAACTGCCGTTTGCCCGCGACGAGTACCAGCAGCGGCTACGCAAGATCCGCGCCGAGATGGCGAAGCGCGGTCTCGAACTCCTTATCGTCAACGACGTCGCCAACCAGCACTACATCACCGGCTATGATGGCTGGTCGTTCTACACGCCGCAGGTGGTGCTGGTTCCCTTGGAGGAGGTCGAGCCGGTCTGGATCGGGCGCGCCATGGATGCGGCCGGCGGTCTGCTGACGGCCTGGATGAAGCCCGAGAATGTCGTTGGCTTCCCGGAGGATCACGTTCAGCGCGCCGACCGCCACCCCATGGACTGGATCGCGAGCTGGATCGTCGCCAAAGGATGGGGAAACAGGCATATCGGCATCGAACTCGAAGCCTATTATTTCTCGCCGAAAGCGCATGCCCGCCTTGTCGCCGGCCTTCCCAACGCGAAATGGCACGACGCCGATCTGCTGGTGAACTGGATCCGCGCGGTCAAATCGACACCAGAAATCGCCTATCTGCGCAAGGCTTCGACCTTGGCCGAAGCGGCGGTGGCGCGGGCCTACGAGGTGATCGCGCCTGGCGTGCGCGAATGCGATGCTATCGCTTCCATCCAGGCGGCGCAGATCGCCGGCAGCCCTGACTTCGCCGGTGACATCACGGCACTTCCGCCGACAATCCTCGGTGGCGAGAATGCTTCGGCCCCGCACATCATGTGGAGCGATCGGCGGTTCGGGGACAACGAGACGATTGCGCTGGAACTCGCCGGCGTCTGTCGCCGCTATGCCGCGGGGTTGGCGAGAACGATGCAGCTTGGCAAGACGCCGACGCGTGTCGCGGATACGGCGAAGGCGGTGATCGAGGGCATGGACGCGGTGCTCGATGCGGTCAGGCCGGGAACGACGGCCGAGGCGGTCGAAGCTGCATGGCGCAAGGTCATTCAGCGCTACGGACTGAAGAAGGAGTCACGCATCGGCTATTCCATTGGCGTCGCCTATCCGCCGGACTGGGGCGAACATACGATCAGCCTCAGGCCGGGTGACAAGACGGTGCTTCAGCCCGGCAACGTAATCCATTCTATCCTCGGCATGTGGATGGACGGCTGGGGCATCGAGGTCAGCGAGACCATTCTGGTCACTGAAACCGGCCATGAGACCCTGACGAAGTTCCCGCGAGAGATTCATGTCAAATCCTGATGGTTCGGCCATGGCAGGCGGTGCTGCGAGTCCCGGTGCAGTCGATATCGACTCTGCAATTCTCGACCAGATGATCGAGATCCGGCGCCATTTGCACCGCAATCCGGAACTGTCGAACCGCGAGCAAAACACACAACGCTATCTCAGGCAGATGCTGGCCGGCGAGGGAATCGCCGACATTCGCGACGTCGCGGGCTTTGGCCTTGCCGTCGATATCGTTGGCACCGGCAAGCCTTCGAACCGAAAGATTGCCATTCGCGCCGACATCGATGCGTTGCCCATCGAGGAAGAGTCCGGCGTCGACTATGCCTCGGCCAATCCCGGCGTCATGCATGCCTGCGGTCACGATGCCCACGCCTCGATGGGCTTCGCGGTTGCCGCGCATCTGCAGAGATCAAGGGCCGATTTTGGCGGGACGGTCCGCCTGATCTTCCAGCCGGCCGAAGAGGACTCGCCCTCGGGCGGCAAACGTGTGGTGGAAGAGGGGCTGCTCGACGATATCGATGCCGCAATCTGCCTTCACGTCGATCCGTATACGCCGTCCGGCAAGATCGCGGTCCGTTCAGGTCCTTACACTCTGGCATGCGATACGTTCGATGCAATTGTCATCGGCGAGGCCGCCCACGCGGCCAAACCCTATGAGGGCATCGATGCGATTGCCGTGGCCTGCTCCATGGTCGGCGAATTGCAGAAGATCGTCTCGCGCGAGATCGACCCCCTATGATCCCCTGGTCATTTCAGTCACCGGCATCAATGGCGGCAGCGCCTACAATGTGATCGCCGGCAAAGTGGCTCTGAAAGGCACCATCCGCAGCGGCAGTGACGCGACCCGAGAGCGGGCCTGGCGCCGCGTTCGCGAAATCCTGGAGGGCATGGCGGCGAGCCACGGCGCCAATGTGCAACTCGATATTCACAAGGGCGAGCCGGGTGTCGTCAACGACGGCGGGATGGCGGAACTGATCGCCGCCAGCGGCAGGTCCTGCATCGGCGCCGACAATGTTCTCAACACACCCGGATGGACCATTGCCGACGATTTTGGCTACTACAGCGAGAAGCGCCCATCGGTCTACTTCCGCCTTGGCATCCGCAACGAGGCGGTCGGATCGGTCTTTCCGCTTCACCATCCCAAATTTCGCGTCGACGAGGCCGCCTTGAAAATCGGCGCGGCCACGCTGGTTGCGGCGGCAACCGGATTTCTGTCGGCGCAGCCGGAAAATACCGACTGATCAAAGCGATCCAAAGATCGGCTCGTGCACGGCTTGCACGAGCCGGTGACATGCTTGTTTAGTATTTGATGACCTGGCGCTCGACCAACACCACGGCACAGAACAGCACGATCGACAGACAGGACGACAGCACGATCGCCGCGTAAAGCCGGTCCGACTGGTAGTTGAAGCTCGCCTGGATGATCAGCGCGCCGAGGCCCTTGTCCGAGCCGATCCATTCGCCAACGATGGCGCCGATGACCGCCGTCGCCGAGGCGATCCTGAGCGAGGAGAACAGCATCGGCAGCGCGCGGGGCAGGCGCAGGCTCCAGAAAATCTCCGAACGGGTCGCCGACAGGACACGGAACAGCTCGTGCTCATTGTCGCTGGCCGAATCCAGGCCGCGGATCATGTTCACCAGCGTCGGGAAGAAGCAGATCACCGCCGCGATGACGATCTTCGGCGTCATGCCGAGCCCGAAGATCAGGATGATGATCGGCGACAACGCCAGGATCGGAATCGTGTTGAAGAACAGCACGATCGGAAAATAGGTGGCCTGCAGGATGCGGTTGTGCACGAACAGGACCGCCAGCAGCACGGCGGCAAGATTGCCGATGACGAAGCCGGCCAGCGCCTCGATCAGCGTCGGCCTGAGATTGTCCATAAGCAGCGCGAAATTCTTCTGGAAGACGCCGAAGATTGCGGTCGGGGTCGGCACGATATAGGCCGGCACGCCGAGCAGCGGCAGCAGATACTGCCAGGCGAGAAGCAGTGACGCCGCGCCGAGAACGGGCAGGGCTATTGCCATTTGTGGCGAGAGCGGTGCGGGCCTCATGATGCCTGCTCCAGCGCGGTCCGCAGCTCCGCCATGGCGGCGACGATTGCCGGGTCTTCGCGCGTGCAGCGGTTGCCGTCCTGCTTGAGCGGCCGCAGGTCCAAATCCCTAACCAGCCGCCCCGGATTGGCGGCCAGAACGATAACCCGTTCGCCGAGATAGGCGGCTTCGGCGATCGAATGGGTGACGAACAGGATCGTCGTGCCCGTGCGCCGCCACAGGTTTAGCAACTCGTCGTTGAGCCGGTCGCGGGTGATCTCGTCCAGCGCCCCAAACGGTTCATCCATCAGCAGCAGCTTCGGCTGACCCAGCAAGGCGCGGGCAATCGCCACACGCTGGCGCTGGCCGCCGGAGAGTTGATGCGGCAGGCGCTCGCCGAAGCCGGCCAACCCCATCAGCTCCAGCAACTCCTCGCTGCGGTCCTCGATCTTGCGGGTCAGGCTGCCCTGCCCGACGCCAAGCGGCAGGCGCACATTGTCGCGCACCGTGCGCCAGGGCAGCAGGGTCGAATCCTGGAAGACGAAGCCGACATCGCGGCGCGAGCGCACCGCATGCGGCGTGTCGCCAAGCACGCTGATTGTGCCGCCGAGCGGGTCGAGCAGGTCGGCGACCACGCGCAGCAAGGTCGACTTGCCGCAGCCGGACGGCCCAAGGATCGACAGGAAGGAGCCGGCCTCGACGCTGAGGTCGAGGCCGGAAAGCACCTTGACGGCCGCCTGGCGGCCGCCATAGCCGACATCCAGCCTGCTGGCTTCGATCGCGTTCGCCATCAGGCGGCGGGCGCGTCGAGCTTCGGCCGGTCGGCAGCCGAAAGTTCGAGGATCTTGGTGGTGTAGACGTCGGCCGCCTTCGGACGTCCGTTCGGGTACTGACCGACCTTGTCGAGCAGCGCCAGCTGCTCTTCGATCGAGGCGGGGTCGAACGTGCCCCAGCCGTCCTTGGCCGTCGCGCCGTCGAAGGACAGTTTCAGAACCAGGTTGACGGTCTTCTCTTCCCAGCCGAGGTCCATTTCGGGGTAGGCGGCGACCATCTTCTTCACCGCCTCCTGCGGGTTGGCATGCACCCAACCCCAGCCCTTGGCGACCGCGCCGATGAATTTGGCCAGCGTGCCCGGGTCCTTTTCGATCGCCGCGTCGGTGGCGAAATAGACATCGGCATAGGAATTCAGGCCGAGGTCGCGCACCAGAAGGTCGATGCGGTCGTCGCCGACGACGCTGAGCGCCTGCGTGTTGGTGATCCAGCCGCCGATGGCGTCGACATCGCCACGCACCAGCGGCCCCTTGTCGAAGCCGACATTGATGACGGTGAGGTCGGACGCGCTCATGCCGTTCTTGGCCAGGATCTCGTCCATGACGAAACGCGCCGTCGGCTGGATGCCGATCTTCTTGCCCTTGAGGTCGGCCACGCCCTTGATTGGATTCGAGGCCTTTGAGGTGAGCGCGTAGGGGCCGGTGCGGAAGCCGCAGGCGATGATCTTCACCGGCACGCCGCTGGCGCGTGCGGCAAACAGCTGTGGCGTTTCGGAGAATTGGCCAAGCTGGGCCGCGCCCGAAATCACCGGCGGCACAGTCGAGGCGTTCGGACCGCCCGGGCTGAATTCCACCTCGAGCCCGGCATCCTTGAAATAGCCATTGGCGACAGCGATGATGTCGCCGATCTGGCCGTTGGACATCAGCCAGTCAAACTGGATGACGACCTTGCCGGCGGCCTTCGCACCCGGCGTCAGCACCAGCTGCATTCCGCCCGATGCCACGGCAACTGCCGCCAGACCGGACTTCATGAAGCTGCGGCGGTTCATGTCGTAATTCCCATTCATTTTTCGCTCCTGTTGCAAGACTGTCTCGTCTCTTCATTGCGCGCCGTTCCCTTGGCGCGGGTCGTCTACGGCTGTTCGTCGTGGTAGTCGCCGGGGCCGCCGTCGAGCCAGGCGTAGAGTTCCCAAAGCGTGTCGTCCGGGTCGGTGAAATAGGCGCAGCGCGCATTCCAGACGTAGTTTTCGGGCGGGCCGTAGAACGGCACGCCCTTTGCCATCAGCTCGGCATACAGCCGGTCGATCTCGTCGGGCGCGTCGAGCTGGACGGCGACGCAGACCTTGTGCGCATGGCGCGGCGACTTCAGCTTGGAGACGCCGGCATGCTGGCCGATATGGTCGATCTCCCAGGCCGCCAGCGTCACGCCCTCGCTGTGGAAGTCGGCGAAACCCTCGGCGCGGCGTCGCAAGCGGAAGCCGAGCTTGTCGACATAGAACTCCACCGTCCGCTCGATATTCTCGACGAGAAGGCAGACGTCGGAGATGCGGGTGATGCTGGCGACAACCATGCTCATTTCCCGCCGCCGGTGCGTTCGCCGCGAGCAGACGGCAGCTTGACGCCGACACGGTTGGCCGCGCCGATGATGTGCGCGCGCATCGCGGCCTCGGCTTTTGCCGGGTCGCCGGCGACCAGCGCCTCGTAGATACGCACGTGTTCGCCGACATTGACTTCCACCAGGTCATGCAGGGGGTTGGTTTGCCGGGCGTAATAGATCGAGCGGCGGATCTGTTCGCAGACGAAGGAAATGAAGGTGTGGATGTAGCTGTTGCCGGTCGCCCGGGCGATCTCGCGGTGAAACAGCAGATCGGCGTCGATGCTGCCGTCTTCCCAGCGCTCCTCGCCGCTCATCCGGTCGAGCGCGGCCTTGATGGCATCGAGATGCTCCTGCTCGCGGCGTTCGGCGGCAAGGGCGGCGGATTCCGCCTCGAGGATACAGCGCAGCTCGAACAGCCGCTCCATGTTCTGCCCCTCCTTCAGCGTCTCGCGGTCGATGCGGATCGCCGCGCGCTGCTCCGGCGCCAGGACGAAGGAGCCGATGCCTTGCCGCGCCTCCACCATGCCGTCGGCACGCAATTGGGCGATCGCCTCGCGCACGACGTTGCGGCTGACGCCGAATTTTTCCGAAAGTTGCTGCTCCGTCGGTAAGAGGCTGCCCGGATTGAGGTCGCCGGACTCGATCTCGCGGCTGAGGAACGCCGCGACCCGATGCGGCAATGCCTCGACAGTGCCGATGGCGGCCAGTCTTTGTTTCATGAAAAAGTCTCCGTCGCGGGAAAGAGGCAGCCGGGATTCATCAGCCTGTTCGGATCGAGCGCATCTTTCAGCGTGCTGACCAGTCGGCGCTGGACTGGTGACAATCCAGCCCAATAGACGCGTTGGCGCGTGCGTCCGATGCCGTGCTCGGCGCTGATCGAGCCGCCGAGCGCATTGGTGATGTCGTAGAGCCCGGCGGTGATGGCCGCGCCCCTGGCGCGGGCGTCGAGCTCGGCCAGCTCGAGCGGCGGCAGGACGTTGAAATGGATGTTGCCGTCGCCGGCATGACCATAGGCCTGGGAAGTCCACCCCGGATGCTGCAGTGCGATAAGATCGCGGGCCTGGGCGATCAGCGCGGGAATGTCGGAGATGCGCACCGACAGGTCGGTGCGCACGTGGTAGCCGCGCTTGGCCTGACCCTCGACCAGCCCCTCGCGAATGGCCCAGAACGCTCTGGCCTGTGCGCCGCTTTCGGCCAGAACGGCGTCAATGATGAGTTGTTTTTTCCATTGTGCCGGCGAGGAAACTCACCAGCAGGCTGCGTAAATCGATAGCCGCACTCGACGACAATTCGATCAGCACATGGACCGGCGCATCCACCGGCGTGACGATGTTCGGGTCGACGAGCCGCGCCAGCTCCATGCATTCCGCGCCGATGATCTCGAAGGCGGATATCAGGTCGGAGCATTCGCGCCGGGCTTGCCTGAACAGTGTGATTGCGGCCTCGAATGAGGGAAGGCCCAGATAGGCGGTTTCGACCCTGCCGGGTTTCGGAAACAGTTTGACCTCGACGCCGGTGATGATGCCAAGCGTGCCTTCGGCGCCGATGAAGAACTGCTTCAGGTCATAGCCGCGATTGTCCTTGCGCAGGCCGGAAAAGCCGCTCCACAATTCGCCATCCGGCAGCACGACTTCCAGCCCGACGATGAGGTCGCGGGCCATGCCGTAGCGCAGCACGTTGACGCCGCCGGCGTTGCTCGCGGCATTGCCGCCGATCTGGCAGCTGCCTTGCGCGCCGAGCGCCAGCGGAAACAGGCAGTCCTGCTCGTCTGCCGCATCCTTGATGTTTTGCAGGATGCAACCGGCATCCGCCTGCAGCATGAAATTGTCGGAGTCGACAGAGCGGATCCTGTTCAACCGCTCCAGGCTGATCACCACCGCGCCGTGCGCCGTGCCGATGTCGATCGCGCCCGCCACAAGCCCGGTGTTGCCGCCCTGCGGGATCATCGCCAGCCCAAGCGTGCCGCACAGCCGCACCGCGGCCTGAACCTCGGCGACCGACGCCGGTTTCAGCACGGCAAGGGCGCCGCCACGATGATCGCCGGACCAGTCCACGAGGTATTTCGCCATGTCGGCCGCATCAGCAGCCACGCCGCCTTGCCCCAGGACATGCTCCAAGGCAGCGAGAACGTCAGGCGAGATGCCGTGAATGGTCATTATCGGGTCGGCACTGATGTTGTGGCGTATGGTTATACATATCATCCTACAACTGGAATTGTGTCAACACCGGCAGGGGCGAACCGCCGTGGACAAGTCGCTTGCCAGCACGTTGGGATGAGGTGCTGGCTAGGTCGCTGCTCAGAGAGGAGCCGAAGCGGTCGGCTGACAGTCGAGGCCAACACGGACAGCGATCACCCAGATCCGGATTGCCTGCAGAGCAGGGCAGATTTGGTTCGAGAGGTATTGATGCCGATCAGGTCAGGGCTGGCGCAGCTCAGAGGTATTGGGCGACCTTCTTGCCGACGGTGAGGAAGCGCAAGGGGTCGATCGCTTCGCCATTATGGCGCACTTCATAATGCAGATGCGGGCCGGTCGATCGACCGCTGCTCCCGGTCTTGCCGATGACGGCGCCGGCGTCCAGTTTCTCGCCAACAGTCACGTCGATTTCGCTGAGATGCCCGTAACGGGTCGCAAAGCCGTTGCCGTGATCGACCTCGACCATACGGCCATAGCCGCCGTTCCAGCCGGCCTTGGTGACGATGCCGGGTGCCGTCACCTTGGCTTCCATGCCGATCGGCGCCCTGAAATCCATGCCGGAATGCAGCGCCGCGGTGCCGAGGATAGGGTCGGTGCGCACGCCGAATGGGCTGGTGACGGAATGGCCGGGGGCGGGGTTGGCAAGCGGCAGCTGGCGCGCTTCCTTCTTGAGATGGTCGAGCGTGTCCAGCGCTTCGTCCAGTTCCTTGACCTTGCTGTCGAACATCATCGAACTGTTGAGCGGGATAAGCGGTCCGCCGACATCGCTCTCGTTCTTGCCGAAATCGCTGTCGACCGGCAAGCCGGCCGCTTGAAGTGCCTGGGTGATCGCGTCGGCGCTCTTGTAGGCATTGTCGGCGAGCGTATTGATGCGGCTAAGCTGCTCGCTCTCGATGGATTTCAGCGACTGGTTGATGGAGACGAACAGTTTGTCGGCACGATCGGCGGCTGAATCATTGGGCAGCGGCTCCGAGCGGGTCGACCACAAGGAGAACGGCCTGGTGTCGGCAGCGCCGAGGTCGGCGCTCAGGCTGGCCACTGCGTAGTTTTGCGCGGGCTTGGTGATGCTGCCGGTCACCTCGGCATGCTTGTCAGGCTTGGCAGCGGCTGCCGGATCTTCGGCTGGCGCCGTTCCGACATCATTTTCGGCGCGTTCAAGCAGCGGGCCGAGACGGCCGTGACGCTGGCTAAGCTGCGTCTGGCGTTCAATCAGTTCGCTGACCTTGTTTTCCATCAATTGCTGGTCGAGCAACTGGCGGCTGGTGATGCGGTCGACCTGGGCGCGAAGTGCTGAAATGCGGTCTTCGTAGGCCTGCTGCATGCGCGCCTGGCGCGCGGTGGTGGCGCCGATCAGGTCGTCGCGCAAAACGAGATAGGACGTAGCCAGGAGGTAGCCGATGGCAATGGCGGCTAGGGCTGAGCCGATGAATGCCGCGAGCCAGGGCCGGATCGTGAAGTGCCTGATCTCATTGCCGCGGGCGATGATGACCGTGTGGGGTTCCTTGCGCCTGCCGAAGACTGCGGACTGACCGGTTGCGTTCACGGGACCAAGCTTTCGTTTACGACACCACGACTGCTTGATTACACATTATTAGGGTTAACAAAGGCTTGCCGGGTTACCTGCGCGACGAAGAATGCACGTGGCGCGGGCTAAAGGTTGCATGAAAACGGGCAAGGAAGCGTGCGCAACGCCACGAAATCATTGGCGATGAGCACCAATCTGCTGGCAGCAGAACGGCCTGTCGCCGTCGGATTAAGGTCTAGGTTTCCTTAACTGTCTTCGATTGCGTTTAATTGACGGTTTTCGATTAAAAGCGTGGCGGGGTTTGGGATTCATTATGGCGGCAGCAATGCTGAGCGACCTGGTTGGCAAGATCCTCGACAAGTTGTCGGGCGCCAGTCTGCTGGCGACCGGGCTTTTGCTGATGACTGCCCTTGTCAGCGCGCTCGTGGCCTATTGGCGCACGGTCGAGGAGAAGAGCTGGAAGGAGTTCTTCGAGTTCGTCGTTCCGCACGAGGTCATCACCCATCCGTCGGCGAAGGCCGATTTGCTGTTCTGGGTCACGAAGAAGGCGCTGATGCCCTTCCTGATGCTGCCCGCCGGAATTGTCTTCGTCACGGCGGTGGGCTACGCCACCAATTGGCTGTTTTCGACACTTTTCCAGTTCCAGCCGCCGCTGGTCGAGGGACCGGCAGGGCCGGTGACGGTGCTGGTCTTCACCATCACCATGCTGCTCGCCTACGACATTTCCTATTATCTCTATCACGTTGCCCAGCATCGCTATCCCGTACTTTGGGAATTGCACAAGGTGCATCACTCGGCCGAGGTGATGGTCGGCATCACCAAGGACCGCGTCCACCCGCTCGACGAGCTGATGAATCGAGCCTGGGACGGCGTCATCGTGGGCGTCTGCTTCGGCATCTGGTCGCTGATTTCGCTGAACCTCGTCGAACTGACCGTCTTTGGCGTCAACGTCTATGTCATGCGTAACATCCTGATGATGGATTTCGTCAGGCACACGCACTTCAAGATCTCGTTCGGCCCGCTCAACAATGTGGTCCTGTGTCCGCATTGGCACCAGCTGCATCACAGCACCGATCCACGCCACTACGACAAGAATTTCGGCCTGCTCTTCTCGTTCTGGGACCGGCTCTTCGGAACTTTGTGCGTGCCGAAGCCCGACGAGGACTTCAAGTTCGGGCTGGTCGACCGCGATGTGCGCGACTACCAGTCGCTCGCCGGCCTCTATGTCATGCCGCTGAAGCGGATGTGGAGGCACATCGCCAGACGCATCCGGCTCGGAAAGCCACGGACCTCACGATCATCGGAGGAAGGGACACGGCCATGAACGCTCCCTTCGTGCTCGCCATCCCGCGGACACGCACCTTTGAAGTTGTGACATCGGCGGAACGCCTGGCCGAGATCGCACCGGCCTGGACCGTGCTCTGGCGGCGAGCCGGCGGGCTTGTCTTCCAGCACCCGGACTGGATCGCGGCCTGGTGGCGCACCACCCCGCATCAGGAGCGACGCACGCTCAGGATCGGGCTTGCCTGGAACGGCGACCGGCTCGATGGCGTGATAGCGCTCGCTACTTTCAAGCGCTCCGGCATCCGCATACTCGAATGGGCGGCGAAGGATCACAGCGACTATGGCGATGCGCTGGTTGCGCCCGACAGCGATCCGCAGGCGATCGCCCGCCTCTGGCAGCATGTTTTTGACCAGGGCGGCTTTGACCTGATCTATCTCAACCGTCTTCTGCCGGATGCCAGTGTTCGTGGCCTCCTGGACCCGGCCTATGGCAAGGCGCTTCGGCCCAACCACCGCAGTGAAATCAGCTACCGTGTCGCGGGTCCCTGGCAGAGTGGGGCGGAATGGTTCGAGACGCTGTCCAAGAAGGCCCGGCAAAACTACCGTCGTGGCCGCAAGTTCATGGAGGAAGGCGGTGCATTGCGTTT
Organism: Mesorhizobium huakuii; assembly: GCF_014189455.1. Lineage (NCBI taxonomy): Bacteria > Pseudomonadati > Pseudomonadota > Alphaproteobacteria > Hyphomicrobiales > Phyllobacteriaceae > Mesorhizobium > Mesorhizobium huakuii. Next base: position 5,733,433 of record NZ_CP050296.1, read on the forward strand.
CCGCCTGCTGGATACGGACGAGCCGCGCGAACCGGTGCTTGCGCGGGTCGCGGCGCTGAAGCGCGTCTGGCTCGTCCGGCATGGCCGCGTTTCGGACCTGTTCGACAAGGGCTCGCCCGTTCTCGCCGCGCTTATTTCGGTGCTGGCCGAGCTCGGGCTGTTGCGCATCTTCGTGCTGGAGCTTGACGACACGATCGTCGCCGTCTCCATCAATTTCGAGCAGCACGGCACGATGATGGCTTTCGTCACCACCTATGATCCCGAATATGAGCGCGCCTCGCCGGGTATGGTGCTGATGATGGATTATATCCAGTGGTCGCTCGACCGTGGCCTTGCCAAAGTTGATTTTCTCTGCGGCGGCGAGGATTTCAAGCGGCGCTTCGCCACCCAATCCGTCACGCTGTCGTCGATGATCGGCGCGCGTGGCCTGCGCGGTCATCTCGCCGCGCTGGCCGATCGTGTGAGCCATGTTGCGAAATCCTGGCGAGCGCAGCGGCAGCCGAAGCCGAAGGCAGAAACACCCGACGAGTAAGGACGCCTCATTTCGGCGCGACCGGAATTGCGCGACGCTCAAAGCGCGCGAACGGCCTCCAGCACCTCTTCCGCGTGGCCCTTGACCCGGACCTTGCGCCAGATCCTGGCGATCCGCCCGTCACGGCCGATGAGGAACGTCGCCCGCTCAACGCCCATGTATTTGCGGCCATACATCGATTTTTCGACCCACAGATGGTAGGCCTCGATCACCTTGCGCTCCTCGTCGGCGGCGAGGTCGATGGTGAGGCTGTATTTCGATTTGAACTTGTCGTGCTTCTTGACGTTGTCGGGGGACAGACCGATCACGACGGCGCCGGCCTTCTCGAATTCGGGTTTCAGTTGCGAAAAGCTGATTGCCTCTTGCGTACAGCTCGTCGTGTCGTCCTGCGGATAGAAGTAGAGGACGACGGGTTTGCCGGACGAGGACGAAAGGCTTAGAGACCCGCCACCATCCCGGGGCAGGTCGAACTGCGGTGCGGGATCGCCCACGTCGAGGTCAGCCATATCGATGCCCTTGTTTGAGGTTACGCGCGAAGCCACACCGATATAGTGTCGACCGGGGATTCGTCCACGAGCGAATTTGTACAACGGAAGATTGCGTGGATCAGGAGCAACCGCAGCACGAGAAGATCAGGTTCAGGCGTGACGAGATCACCGACCTGGGCGCCCTGCCGTCCGCGTGCCGCGTTCCACCGCTCGGTCAGGCGTCGATCGGCCGCGGCTTCCGCATCCTGTCGCGCGTGTTTGCCGGCGTGGTCGCGTTCATGCTGCTGGCCGCGATGGCCATCTATCTCATCGGCCTTTCCGGCATCGGGTCGGACCGGCTGCGCATCGAGGCGGAAACCGCCATCGAGAAACTCGCCGGCGTCGATGTCCATGTCGCGGTCGGGCCGGCCCGCATCACGCTCGACAGTTCGAGCTTCGTCGCGCTCCAGGTGAGCGATGTCAGTCTGGAGACCAGCGACGGCAAGCCCATGGCCGATGCCGGCCGTGTGCGCTTCGGCGTCCGCCTGATACCGCTGCTTTGGGGTGACGTGCGGCTGACCAGTGCCAGGATCTCCGATGCCCACATCGTCACGGCGGCGATGCCGTCCGGCGGCGACTGGACGGCCGAATTGCGCAATGAGGACGGCCTTGTCGATCCAGAGAAACTGTCCGCCGCGGTGTTCGGCAACATTCATCGTGCGCTCGACGCCGTGCGGGAAGATTCGCTGCGCCGGATCGACCTCAGCAATGTCGAATTCGTGCTGCCCGAAACCGGAGCCATCAAACGGATCAAGATCGCCGACGCCAGCGTCGTACAGTCGGGGCCGGGCGGCATGGCGTTTTCCTCCGAGGCGGATGTCGATGGCAGAAAGGTCACCCTTGCCGCTACCGCGACCCGCGATATCGCGGCGCACCGCGTGACGGCGCTGAATGCAAGCATCGATCTGGCGGCTGACGAAACCGCGGCCGGTGCCGGGAAGTTGGGTGCGGTCGCATTGAAGCTGACAGGATCGGAAGGAGCCGGCACCACGGCGTCACGGCTGACGGCCGCCCTGTCGTCGACGGGTTCCGTGCTCGATCTTGGCACGCGCGGCTTGCTGCCGGCCGATTTCGACGTCGATGCGACGCTTGTCGACGGCAGCAACAAGATCCAGGTGGACAAGCTGCTTCTGAAAACCGGTCGGTCTTCTTTCGATTTCGCCGGCTCGATCGGACCCAAGCCTTCGACCGGCGCTGCCGGTGAGGAGCCTGCTTATCGCTATGACCTGACCAGCGACGGGTCCACCCTGGCGCCATCGGAATCGCCCGAGCCCGCGCTGACCTTCCTCGCCCGCATTGCCGGCGTCTATCAGACCAGAAGCCATAAATTGGTGGCTGAGCAGATAGCGGTTCGGTCCGCCGCTGCCGGCGAGGTGCTCGGCACCGCGGCTGTGGCTTTCGTTGACGGCAAGGCCCCCGGGATCAATCTGGCGCTCAACGTGCATGACATGCCGGTCTCGCACGTCAAACAGCTATGGCCGTGGTTTTCGGCACGTAATGCGCGGCTCTGGGTGCTGAACAATTTGTTCGGCGGCCGCGTCGTCGACGCCAATCTTCAGTTCCAGGTCGTGCCGGATCGCCTCGGCAACGGCGTGCCGCTGTCGGTCGACGAGGTGTTCGGCCGCTTCCAGATCGAAGGGTCGCGTTTTGACACCGCCGGCCGCATTCCGCCGATACGCGACGCGGTCGGCGTCGTCGCCTTCCACGGCAATGACGTCGATGTTTCGCTCTCCTCGGGCACCGTCTTCATGCCCAGCGGCCGCACCGTGGCGGCCAGCAACGGCACACTGAGCGTCAAGGCGGCGAACCACCCGCCGGTCATCGGCGCACTCGACATCGATGTGGAGGGGGAGGCGCCGGCTGTCGCCGAACTCGCCTCCTACGAACCGATCAATGCCATGCGCCATGTCGGCTTCCTGCCGGAGGATCTGTCCGGCAGCGTTACCGGCCATGTCAAAGCTGACATTCCGTTGCAGTCCGGCGTCGACACCTCGAAACTCGACTGGCTGGTGTCGCTCGACTATACCGGCCTGTCGCTGGCCAAGCCATTCGATGGACAGACCGTGACCGATGCCGACGGCTCGATCACAGTCGATCCCGAAAAGGCAGTGATCTCCGCCAAGGCATCGCTGAACGGCATTCCGGCCGAACTCGATCTTGTCGAGCCGCTGGCGGATGATGGGCCGGCGCGCAGCCGCAAGGTGGCGCTTGTGCTCGACGACAAGATCCGCGCCGCCGCCATGCCCGGCCTGACGCCGCTTCTGGGCGGAACGGTGAAGGTCGCGATCGACAAGAGCGGCAGCGGCAACCAGAACGTCTCGGCCGACCTGACCAATGCCAGGCTGGACATTCCCTGGGCCGGCTGGAGCAAGGGGGCAGGGGTTCCAGCCAACGTCACCTTCGTCATGACCAAGGCCGGCGACACCACGACACTGTCCGATTTCGACCTTGATGGCAAAACATTCTCCATCGAGGGCAGCATCGTGCTGGTCAACGGCGCCCTGTCGTCGGCCAAATTCAGCAAGGTCACTCTGAACCGGGGTGACGATGTCGCGATTTCGGTGAAGCGATCGGGCAAGGGTTATGCGGTCGACATCAATGGCAACGCACTCGACGCCCGTTCGCTCATCAAGCAGTTCACGTCCGATGTGGACACCGCAACCAAGACGACCGGAACAGACAACATTTCGGTCAGCGCCGACGTCGAGCAGCTCACCGGCTTCCACGATGAGCAGCTGTCCAATTTGAAGCTCGACTACAGCGCTGCGGGTTCAAGGGTGAACGGGCTGAAGGTCAGCGCCACGGCAAGCTCGGGCGCTGCCATCACCATCAGCAACACCACAGGCGGTGGCCAGCGTTCGCTCAACGTGCAGTCAGCGGACGCCGGCGCGATCCTGAGGTTCCTCAATGTCTACGAGCATATGGAAGGCGGCTCGATCACGCTGGCGCTCACGGGGGCCGGCGACGGGCCGATGAAGGGCAAGGTCGACACCAGCAATTTCTTCATCGTCAACGAACCAAAACTCGCCTCCATCGTCTCGACCACGCCGGCCGGCGACAACCGCAGCCTCAACCAGGCGGTCAAGGGCAATCTCGACACGTCGCGGGTGAAGTTCGAGCGCGGCTATGCCGAGATCGAGAAAGGCAGCGGCTATCTGAAGCTGGCCAATGGCGTGCTGCGCGGCCCGCGCATCGGCACGACGTTCCAGGGCATCCTCTACGATCAGAACAACAATATGGACATGACCGGCACCTTCATGCCGGTCTACGGCCTCAACCGCATCTTCGGCGAACTGCCGATCGTCGGCGCGCTTCTCGGCAACGGCCGCGACCGCGGCCTGATCGGCGTCACCTATAGGCTGAGGGGCAATGCCAACAAGCCGGTGCTCGACATCAACCCGCTGTCGGTGATCGCGCCGGGCATATTCAGGTCGATCTTCGAGTATCGGTAAACCTGCCATGTGCCGCCAAAACCCACGCCAGGTTCCAGCCTTGATGTCGCACCATCGGCCAATCACGGGCTTGGGACTTGCAAAAGCCATGCTTTGCCGTCAGCCTGAGTGGGCTATGGCTCGGCTTTCGCCAAAACATCTTTTGGTCATGCTGCTCGCGGTCTTCCTGACTGCGGGGTTCAGCCTGTCCGCTGCCCAGGCCAGCATCATGTCAGTCCGCATGGCGGGCGCAATGGCGATGCCAGGCGATACGGGCATGGGCAAAATGGCCGAGACACCCATGAAGGGCGATTGCAACGCCTGCCTGAAGGACACGAGCGATAAAGGCGGGCCGATGCAGTGTCCGCCGATCTGCATAGCGCCAGCGCTTGCCCTGCTGCCGCAGGATTTCAGGGTAACGCCGGTTCCTTCGATGCAGCAGCCATCGGCCTTGGCCACCCCGTTCCTTCACGGGCGAAGTTCTCTGCCCGATCCTTACCCTCCCAGACCCAGCGCCTGACGCCGTTTCAGCCGAATCACGGCTGATTCCCGGCGCCTGATCGCCCGCGCGCATCGTTGCGCCGTGGGCGCGCATGCCAATCCAGGTCGATGCCGGCATGCCCGCCATCGATCGAGATCGCAAAGGGTCAGAAGGGTGAACTCCGATTTCAAATACCACATTTCGCGCCGAGACCTTCTCGTCGCGGGGGGCGGGGCTTGCCGTGTCCGCTTCGCTGCCTCCCGCACGCGCCTCCACCGTCGACGAACGCTCAATCAAGATCGCGCCGGGCCAAACGCGGCTCGGCGGCAGTGACGGTCCATCAACTGCTGTCTGGGCCTACAACAGCGCCGTTCCCGGTCCGACGCTGCGCCTGCGGCAAGGGCGGTCGGTCCGTATCACCGTCGAGAACGGGTTGGACGAAGACACGACCGTCCACTGGCACGGCATCCGCCTGCCGAACGCCATGGACGGCGTTCCAGGCCTGACCCAGCCACCCATCAAACCGGGCGAGACATTCGTCTACGAATTCACGCCGCCCGATGCCGGGACCTTCTGGTATCACCCCCACACGGACAGCCTGGTGCAGCTCGGCCGCGGGCTCGCTGGACCGCTCATTGTCGACGAAGCGGAGCCCGTCCTCGTCGATCGTGATCTTTTATGGCTGCTGCAGGACTGGCGGCTCGCCGCCGACGGGCAGATCGCCGGCGGCTTCGGCGGCGCGATGGATGCGTCGATGTCCGGCCGCGTCGGCAATGCCGTCACCATCAATGGTAGGGCTCCAGCCGAACTCGGCGTGAGAGCCGGCGAGCGTGTCAGGCTGCGGCTCGTCAATGCCGCGCTTGCCCGCATGATGGCACTGCGCTTTGAAGGTCACCGGCCGGTCGTCGTCGCCATCGACGGCCAGCCCTGCGACCCGCATGAACCGGAGAACGGCCGTCTGCTGTTGGCGCCGGCCATGCGCATCGACATCGTGCTCGACATGCAGGGCGACCCCGGCAGCCGGCATGCTGTAATCGACGACTTTTATGACGGGCTTGCCTATACGCTGACCAACCTTGTCTATGACAAGGTGTCTCCGCTCCGTGCGCATCCGCTCGATGCGTCTGTCGGCCTGCCGCGAAATCCGTTGCCCGAGCCGGACCTGGCGAACGCCATGCGCCAGGAGATCGTGCTGCAGGGCGGCATGATGGGCGGCGGCAAGCTCGCCGGCGTCGGCGGCATGCCGGGCATGGGAATGCCCGGCATGAACGGTGGCGCCGCCTGGGCGATCAACGGCATGTCGATGACCGGCGACGGCGATGCCGGCATGACGCCACAGTTCATGCTCGAGCGGGGCGCCTCTTGCCACCTCACCATGCGCAACGAAACCGCCTGGTGGCATCCCATGCATATCCACGGCTTCAGCCTGTCGGTGCTGTCGCGCAACGGCGCGCCGACGCCGCACCGGCAGTGGCAGGACACGGTGCTGATGGCCCCAAAGGATGTGATCGAATGCGCCTTCGTCGCCGACAATCCCGGAGACTGGATGCTGCACTGCCATGTCGCCGACCACCAGATGGCCGGCCTGATGACCGTGTTCCGCGTGAAATAAATTTGAACCAAACCATCAAAGGAGAACTGCAATGAAGCTGACCTATCGCCTCGCCGCCCTTGCCGTGTTGATCTCAACCCCAATGCCCGCATTCGCGGCGACGATCGACGCCGTGATGTATAAGAACCCGAGCTGCAGCTGCTGCGAGACGTACGCAGCCTATCTCGAACGGAACGGCTTCAAGGTCGACATCAAGCCGACCAACGATCTGTCTCAGGTGAGTGCCAGACTTGGCGTTCCGGCCGATCTCGAAGGCTGCCATTCCGTCGTCGTCGGTGGCTACGTGGTCGACGGCTTCGTACCTGTCGACGTGGTCAAGAAGATGCTCGCCGAGCACCCCGCCATTACCGGCATCGCGATGGCCGGCATGCCGATGGGGTCGCCAGGGATGGGCGGCCAGAAAACCGAGAGCTGGAAGATTTACGCCTTCACCAGGGATGGCAAGGCGCCGACCGTCTACGCGACGGAGTAACGGCCTGAATTTCTGCAACTAATGGAGATTTCAATGAAGCTGACCTACCGCCTCGCTGCTCTTGCCGCACTGATCGCAACACCGCTGCCCGCATTCGCGGCGACCATCAATGCGGTGATGTACAAGAACCCGCAATGCAGCTGCTGTGAATCCTATGCCAACTACCTGGAGCACAACGGCTTCAAGGTCGAGATCAAGCCGGTCAACAACCTTTCGCAGATCAGCAGCGATGCCGGCGTGCCCGCCGACCTCGAAGGCTGCCACACGCTGATGGTCGACGGCTATGTCGTCGACGGCCTGGTGCCGGTCGAGATCGTCAAGAAGCTGCTCACGGAACGTCCCGCCATATCAGGCATTACGCTGGCCGGCATGCCGGCGGGCGCACCCGGCATGGGCGGTGAAAAAAGCGAGACCTGGACGATCTACGCCTTCACCAAGGACGGCAAGGCGCCGACCGTCTACGCCACGGAGTAAGCACCCGTGAACAAAAGCAAACAGGCCATCATGCTGATCGGCTTGCTGCTGGCGATTCCGCTGCCCACCAGGGCGGCGGAGGCGCCGCAGAATCTTGCCGTTCTGGAAGCGCCTGCAGCGGTGCCGGCGATCAGCTTCATGGATGCCGCCGGCCAGCCGAAAACGCTCGCCGATTATTCCGGCAAGGTGGTGTTGCTCAACATCTGGGCGACATGGTGCGCGCCTTGCCGCAAGGAGATGCCGACGCTCGACCGGCTGCAGGCCAAGCTCGGCGGGCCGGACTTCGAGGTCGTCGCGTTGTCCATGGACCAAAAAGGCCCGGACGCCGTGAAGAAATTCTATGCCGATATCGGCATTACACACCTTGACCTGAACATCGACATTTCGGCCAAGACCATCTTCGCGCTCGGCGCGGTTGGCCTGCCGACGACCCTGTTGATCAATCGTGACGGCAAGGAAATCGGCCGGCTGATCGGCCCGGCCGATTGGGATGCACCCGACATGGTCGACTTCATCCGCGGCCGTATCGCCGCCAAATGAGAAAGGAAATGACATGAGCACCACTGAACTGACCCAGGCCGGCGAGACTTCGTCGCGCCGCGACTTCCTCCCGGCGGTTCGCCCCTATCTCCGTGGTCGGCGTGGCCTGATCGCGGCCGGCGCGGTCATCGTTGCCGCCGGCCTTGCCTTCAAATGGTCATGGCTGGTCGCCGCAGGCATCGCGCCGGTGCTGCTCAGCCTGCTGCCCTGCCTCGCAATGTGCGCGCTTGGCCTGTGCATGAACCGGATAGCAGGCGGATCGTCCGGCAGACAGCAATCAGCAACCGATCTCGGAGTTCCGACTGACGACGGGCCGACGGCCACAAGGCTGACGGCCTCTAACTTGGTAGGACCGATCAGCGCGGGCGATGCACGCTGCTGCCAAAGTGTTCGATCTGATCACCGATCGTCGAATGTAGGAGTGAAGCAGTGAGAACCATCTACGCAACTGTCATGCTGGCCCTTGGTCTGCTGAACGTCGGCGATGCCGTCGCCGCGTCGAACCAGATCGTGGTCGAAAAGGCTTGGGCGCGGGCAACACCCAATATGGCGGTCACCGGCGGAGGCTATCTTACGGTGACAAATCGCGGCCCCGGTGAAGATCGTCTGCTGACCGTGACGAGTCCAGTCGCCGAGAAAATTCAGTTTCACGCCATGGCCGTCGATGATGGCGTGGCGAAGATGACCCGGCTTTTGGCTATCGAGTTACATCCCGGCGTCCCGGTCATCTTCAAGCCTGGCGGCATCCACATGATGCTGCTTGGGCTGAAGCACCAACTCAAGGAGGGTGAGACCGTGCCGCTCACCCTGACGTTCGAGAAAGCCGACGCGATCGAAGTGGATGCCCAGGTGTTGGGGATCGGTGCGACGGCGCAACTTGGCGGACAATGAGCCCTTACAAGGAGAAACACCTATGATTACCAGACAAGCGCATCGGTGTGGCTGGCTGGCTCGCAGGCTCCTGCTTGCCGGCCTGACTGGATGGCTTCTGCTCAATCCAAGCTTTCAGGGCGCCCGAGGGATGGCGTTCGCGGCCGGCGAAATGTCCCAGGACCAGCTCGACCAGAGGATACACGACTACATACTGGCACATCCGGAAGTTCTCGTGCAGGCCCTGCAAAGCCTGGACGAGCGCCAGCGCGAAGCAGAGGCAGCCCAGGCGAAGCAGGTGCTCAAGGCGCGCGCCGACGACATCTTCCGCGACAAGCAGAACCCTATCGGCGGCAACCCTGACGGCAATGTCACGCTGGTCGAATTCTTCGACTATAATTGCCCCTATTGCCGGGTGATGGCGCCGATCATGGATCAGGCCGTCGCTGGCGATCCCCAGCTCAAAATCGTCTACAAGGAGTTCCCCATACTCGGCCCGGACTCCCTGTTCGCGGCCAAGGCAGCGCTAGCGGCCGAACGCCAGGGCAAATATCAGGAATTCCACAAGGCGCTTTATGCGTCCCGAACAAGAGTGACAGAAGCGGTCGTGCTCAGGATCGCTGGTGAGGCTGGGCTCGATGTCGAGCGGATGAAGAGCGATATGCAGCAGTCCGACATCCAGGCATTGATCGATCGCAACACGGACCTGGCACAGGCGCTGAAGATCACGGGAACGCCAGGCTTCGTCGTTGGCGATCAGATTTTTCCGGGTGCGACCGATCTTGAGACGATGAAGAAGTTGATCAGGCAAGCAAGGGCCGGCAAATGACCAACACCCCTAACCGGCGCACCATCGTTCTTGGCGTGTTTAGCGTCGCTACGGCTGCGGGCTTTCTAACGCAACCCGATTTGGCAATCGCCGCCGACGATCCGGAATTGGCCAAGCGGTTCAAGGAGCTCAGCCAGAACGGCAACAGCACCTGCTCGGCCAAATTCACGGAGTCGATCGCGACCATGCCGGCGGTGTCGCGGATCACGGGCTCATGTTGCAGCCCGATGGAAATGAAACGCTATGTCGAGCAGGTGAGGGGGCTCGCCAAGTATCGCGCCATCCCGATGATCCCCGGCGATCCGTACGACATAGCGGCGGCGACAGCGCAGCGGATGATGCCCTACTACGATCTGAAGCTCACCGGCGACGAGCAGAAGGCCTATGACTTCGCGATGGCCAATTCCGAGGAGAAGGGCCCCTGCTGCTGTCCATGCTGGCGCTGGAAGGTGTATGGCGGACTGGCGAAATACCTGCTCCACGAGCACGGCTTCACCGGCGAGCAGATCGTCGACGTGTGGAACCTTTCCGATGGCTGCGGCGGGGGGATGTAAGACTGGGTTGACGGCGACCTACTCACCGCGCAATTGCCAGTCGGCACCAGCGAAGTCGCGCTTTAGCCGGCCTTGGAGGATGATGGCCATGATGGGGGGTTCAGGTAGCATGGGGATGATGGGCGGTATGGCCCTCATCTGGGTCCTGGTGTTGGGTCGCCCTTCTGCTCGCGATCGCGGCGCTCGTCAAATATCTGCGAACCTGATCGGATTGGCAGGGTGCAAGTGATGACGCAGCTCACATCCACCCTTACCTGTCCGCATTGCGGATTTCGGGCTTGTGAAACTATGCCGCGCGACGCCTGCCAGTTCTTCTACGAGTGCAGGGGTGCGCGACGCTGCTTCGGCCAAAGGCAGGGGATTGTTGCGTTTTCTGCTCCTTTGGAGATGTGCCGTGCCCACCGGTCCAGGAGGCGCGGGGACGGCTCGCATCCCGTGGCGACGGAGATTGTCGCGGCTGACGACGTCCTCCGGCGAAGTTAGCGCGACGCCGGCCTTACGCTTGCGGAATCCTCTGCAGTTTATCTGCGGTAGTGCTAATATATGATGGTCATGCACTTTCGTGCGTGACCATCATCTAGGGAGGATGCGATGAAAACCATGAATCGCAGGTCTGCAATAGCTCTCGGTGTGACTGCCGCCGCGGTATCGCCTTTGTTCACCCTGGCAGCATCTGCAAAGACCAAGAAGTACGGCCCGAAGGATGGCAAGGAGATTGCGCCCGGTGTTAGAGTGGTTGAGGTCGGCACCGGCAATTCCGACATTCCCGCCTATAAGAGCATCTCGATTGTCGATGTGGTCTTTCAGCCCGGAGCACACGCGCCTCAAACCGTGATGGACAACGACATGGTATGCACCATTACTTCCGGCGCATTCACCATCAAGAAAGCGGACAAGGAATTCAAGCTCAAGGTGGGTGACGTATACACCTGCTCCAAGGGCAAGACCGATGAGGCGACGAATACAAGCAAGGAGGTCGGGGTGCATCGCATCGCCATGCTGATACCTGCCTAGAGCAATTCCAGGAAAAGTGTGAAACGGTTTTCCGTCCGGAATTGCGTCAAAACAAGGAGATAGAGCGGTTCGCCGTTTCTGTGAAACGGTGAAACGCCCTAAGGAATCCCCGGCCGGATGATCGGTCGCGTCACATCCGGCCGCCGCCTTCAAGTAAGTACGCTCCGGTCAGGTTCGCGAACCCCTGGAAGCTTTTGCGATTGCGAATGATCCGAATGCCGCACTCCTGACAGATGGTCAGCTCGGCCGGACCAGCACGTGTTTCTTCTTGCCGAGCGAGAGCTTCACGACACCTTCCGGACTCAGATCCTGAAGCGTGACCATGCGACGGTCGTCGCTGACCGACTGGTCGTTGATGCGCACCGCGCCGCCCTGGATGTGCCGCCGCGCCTCGCCGTTGGACGATGCCAGCCCGGCAGTGACCAGCAGCGACAGGATGCCGACGCCGGCCTCAAGCGCTGCCTTGTCGGCCCCGACGGTCGGCAATGTATCGGCGAGCGCCCCTTCCTCGAAGGTCTTGCGCGCGGTTTCCTCGGCCTGGTTCGCGGCCTCGCGGCCATGGACGATCGCCGTCGTTTCCGTGGCCAGGATCTTCTTGGCCTCATTGATTTCGGAGCCGCCAAGGGCAGCAAGGCGCGCGATCTCATCTAGGGGCAGGCGGGTGAATATCTTCAGGAAGCGCTCGACATCGGCGTCCTCGGTGTTTCGCCAGTACTGCCAGAAATCATAGGGCGAGAAGAGGTCGCCGTTGAGCCAGACCGCACCTTTCGCCGACTTGCCCATCTTGGCGCCGGATGATGTCGTGAGCAGCGGCGTGGTCAGGGCGTAAAGCTGCGGCGTGCCCATGCGGTGGCCGAGATCGACGCCATTGATGATGTTGCCCCACTGGTCCGACCCGCCCATCTGCAGGCGGCAGTTCTGGCGCCGCGCGAGCTCGACGAAATCGTAGCCCTGCAGGATCATGTAGTTGAATTCGAGGAACGACAGCGACTGCTCGCGGTCGAGGCGCAACTTGACGCTGTCGAAGGTCAGCATGCGGTTGACGGAGAAATGCCGGCCGACGTCGCGCAGGAACTCGACATAGTTGAGCTTCATCAGCCAGTCGGCGTTGTTGACCATGATGGCGTCGCTCGGGCCGTCGCCGAACCGCAGGATGCGGCCGAAGATGCGCTTGATGCCTTCGATGTTGGTGGCGATCGCTTCGGGCGTCAAAAGGCTGCGCTGGTCGTCGCGGAAGGACGGGTCGCCGATCATCGACGTGCCGCCGCCCATCAGCGCGATCGGCCGGTGTCCGGTTTCCTGCAGCCAGTAAAGCATGGTCGCGGAGATCAAATTGCCGATATGCAGGCTGGTGGCGGTGGCGTCATAGCCGACATAGGCGGTGACCGTTTCCTTGGCGAAAAGCTGGTCGAGGCCGGTCTCATCCGAAATCTGGTGGATGAAGCCGCGCTCGCTCATCGTGCGCAGGAAATCGGATTTGAAGGCAGGCATATTTTGTTTCCCGAAAGCGTCCAGCCGGTCTGATGCGGCCTATATGAAGGCGCGCGTTTAGCATCCAAGCGCGATCAGCAAAAGTGGAATCCGGTTTTGCGGCAGATCGCGCTTCAATCAGGAACTCGCGATCAGCAAAAGTGGAATCCGATTTTGCGTCAGATTGGCTATGCGCCAAAGGATCACGAGATGTCCTGACGATCACCCGTTGCTGAAACGGTGCGACGAGCCGTCCGGCACGAATGCTTGCTTCATCGTTTCGGCTGGCGTAATGAGGCGCCGCGCCAAAGGTTCTTGCAGCCCACGACCTCGAGCGGCACCGCACGGCATCCAATAATGCCATATTCGACGACAGAGCCCCGACGCGACATGCCGGACGCATTGATATCCATCGTCATTCCTTGCAGGAACGAGGCGGCAAACCTGCCGCTCTTGATCGACGAGATCGAGGCGGCGATGGCCGGGCGCGACTTCGAACTGATCATCGTCAATGACGGCTCGACCGACGAGACAGCCGCCGTGCTGACCGAGCAGGCGGCACTTCGCACCTTTCCGGTGCGCGAATTGCGGCATCAGAAATCCGCCGGCCAGAGCCTTTCGGTGCGTTCGGGCGCCTGGGCAGCCCGCGGCGGCATCGTCGCCACGATCGACGGCGACGGCCAGAACGATCCGCAATATATTCCCGTGCTGGTCGACGCCTTGCGGCAGGCCGGCCCCGATTTCGGCGCCGCCCAGGGCAGCGCCTCAAGCGCCGCGACAGCAAGGTCAAGCAGCTGGCGTCTCGCTTCGCCAACTGGCTGAGAAACGCCATCCTGCATGACGAGACGCGCGACACCGGCTGCGGCCTGAAGGCGGTCCACACCGATATCCTGCGCAAACTGCCGTTTTTCGACGGCACCCACCGCTTCGTCCCGGCCCTGGTCATCCAAGAAGGCTATCGCGTCGTGCATTGCGACGTCGTCGACCGCTCGCGCCGCCACGGCAAGTCGAATTACGGCATTTTCGACCGCGGCCTGCAGGGCGCGCTCGATCTCGGTGGTGTCTGGTGGCTGCGCCGCAGGCGCCGCAGAATGCCAAAAGTAGAGGAAATCAAGCGTGTTTAACGTGCTTCAGGAACTGGGGACCTGGCTTCACCAGGTTTTCATCAAGCAATTCGATGCGTGGATCCTGCTCGGCTTCGTTGCGCAGTTCTTCTTCACCATGCGCTTTGTCGTGCAGTGGCTGGCCTCGGAAAAGGCCAAGCGCAGCGTCGTGCCGGTAGCCTTCTGGTTCTTCTCGCTGTTCGGCGGCGGCCTGCTCTTGATCTATGCCATCCAGCGCCAGGATCCGGTGTTCATCGCCGGCCAGGCCATGGGCATGTTCATCTACATCAGAAATCTCTGGCTGATCGCCAATGAGCGCAAGGCGGCGATGACCAAGGTCGACTGAGCGGCCCGCCACATCAAGAAAATGATCAGAGAGGCTCAAGCATGGCGTTGAACAGGAATTACATCCTTCTCTTCCTGTTCAGCTTGGTGATGACGGTTTCGGGGCTGGCATCGCTGCCGCCGATCGACCGTGACGAGTCGCGCTTCGTCCAGGCCACCAAGCAGATGGCGGAGAGCGGCGACTATGTCGACATCCGCTTTCAGGACGCCTCGCGCTACCAGAAGCCGGTCGGCATCTATTGGCTGCAATCAGCGGCCGTTACGCTGAGCGGCAAGGGCGCCGAAGCGCCGATCTGGGTCTATCGCACGATCTCGGCGCTGGGCATTGCCATTGCCGTGCTGGCGATCGCCTGGACGGGGACCAATCTTTTCGGCGCCAATGCCGGCATCGCCGCCGGCCTGGTGATGGCGGCGATCTTCGCCACGGCCTTCGAGGGCCGCGACGCCAAGACCGATGCGATGCTGCTGGCCTGCTGCGTGGCGGCGCAAGGCGCGCTGGCGCAGATCTATCTGGCGTCGCGCCGCAATGAGCCGGTCGCCGGCCATCTCTGGTGGATTTTCTGGATCGCGCAAGGCGCGGCGATCCTGATCAAAGGCCCAATTGCGCCGCTGTTGTCAGCGCTGACCATCGCGGTGCTGTTTGCCTTCGAGCGTGACGGGCGCTGGCTGTCGAAGCTCAGGATCGGGCGCGGCCTGCTACTGGTCGTGGTGATTGCGCTGCCCTGGCTCGCCGCGATCACCTGGAAAAGCCATGGCGCTTTCCTGCAGCAGGCCGTCGGCAAGGACATGCTTGGCAAGGTCGCCTCGGGTGAGGAATCGCACGGCCTGCCACCCGGCTTCTACATGCTGACCTATTCGCTGTTCATGTGGCCGTTCGGCCTGATCGCGGTCGGCGCTGGCCTGCAGGCTCTCAACCGCATGCGCGACGACGTCAGGCTGCGCTTCTGCCTCGCCTGGTACATCCCGTTCTGGCTGGTGTTCGAGCTCATCCCGACCAAGCTGCCGCATTATGTCCTGCCGGCCTATCCCGGCATGGCGCTGCTGATCGGCTGGCTGCTGACGTTGCAGCCGGAGGATGCCAATGCGCCGCTCAAACGCTGGCAGCAATGGCTGTGGTGGTCGACCGCATTTGGCCTGGTCGTGGTCAGCCTTGGCCTGGCGGCCGTCTGCATTGGAGCGCCGATCTATCTCACCCACACTTTCTCCTGGTGGAGCATTCCGGCGGCCGCCGCCGCACTGGGCACGGGCTACTTCGCTTTTTCGCGGCAGTTGCAGGTGCCGCTGCCCCGCATCGGAGCCACCGCCGCCTGTGCCGGCATCACCTATGCCTTGCTGTTCGGCGTCATCGCGCCGTCGCTGAAGCCGATCTGGCTGAGCCCGGCGATCAAGCAGGCGGTGCTTGCCAACAAACCTTGCGACAACACGGTGCTGGCCTCGGCGCGGTTTCAGGAGCCGAGCCTGGTGTTCCTGGTCGGCACCAAAACGGTGCTGACCGATGTCGGCGGCGTGGCGCAACATCTGCTTGCCGATCCGGCCTGCGCCTTGGGCCTGGCGCCGATCGAGGACGAGCAGAAGCTGAACGGCATGCTGTCGGCGCAAGGCAAATCGGTGAACCGCGTCGCCGAGATCGACGGCCTCAACTATTCGTCGGGAGACAAATTGTCGCTCGGCCTCTATCGTGTGGCCCCATGACGGCTCGTCGATGCCCATGACGGCAACAATGGGGTCGAATTCCCAATGCTCGTAAAATCGCGCCCTTCCGTTTCCAGTCGGCTCCTTGGGGTAGGGCGTCGATCCCTGAGCAATTTTCGCGACACCTCGCAGATCATCAGAAGGCGCTTTGCGGTTCGTCCCGCGCGTTATCCCAACGTCGCATGGCCGGTTTGGGGCCTGGTCTGGCTGTTGCTGACGGCGGCGGCATTCGTTCGCCTCGACACACCCGCAGGGATGGTTCATGGCCAATGGTCGGGAGCCAGGCTTGCCGAATTCCTGACCCAGTTCGCTCTCGGCGGCTGGTACCTGATCCCGTCAGCGCTGTTGCTCGTCGCGGCCAATCTGATCGATTGGCGCAGCCTTTCGCGGCGACGACTGATGCTCGCCTACAACTGGACCTGTCTGGCATTTCTGGTGCTGAGCTCCGTCGGCCTGTCCGGCCTGCTGGTCAACGTCCTGAAATATGCGATCGGCCGAGCCCGCCCGCTCTACTTCCAGGATTTTGGTGTGCTCGCGCTGCATCCCTTCGCCTTTGACGCGCGCTTCGCCGGTTTTCCGTCCGGCCATGCCACGACGATGGGGGCGGTGTTCGGCGTTCTCCTGCTTTTGTTTCCGCGACGCTGGACCATCGCCTTGGCGATCACCGCCTGTCTCGCCTCAACCAGGGTTTTCGTCGGCGCGCACTATCCGAGCGACACCGTCGCCGGCTTCGGCCTTGGCTGTGCGTTTGCGCTCGTCTGCGGGCTGGTCTTTGCCCGGCTCGGCTTCATCTTCCGTCCGACGCCGTCAGGATTGCCGGTCCGCAAGGCATCGTTCCGGCTGATTGCTCCGGAAAGATAGATCGAAGCCGGATTAATTGCTGTCCAGGCCGCCGTAAGACCGTACCAGGCGGACCATGTCTGATGAATTGGCGGTCTCGCTTTCAAGACCGTGCGCCACGCCGACGCGGTCGGCGACGGGACGGTTCTGGCTGACCTTCCACTTACCATGGATCTCGTTGATCTCGATTTCCAGCCCGATGATGCCCTTGATCTGCGACTGGATGAAGGGCGGCGGTGCATCGGTCACCGCCCAGGGGCCTCGCGGGGGGCCTTCCTGCGATAGGGTCAGGTCGGCGATCTGCTGCGCCAGCCAGTCCTGATCGTCGATTACCTTGGCCGTGCCGCGCACCTGCACGATGGCATAGTTCCAGGTCGGCACGACCTTGCCGGTCTCGCGCTTGGTTTCGTACCAGGACGGCGTCACATAGGCGTCGGTGCCCTGGAAGACGATCAGCACGGGTGATGACGGGTTTTCCGCGATAAGTTTCCAGTGTGGGTTGGCCTTGGCCAGGTGGGCGCGCAGCTTGCCGTTCGGCGACGCCCCGGCGTCGAGCAAAAACGGAATGGCGTCGGCGACCGGGCCGTCAGGCCCGTTCGAGATCAGTGTGCCGAGCGGATGCAACTGGATCAGTCCGTGCAGGACATCAGGCCGCGTTTCCTGGAAATGGGGAGGCTCGTACATCGGCGCTGGCGCCTTTCCCTATCTATCTCAGCCGTTTCGGCCGCGGATCGGACAATTCGCCCGCCAGCCGGCGGTCGAGATAGTCCGCGCATTCTTCGATCAACAGATCGGCGTCGTTGGCGAAAAAGTGGTTGGCGCCGGGCAAGGTCTTCTGGGTGATGGTTATGCCCTTTTGCGTGTGCAGCTTGTCGACCAGGCCTTGTACATCCTTAGGCGGCGCCACCTTTGTCGGCATCGCCATGGATGATCAGGCCCGATGACGGGCAGGGCGCTAGGAACGAGAAATCATAGGTGTTGGGCTGCGGTGCGATCGAGATGAAGCCTTCGATCTCGGGCCGGCGCATCAGGAGCTGCATGCCGATCCACGAACCAAAGGAATAGCCGGCGACCCAGCAGCTCTTGGAATCCGGATGCAGCGACTGGACCCAGTCGAGTGCTGCCGCCGCATCCGACAATTCGCCCGTGCCGTGGTCGAATTCGCCCTGGCTGCGGCCGATGCCGCGGAAATTGAAGCGCAGCGTGGTGAAATCGCGCTTCTGGAACATATAGAAGAGGTCGTAGACGATCTTGTTGTTCATCGTGCCGCCAAACTGCGGATGCGGATGCAAGACAATGGCAATTGGCGCGCTCTTTTCCTTGGAGGGCTGGTAGCGTCCCTCCAGGCGACCGGCCGGACCGGTGAAAATGACCTCAGGCATGAAATACTCCACTTGGTATACGAATGCGCGGCGCCCGGAACGTGTCTTCCTCTGGCCTTGACGCAGGGCGAGCGTCTTCTTAGAAGCTAGTTTAGAACTGTTCAAAACTGAGTGGCCAGACGTCGAGCCCGGCCACCCGCGCCGCAAGCCGCGTAAATAGGACGGCTCGCCTTGGAATTTCAAGGAAATAACGCCATACGACAACCGAATGGCTTCTGACGGGATCAACTGGACGAAAATGGCCGCAAAACGCGCCTATCTCGACTATAATGCCAGTGCGCCGCTGCTCCCAGCGGCACGCGAGGCTATGGTTGCGGCGCTTGACGTGACCGCCAACCCGTCATCGGTTCATGCCGAAGGCCGCGCCGCGCGCCGCCTGATCGAGACGGCAAGGCGCGAGGTTGCGGCACTGGTCAATGCCAGGCCCGAACATGTCGTGTTCACCTCCGGTGCGACCGAAGCCGCCTCGACGCTGCTTTCACCCGACTGGCAGATGGGGCGCGGCAGCGTGCGCATGAGCCGGCTTTACGTCAGCGAGGCCGATCATCCCTGCCTGTTGAATGGCGGGCGCTTTCCGGCAGCGCAGGTGACGCGCATCGGCGTCGATGCCGATGGCATTGCCGACCTTGCCGCCTTGGCGCGGCACTCGGCGATCACGACAAGGCCGATGGCCTGCCGCTGGTGGCGATTCACGCCGCCAACAACGAGACCGGCGTGATCCAGCCGATCGATCTGATCGCGGCGATCGTCAAGGCTGCGGGCGGCATCCTTGTCGTCGATGCGGTTCAGGCCGCCGGCCGTGTTTCAATCGACATGTCAGCGGGTTACGCCGACTATTTGATTCTGTCTTCGCACAAGATCGGTGGTCCCAAGGGCATCGGCGCCATTGTCGCCGCCGCCGATCTGATGATGCCGAAGCCCCTGATCAATGGCGGCGGCCAGGAAAAGGGCCATCGTGGTGGCACCGAAAACCTCGCCGCCATATCAGGCTTTGGTGCTGCCGCGCGCGAAGCGCTCGCCGGACTGCCGGCGATCGATGCGGTGCGCCAGCGCCGCGACGAGATCGAGGCCATCGTGAAAATGCTGGTCCCGGACGCGGAAATCTTTGGAACCGGCGCGCCAAGGCTTGCCAACACGGCATTCTTCGCTATTGCGGGCGTCAAAGCCGAAACCGCGCAGATCGCCTTTGATCTGGCCGGTGTGGCGCTGTCGGCTGGCTCTGCCTGTTCGTCGGGCAAGGTCGGGCCGAGCCACGTGCTGAAAGCCATGGGTTATGGCGACAGTCTTGGCGCCTTGCGCGTGTCGATCGGTGCTGCGACCGGCGCTGAGGACATCGAGTTGTTCCGCACTGCGCTGGCGGGCATTGCCGCACGGCAAGCCGCCAGGGAAAAGGCGGATAGAGAAGAAGCCGCGTAGCGGTTGGACGATTTTGGGCCTTTCGGCCTGGTAGAGCCGTGCGTTTCATGCTGGCCGGGTGAATTTCCGGTCGAGGCGCACTATATGGAACTTACGCTGCCGCGAGCGCTTCTTCGGCGTTCATTTCGGCGGTGCCATAGTTTGAAAACTGTCGGGCCTTGACCCCGGCGTGGATGGAGAACGCATATGCCTGCTGTGCAGGACACGATCGATCGGGTCCGAAAGATCGACGTCGACCAATACAAATACGGATTCCAGACGGAAATCGCAGTCGACAAGGCCCCCAAGGGCCTGAGCGAAGACATCATCCGTTTCATTTCGGCCAAGAAGGACGAGCCGTCCTGGATGCTGGAATGGCGCCTGGAAGCCTATCGGCGCTGGCTGACGCTGGAAGAGCCGACCTGGGCGCGCGTCCACTATCCCAAGATCGATTTCCAGGACATCTATTATTACGCGGCGCCCAAGAGCACGCCCGGCCCGTCCTCGCTGAGCGATGTCGATCCCGAACTCTTGAAGGTCTACGAGAAGCTCGGCATTCCGCTGCGCGAGCAGGAGATCCTGGCCGGTGTGCAGAAGACCGACGCCTCCGATCTCGAGGAGCCCAGCGACAATGTCTACAAGTCGGGCCGTGTCGCCGTCGACGCGGTGTTCGATTCCGTCTCCGTCGTCACCACCTTCAAGAAGGAGCTGGCGCAGGCCGGCGTCATCTTCTGCTCGATCTCGGAAGCCATTCGCGAGCATCCGGAACTGGTGCAGAAATATCTCGGCTCGGTCGTGCCGACCTCGGACAATTTCTACGCCACGCTGAATTCGGCTGTTTTCACCGACGGCTCCTTCGTCTTCGTGCCCAAGGGTGTGCGCTGCCCGATGGAGCTGTCGACCTATTTCCGCATGAACGAGAAGAACACCGGCCAGTTCGAGCGCACGCTGATCATCGCCGAGGAGGGGGCTTACGTCTCCTATCTCGAGGGCTGCACCGCGCCGCAGCGCGACGAGAACCAGCTTCATGCCGCGGTGGTCGAACTGGTGGCGCTCGACGATGCCGAGATCAAATATTCGACGGTGCAGAACTGGTATCCCGGCGACGCCGAGGGCAAGGGCGGCATCTACAATTTCGTCACCAAGCGCGGCGACTGCCGTGGCGACCGCTCGAAGATCTCGTGGACGCAGGTCGAGACCGGTTCTGCGATCACTTGGAAGTATCCGAGCTGCATCCTGCGCGGCGACGATTCCTCGGGCGAATTCTATTCGATCGCCGTGTCGAACGGCTATCAGCAGGTCGATAGCGGCACCAAGATGATCCATCTCGGCAAGAACACGTCGAGCCGCATTATCTCCAAGGGCATCGCCGCCGGCTTCTCGCAAAACACTTATCGCGGCCAGGTCTCGGCGCACCGCAAGGCGACCAATGCCCGCAACTTCACCAACTGCGATTCCCTGCTGATTGGCGACCAGTGCGGCGCGCACACCGTGCCATACATGGAAGCCAAGAACTCGACGGCGCAGTTCGAGCACGAGGCGACGACGTCGAAGATTTCCGAGGACCAGAAGTTTTATGTCATGCAGCGCGGCATTCCCGAAGAGGAAGCGATCGCGCTGATCGTCAATGGCTTCGTCAAGGACGTCATCCAGCAACTGCCGATGGAGTTTGCCGTCGAAGCGCAGAAGCTGATTGGCATCAGCCTCGAGGGAAGCGTGGGGTGACAAAGGCGCGCAAAGGCGAACCCGCAGAAAAACATGTCTATCTGCGGGATCGAGTGGATAACTGGGAAGCGGGCCTGGGCCTCGCATTCTGGCTGTGCGCGACAGGAATAGCGCTGCTTGCCGCGGCCTACTCGCCGGATGGCTTTTGGCAGGGGCTTTTGGAAACCTTGAAGCAGTTGTTGAATCGAGTTTAGCCAGGCAGACGGCTACTGATAGGACGAATGGAAATGCTTGAAATCAGAAACCTCCATGCCCGCATCGTCGATGACGGCACCGAAATCATCCGCGGCCTGAACCTGACGGTCAAAGCCGGCGAGGTCGCCGCGATCATGGGCCCGAATGGGTCGGGCAAATCGACGCTGTCCTATATCCTGGCCGGCCGCGAGGACTATGAGGTCACCGAAGGCGACATCCTCTACAACGGCCAGTCGATCCTCGAAATGGATCCGGCCGAGCGCGCCACATCAGGCATCTTCCTCGCCTTCCAGTACCCGATGGAGATACCGGGCGTGGCGACCATGGAATTCCTGAAAGTGGCGATGAACGAGCAGCGCAAGGCGCGCGGCGAGGAGCCGCTGAAGATCCCGGAATTCCTCAAGCGGGTGAAGGAAGCCGCAGCCTCGCTCAGCATGGACATGGCGATGCTGAAGCGGCCGCTCAATGTCGGCTTCTCCGGCGGCGAGAAGAAGCGCGCCGAGATTTTGCAGATGAAGCTCCTGGAGCCGAAGCTCTGCGTGCTCGACGAGACCGATTCCGGCCTCGACATCGATGCGCTGAAGATCGTTTCGGACGGCGTCAACGCGCTGCGCGCGCCGGACCGGGCTTTCCTGGTCATCACCCATTACCAGCGGCTGCTCGAACACATCGTACCCGACAGCGTGCACGTGCTCTACAAGGGCCAGGTCATCAAGTCCGGCGACAAGTCGCTGGCGCTCGACCTCGAAGCCAATGGCTATGCCGGCGTGATCGGCGAAGCCGCGTGAGATGCCAGAAGGCAAGGTCAAACTGATGAATATGCACACACAACCGCAGCGGACACCGGCCGAAACGGCGTTGATCGACGCGTTCGGCGACCGGCTGTCGCTGCTGCCGGGCGACGGCGCGGTGATGCTGAAGCGCGACGACGCGATCGAAGCGATCAAGCACGGCCTGCCGACGCGACGCATTGAATCCTGGCACTACACAGACTTGCGCCGGCTGTTAAATGCCGTGCCGGACTTCGACCCGGCTGCGGCGGCAAAAGCCGTTGCACCGATCGTCGAAGGTTCCGCGGTGTTGGCGGTCCTGAACGGCAAGTCCGACGCGAAGACGCCGGCCGTCGAAGGCGTCACCGTCCAGCGCCTGTCGGAAAAGCTGACCGACGGCAGCATTGCGCCGGGCCTCGATCCCTATGGCAGCGACGATGCGATCGGTGCGCTGAACACGGCTTTCGTTGCCGATGGCTACTTTGTCGATATCGCCGACGGCGTCGAACTGGAAAAGCCGATCGAACTGCAGAATGTGCAGGCCGGCGGCCAGACCCATGTGCGCTTGCCGGTTCGCGTTGGCGCCGGCGCCAAGGCCGTGATCGTCGAGCGTCAGGCGGGTGACGGCGCCGCTCTGGTCAGTTCCGTCAGCCAGCTCGTGCTCGGCGAGGGTGCCGAGGTGACGTGGCTGATCGTCCAGGAGCAGTCGGAGACGGCGACGCATCTGGCGCAGTTCAAGGCCCATATCGGCAAGAATGCGAAACTGACGCTGTTCGTCATGAACGCCGGCGGCAAGCTTGTGCGCCAGGAGATCATGGTCAGGACGACGGGCGAAGGCGCCGACTTCAAGCTGCGCGGCATCAACCTTCTGGCTGGCGATACCCACTCCGACGTGACGATGGTGCTCGACCACGCCGTGCCGCACACGACGTCCACCGAGGTCGTCCGCAATGTGGTGACGGGCAAGGCGCGCGGCGTCTTCCAGGGCCGCATCAACGTCCACCAATATGCGCAGAAGACCAACGCCAAGATGGCGTGCAACACCCTGCTTTTGTCGGACGATGGCGAGTTCTCGACCAAGCCGGAACTCGAAATCTTCGCCGACGACGTCGTCTGCGGCCACGGCGCGACGGTCACCGAGATCGACCACGACCATCTGTTCTACCTGATGGCGCGCGGTGTCGACGAGAAGACCGCGCGGGGATTGCTGGTCAAAGCCTTCGTCGCCGAGGTGATCGAGGAACTGGACGACGAGACGATTGTCGAGGCGCTGGAAGCGAGACTTGACGACTGGTTTGTGACGCACGGGTGAAATGATGAACGCTCCAGGCAAGATCGGAGATTTCTACGACGTCGAGGCGATCCGCCGCGACTTCCCGATCCTGTCGCGCGAAGTCTACGGCAAGCCACTGGTCTATCTCGACAATGGCGCCTCGGCGCAGAAGCCGCAGGTGGTGCTGGATACGATTCAGCATGCCTATTCTCAGGAATACGCCAACGTCCATCGCGGCCTGCATTTCCTGTCCAACGCCGCGACCGACGCCTATGAAAAGGCCCGCGAGACGGTGCGCCGTTTCCTCAATGCACCCAGCACCGACAACATCGTCTTCACCTCGAATACGACCTCGGCGATCAACACGGTCGCCTATGGCTATGGCATGCCCAATATCGGCGAGGGCGACGAGATCGTGCTGTCGATCATGGAGCACCACTCCAACATCGTGCCCTGGCATTTCATCCGCGAGCGGCAGGGCGCCAAGCTGGTCTGGGTGCCGGTCGACGACCTCGGTGTCTTCCACATCGAGGAATTCGAGAAGCGGCTGACCGACCGCACCAAGCTCGTCGCCATCACGCAGATGTCGAATGCGCTGGGCACGGTGACGCCGATCAAGGAGATCGTGCGCATTGCGCATGCGCGTGGAATTCCGGTGCTGGTCGACGGCAGCCAGAGCGCCGTGCACATGCCCATCGACGTCCAGGACCTCGACTGCGACTTCTTCGTCTTCACCGGTCACAAGGTCTACGGGCCTTCGGGCATCGGCGTGCTCTACGGCAAGAAGGACATTCTCGCCGGCATGCGCCCCTTCATGGGTGGCGGCGAGATGATCGAGGAGGTGACGGAAGACATCGTCACCTACAATGAGCCGCCGCATCGTTTTGAAGCCGGCACGCCGCCGATCGTCCAGGCGATCGGGCTGGGTGCTGCCCTCGACTACATGGAAAAGATCGGCCGCGAGCGCATCGCGGCGCATGAGGAAGACCTCAAGACCTACGCGCATGAGCGGCTGCGCGCCATCAACTCGCTGCGCATCTTTGGTGATGCCCCTGGCAAGGGTGCAATCATCTCCTTCGAACTGCAAGGCATTCATGCCCATGACGTGTCGATGGTGATAGACAGGCAGGGCGTGGCGGTCCGCGCCGGCACCCATTGTGCCCAGCCGCTGTTGAAACGCTTTGGCGTAACCTCCACATGCAGGGCATCGTTCGGCATGTATAATACCAGGGCCGAAGTCGACGCTTTGGCCGAGGCGCTTGAAAAAGCGCGCAAATTCTTCGGATGACGAGCTTTTTGGGTGACGATCATGGATGACGCGAGCATCGCTGCCGAGACCACTCCGGAAAACGCCGTCAATAGCGTCGTTTCCGCCTCGGCCATTCCCGCCGACGAACTGGCGCGGCTGACCGACGACATCGTCTCGGCGCTCAAGACGGTCTACGATCCGGAAATTCCGGCCGACATCTACGAGCTCGGCCTCGTCTACAAGATCGACATCGAGGACGACCGCTCGGTCAAGATCGACATGACTCTGACCGCCCCGGGTTGCCCGGTGGCCGGCGAGATGCCTGGCTGGGTGGAGAACGCTGTCGGCGCCGTCGAAGGCGTGTCCGGCGTCGAGGTCAACATGACCTTCGATCCGCCCTGGTCGCCCGACCGCATGTCGGAAGAGGCGCAGGTGGCGGTGGGCTGGTACTAATGCATGTCGCCCAAAAGTGACCTCGGTTTTGGGGCAACGACATGCATAAAACAAAAACCTAAAGCGCGTCACGCTTTAGGCAGGTCGAGCCTGGTACACTTGCGCCAGTGGTAAAACTTCACCATTTTAGGTGAGGAATCATTCGGCAGGCCTTGAACCTGCATGGAATGGAGAAGGAAAGAGGATGGGACGCTTTGCCGTCATCACGATGACCGAAAAGGCCGCCGACCGGGTGCGCGAGATCGTTGCCACCCGCGACAACGCGCATGGCATTCGTCTCGGCGTCAAAAGGGCGGCTGCGCCGGCATGGAATACACGGTCGATCTGGTGACCGAGCCCAACACCAAGGACGACCACATCGAGCGCGACGGCGCCCATGTCTATGTCGCGCCGGAGGCTGCGCTTTTCCTGTTCGGCACCGAGATGGATTTCGAGCAGACGACGCTGCGCACCGGCTTCACCTTCCACAACCCGAACCAGAGCTCGGCCTGCGGCTGCGGCGAATCGGTCGAACTGAAGCCGGCCGACCTCAAGGCGCTGGCAGAGGCACGCGCCTCAGCCTGATCTTCCTTCTCCCCGTTCACGGGGAGGTGAGGAATGGTCCGCGCAGCGGACGAAAAGCCAATTGCTTGGCTTTTCGAATGGCGAACGGCCGAAGTGACGGATGAGGGGCAGCGCCAGCCTCTGAAATACCCGTTCTGCCCCCGTAACGGCGCGAAGAACGCTACTTCACCCACATGCCCGTACGCTTGTGCCAGTCCGCGATCGATTCCTCGGGATAGACATCGAACGCCTTGTCACCCTTGCTGATATCGGGCTCGACCCAGCTCGCCTTGTATTTCAGCATCAGATGCACCTTTTCCGGCGGCTTCGGCAGCTCGCTGTCGATGGCCGAGGCGAAGGGGTGCACCAGCTCCGGCCAGGTCGGATCGTAGAGCCACAGCGCCGAACCGCATTTCTTGCAGAAATTGCGCTCGCCGGTAGAAATCTCGCAGTTTGGATGCTCGTCATCGTCGATCTCGGCGCGATAGACGCCAAGGCTCCTCTTGCCCCTGATGTTCAGCGTTTCGTAATCGGCGCCGAGATTGATGGCGAAACCGCCGCCGCCCTGTTGCTTGCGGCAGATCGAGCAGTAGCACAGCATAAACGGCACGGGCGTGTGGCTTTCCACCTCGAAACGCACGGCGTTGCAGCGGCAGGACCCCTTGAGCAGAAGCGGCATGACAAAAACTCCGACGGAAATGTTCTCAACCTGTCAGCATGATCTCGGCTGCGCGATGACAATGTCAAATGCCGATGACATGATCGCGGCATGGACAATGAACGCATCGCCGAACTGTTCGAAGGGTTAGGCCCGATCAGCATCCGCAGACTATTCGGCGGCAAGGGCATCTATTTCGACGGCGTCATCGTCGCCATCGTGCTGCGCGGCGAATTGCTGCTGAAGGCCGACGAGCAAAGCGTGCCCGACTTCGAGGCCGCCGGCTGCAAGCAGTGGACTTATACCGGTACACGGCGCGGCAAGCTGGTGGCCATGCCGTATTGGAGCATTCCCGACAACGCGTTCGACGATCCCGACGAAATGACGGTCTGGGCACGCCGTGCCTATGAGGCGGGGCGAAGGGCTGGGAAGTAACTACAACGCCTTGGCGATCTCGGCCGCCAGCCGTGCATTGTTTTCGACCAGCGCGATGTTGGTCTTCAGGCTGCGGCCGCCGGTCAACTCCAGGATTTTTCCCAGCAGGAACGGCGTCACCGCCTTGCCGGTCACGTTGAGCGCCTCGGCGGCCTTCTGCGCGGCCTCGATATAGCCTGCCATCTCCTCGGCCGGGATTTCGTGGGTTTCCGGCACCGGATTGGCGACCAGCACACCGCCGCCGAGACCCAGCGCAGCCCTAGTCTGGTAGAAATGCGCGATCTCTTCAGGCGTGTGCAAGGTCAGCGGCGCGCGGAACGGCGACTGCCGCGACCAGAAGGCGGGCATGGTCTCGCAGCCATGTCCAATCACCGGCACGCCGCGCGTTTCCAGCACTTCGAGCGTTTTTTCGATGTCGAGAATGGCCTTGGCGCCGGCCGAGACGACGATGACCGGTGTACGCGCCAATTCGTCGAGATCGGCGGAAATATCAAAGCTCTTTTCGGCGCCCTTGTGCACGCCGCCAATGCCGCCGGTGGCGAACACCTTTATCCCGGCCATTTCAGCCGCGATCATCGTGGCGGCGACGGTCGTGCCGCCGGTGCGTCCTTGAGCGACGGCGAAGCCGAGGTCGGCGCGCGACAGCTTCATGGCGTCACCGGTCATGGCCAGCGATTCGCGCTCGCCATCGGAAAGGCCGATCTTGATGCGGCCGCCAACCACGGCGATCGTCGCCGGCACGGCGCCGCCGTCGCTGATGATCTTCTCGACATTCGCCGCCATGGCGCCATTGTCGGGGTAGGGCATGCCATGGGTGATGATGGTGCTTTCCAGCGCCACCACCGGCCGTCCGGCGGCCAGGGCCTGCGCCACCGGCGCGTGGATGTCGATGAAGGGGCGGGCGGTCTCAGGGGGTCATCTCGAATCTCCAATCCGCAGTGTGTCGCATCCATCAGGACACGTAGCCTTCGCTGCGGCGTTATGAATTTGCCGGTCTCATGCCACTTCCCTGGCTTCCGGCACAAGAGCCAGAGCATCCGCAAAGGCCGCAGCGGTGAAATCGGGAACGGCGTCGGCGCTTTCTATGGCCAGCGTCGCCGCCGCAACGCCCTCGCGCAAGGCCTGGCGCAAAGGCAGGCCGCGCAGCAGGGCCGCGATCGTCGCGCCCGCCAGTGCATCGCCGGCGCCGGTGACGTCAGCGATTTTTCTCGGAGCAGGTGGCATGATCGTAAAGGCGCCTGTTTCATCGAAGCCCAGCACCGGCGCGCTGCCCGCCGTGACGACGCCGCTGGCGAGGCCGCTGCATCGCAACCCATCGATGACATCCCGCTCGGCGGCATCTGCATGGACGCCGGCCAGCGCGACGGCCTCGCGCCGGTTCATGAAGACCAGCGCCAGCGCGCCGAACACCGGTATTAGCCGCACCACCTTGGCCGGCGAAATGGCAATGGCATAGACCGGCTTGCTGGCGGCGAGCGAAACCAGCCGTTCCAGTGCCGAAGACGGCAGATTGGCGTCACACAGGATGGCATCGGCGGCGGCGACCGCCTCGCGGACCTTGGAGCGCCGCATCTGCTTGGGGAATGCCAGGTCATAGAGCGCCATGTCGGCAAAGCCGACGATCAATTCGCCCTCGCGATCGATCAACGCCGTGTAGCTCGGTGTCGTGCGGTCGAGGAAGACTGCCGACAGATCGGCGATCCCAGCCTCGGCGACAGCGCGGGAAACGGTATCGCCCGCGGCATCGCCGCCCCGCATCGAAAGCAGCGAAGCGGAGACGCCGCGCCGCACCGTGCTGCGCAGCGCGTTGAAGACGCCGCCGCCGACATCTTCGCGCATCGTACCGGGATTGGACGCGGCCGGCACATAAGCGCCGGACACCTGGCCACGCCGGTCGATATGGGCGCCGCCCACGGCCAGTATTTTTGCGGATTTCACCATGCCGGCGATATGCCCTTTGTTATTCCTGCCGCGCAAGCGCTAGGCTGCAAGATGGAGTTTTCGCACGCAAGGCAGCGATTCGGCGAACCGAAACAGCGGGACCGCCTGGCCCAATGCGGGATGCGTTCCTGTTCGATCTCTTGGTACGAAAAAGAACAAATCCGGATATCATTTGTTTTTCAGATATTTGATCCCTCTTGCCAAACGAGAACAAAAAAGGTACAAAATGGCAGGGATTACGGATTGTCCGGCCTTCATTGACGACCAAGGGGTGATGTATCATGGCTCAGAATTCTTTGCGGCTTGTAGAGGATAAGGCAGTGGACAAATCAAAGGCTCTGGATGCGGCGCTGTCGCAAATCGAGCGGGCTTTCGGCAAGGGCTCGATCATGCGGCTCGGCGCGAACGAGCAGGTCGTCGAGATCGAAACGGTGCCGACCGGCTCGCTTGGCCTCGACATCGCGCTTGGCGTCGGCGGCCTGCCGCGCGGCCGCATCATCGAGATCTACGGGCCGGAAAGCTCGGGCAAGACGACGCTGGCGCTGCACACCGTGGCCGAAGCCCAGAAGAAGGGCGGCATCTGCGCCTTCGTCGACGCCGAACACGCACTCGATCCGGTCTATGCCCGCAAGCTTGGCGTCGACCTTGAAAACCTGCTGATCTCGCAGCCCGACACCGGCGAGCAGGCGCTGGAAATCTGCGACACGCTGGTGCGTTCCGGCGCCATAGACGTGCTGGTGGTCGATTCGGTCGCGGCACTGACGCCGCGCGCCGAAATCGAGGGCGAGATGGGCGATTCGCTGCCGGGTCTTCAAGCTCGTTTGATGAGCCAGGCGCTGCGCAAGCTGACCGCATCGATCTCGCGCTCCAACACCATGGTCATCTTCATCAACCAGATCCGCATGAAGATCGGCGTCATGTTCGGTTCGCCCGAAACCACGACCGGCGGCAACGCGCTGAAATTCTATGCGTCGGTGCGCCTCGACATCCGCCGCATCGGCTCGGTCAAGGATCGCGACGAGGTCGTTGGCAACCAGACCCGCGTCAAGGTGGTCAAGAACAAGCTGGCGCCGCCCTTCAAGGTGGTTGAATTCGACATCATGTATGGCGAGGGCGTGTCCAAGACCGGCGAACTGGTCGATCTCGGCGTCAAGGCCGGCGTGGTCGAGAAGTCGGGCGCCTGGTTCTCCTACAATTCGCAGCGTCTCGGCCAGGGTCGCGAAAATGCCAAACTGTTCCTGCGCGACAATCCCGATACCGCACGAGAGATCGAACTGGCGCTCAGGCAGAATGCTGGGCTGATCGCCGAAAAATTCCTCGAAAACGGTGGCTCTGAAGGCGGCGATGACGGTTTTGAGGACGAAGCCGGCGCGATGTAGGCTACGGTCAGAGTTCGGCCATAAAGTCGGCCTATGCCCTGATGCTTAAGTAACCGAGTACTGTAGTACCGCGTTCAAAACCGCCGGCCTTCGCGCCGGCGGTTTTCGTTTTGTGCGGCGTGAAGCCAGCCTGACAGCTCCTCGGTTGGCCCAATTCCGTGTTTCTGGACAGGCTGGGGCGTGCCCGCTAAAAGGCCAAATCTATTTCTGCAAAGCAGAGACCAGTTTCCGCCGGCCGCGCCGGCGGTTTTCGCGAAAAGGCAGCAGTCATGAGTGGCGTGAACGAGATCCGGTCGACATTTCTCGACTATTTCCGCAAGGAGGGCCACGAGGTCGTGGCCTCGAGCCCGCTCGTGCCGCGCAACGATCCGACATTGATGTTCACCAATGCCGGCATGGTGCAGTTCAAGAACGTCTTCACCGGTCTGGAGAAGCGGTCTTATTCGCGTGCCACCACCGCCCAGAAGAGCGTTCGCGCCGGCGGCAAGCACAACGACCTCGACAATGTCGGCTACACCGCGCGCCATCTGACTTTCTTCGAGATGCTCGGCAATTTCTCCTTCGGCGACTATTTCAAGGAGCGCGCCATCGAGCTTGCCTGGAACCTGATCACCAAAGAGTTCGGTCTGAAGAAGGACAAGCTGCTGGTCACCGTCTATCACACCGACGATGAGGCGGCCGGCTTCTGGAAGAAGATCGCCGGTTTCTCGGACGATCGCATCATTCGCATCCCGACCTCGGACAATTTCTGGGCGATGGGCGACACCGGCCCTTGCGGACCGTGCTCGGAAATCTTCATCGACCGTGGCGAGCACATCTGGGGAGGTCCTCCCGGCAGCCCCGAGGAGGATGGCGATCGCTTCCTCGAATTCTGGAACCTGGTGTTCATGCAGTATGAACAGGTGACGAAGGAGGAGCGCATCGACCTGCCGCGCCCCTCGATCGACACCGGCATGGGCCTAGAGCGCATGGCCTCGATCCTGCAAGGGGTGGAAAGCGTCTTCGAAACCGATCTGTTCCGGCACCTGATCGATGCGGCGTCCTCCGTGCTTGGGCGCGCTCCCGATGCGGAAACGGTGGCGTCCTACCGCGTCATTGCCGATCACCTGCGCTCGTCCTCCTTCCTGGTCGCCGACGGTGTGCTGCCGTCGAACGAAGGCCGCGGTTATGTGCTGCGTCGCATCATGCGCCGCGCCATGCGGCACGCGCAGCTGCTCGGCGCGAACGAGCCGCTGATGTGGAAGCTGGTGCCGGCGCTGGTGCGCGAGATGGGCCAGGCCTATCCCGAACTGCTGCGCGGCGAACAGTTGATTACAGAGACGCTGAAGCTCGAGGAGACGCGCTTCCGCAAGACGCTGGTGCGCGGCCTCGGCCTGCTCTCCGAAGCGACGGAAACGCTGCATGCCGGCGACATGCTGGATGGCGAGACGGCTTTCAAGCTCTACGACACCTACGGCTTCCCGCTCGATCTGACGCAGGACGCGCTGCGCCAGCGCAACATCTCGGTCGATCTTGCCGGCTTCACCAATGCGATGGAGCAGCAGAAGGCCGAAGCGCGCAAGCATTGGACCGGGTCCGGCGAGGCCGCGACGGAGACGGTGTGGTTCTCCGTGCGCGAACAGACCGGTGCCACCGAGTTCCTCGGCTACGAGACTGAAGCTGCGGAAGGCCTGATCCAGGCGCTGGTCAAAGACGGCAAGACCGTCGACAGCGCCGGCAAGGGCGACGCCGTCGCGGTGGTCGTCAACCAGACCCCGTTTTACGGCGAGTCCGGCGGCCAGATGGGCGATACTGGTATCATCTCGGGCGAAGGCTTCTCGATCGAGATTTCCGACACGCAGAAGAAGGCCGACGGGCTGTTCGTGCATCTCGGCAAGGTGGCGAGCGGAACCGTCAAGACGGGCGCTGCCGTCGAGCTCAAGGTCGATCATGCGCGCCGCACCAGGCTGCGCGCCAACCATTCCGCCACGCATCTGATCCATGAGGCGCTGCGCGAGGTGCTGGGCACCCATGTCGCGCAAAAGGGCTCGCTGGTGGCGCCGGAGCGTCTGCGTTTCGACATCTCGCACAACAAGCCGATCTCGGCCGAAGAGCTTGAAGAGGTCGAGCGCATGGCCAATGAAATCGTCGTGCAGAACAGCCCGGTGACGACGCGCCTGATGTCGGTCGACGACGCCATAGCCGAGGGCGCCATGGCGCTGTTCGGCGAGAAGTACGGCGACGAGGTGCGCGTCGTGTCGATGGGCACGGGGCTGCATGGCGCCAAGGCCAACCGGCCCTATTCGGTCGAACTCTGCGGTGGCACCCATGTCCGGGCGACCGGCGATATAGGCCTGGTCCGCGTCGTCTCCGACAGCGCGGTCGCCGCCGGCGTTCGCCGGATCGAGGCGCTGACCGGCGAGGCGGCCAGAAAACATCTCGACGAGCAGGACAGGCGCCTGAAGGCGGCGGCGGCCGTACTGAAGATCTCGCCCGCCGACGTGCCGGCGCGCGTCGAGGCTTTGCTCGAAGAGCGCAAGAAGCTCGAGAAGGACCTGACCGAAGCGCGCAAGAAACTGGCGCTGGGTGGCGGTGCGGCTGCGGGTGCGCCGTCGGAGAATGAGACGGTCGCGGGCGTCGGCTTCCTCGGCAAGGCGGTCTCCGGCGTGTCACCCAAGGATCTGAAGCCGCTGGCCGATGCCGGCAAGAGCTCGCTCGGCTCGGGCGTCGTCGTCTTCGTCGGTGCCGGCGAGGACAATAAGGCCAGCGTCGTCGTTGCCGTCACCGACGACCTCGTCGGCCGCTTCAGCGCTGTCGACCTGGTGCGTGTGGCCTCCGCCGCGCTGGGCGGGCAGGGCGGTGGCGGGCGGCCAGACATGGCCCAGGCCGGTGGCCCAGACGCCTCGAAGGCCAATGATGCGATCGCGGCTGTGAAGGCGGCGCTCGAAGCCGCCTGAAAGCCGCGACATGAATATTCTCGTCCTCGGCGGCTATGGTTTGATCGGGGACGCAATCGTTGGCCGTTTGCTACGCGACGGTCATCATGTCACCGGTCTCGGCCGCGATGTCGGGGATGCCGGGCGGCGCCGCCCGGCGGTTCGCTGGATCGCGGCGGACATGTCGAAACTGCTCGCCGCTGAAGACTGGCTGCCGGTGGTCGCAGGCATGGACGCGGTGGTCAATGCGGCGGGCGTCTTGCAGGACGGCCCGCGCGACCGCCTCGACGCCGTTCACCGGGGCTCGGTGGTGGCACTCGTCGCGGCCTGCGAACAGGCCGGCGTGCACCGCTTTGCGCAGATCTCCGCGATCGGTGCCGATGTCGCTTCGGCAAATCCTTTCTTCAGCACCAAGGCGCAAGGCGACAGGGCCGTCGCAAGCTCCTCGCTTGAATGGACCATCCTGCGGCCCGGCCTGGTGATCGCGCCCGCCGCCTATGGCGGCACGGCGCTTCTGCGCGCCCTTGCGGCATTCCCCGGTTTTGTTCCGGCCGTCATGCCGCGCCAGCCGATCCAGACCGCAGCGGTCACCGAAATTGCCGAAGCGGTGTCACGGGCGGTCGCCGGATCGCTGCCGCGACTTGCCGTCGATCTCGTCGAAGCCAATGCCAGACCGCTCGCCGATGTTCTGCTGGCCTTGCGTGCGTGGCTTGGTCTGCCGCCGGCGAGAGTGGTGCCGATGCCGGCCATTCTCGGCCGGCTTGCGGGCGCCGTTGCCGATATGCTTGGCATTCTCGGTTGGCGGTCTCCGTTGCGCTGTGCAGCCCTTGCCGCGGTGGCGCGCGGCGTGACAGGCGATGCCTCGGCCTGGAACCAGGTTTGCGACCGTCCGCTTCAGCCGCTGGAGGCAACGCTGGCCGACATGCCCGCAAATGTCCAGGAACGATGGTTTGCCCGCCTCTGGCTGGCGAAACCTGTCATCTTCGCCTGCCTCTCCCTGTTCTGGCTTGTTTCGGGGATCGTCGGCCTGATCCGGCAAGAGGCGGCGGCGGATCTCCTTGTTTCGCACGGCGTGTCGGCGAGCTTCGCCCATCTGTCGGTTCTGGCCGGAAGTGCGGCGGATATGCTGGTTGGCGCGGCTGTCGTGGTCCGATCCCTGGCCCGACGCGCGCTGCTGGCAATGATTGCGATCACGCTGTCCTATCTGGCGGCGGCGACGCTTCTTGTCCCTGGTCTATGGCTTGATCCACTGGGACCGCTGGTCAAGACGATCCCCGCGCTTTGCCTGGTGGTGGTGGCGCTGGCGGTGCTCGACGAGCGATGAGCTTCTGGGCCGACATATTGCGCTGGGCGCATGTCATCGGCGCCACGGTTCTGTTCGGCACCGGCGCCGGTATCGCCTTCTTCATGCTGATGGCGCAACGCACCGGCCGCGCCGATCTCGTCGCCCATGTCGCCGGCACGGTCGTCATTGCAGATACGATTTTTACGGCGACCGCCGTCATCGTGCAGCCGATCACGGGCGTGTTGCTGGCGCGGGCCGTGGGCTGGCCGCTCTCCGAAGGCTGGATCGTGCTGTCTCTGCTGCTTTATGTCGTGACCGGTCTGTTCTGGCTGCCGGTGGTCTGGATCCAGATTCGGATCCGGAATCTGGCACGGCAGGCGGTCCTCGAAAACGCACCGCTGCCCGCTGAAGAGAAGCGCCTGTTTCGCATCTGGTTTGCTTGCGGCTTTCCGGCCTTTAGCGCTGTGCTTGCGATCCTTTGGCGGATGGTGACCCGGCCGGAAATTAATCTTTAGACCACGCCACCTCGCTTTGCCGCCTCCAGTGCGCGCGTCATTCTGTTGGAGTCACCCCAGGTGGACAGCCAGATCAGCACGTCGGTGGCGATCGAAATCAGTGACCGCAGAAGGTTCAGCGCCGGGCCGGGCGATTTCAGCTGCTCTTCGGCGTGATGAAGATGAGCGAGCTCTTCCTCACGGATCGCCAGGATGATGCTGTGCAGGTCGTGGTCGCGGTTGGCCAGAAAGAAGAGCTGATCGTCAAGATGGTGGTGAACCGCCGCCTCGACCGCCGCAGTACAGGCCCAGATGCCTTGCGGGCCGAGCAGGGCGGTCAGAAAGCCTAGCAGCCAGCCGCCCCAGCTCCAGAATTGCATCACCCGGCACGGTCGCGACTGTCTCGCCGGCATGGCGGCGCGGAAGGCAGCGCTATGAATGCGCTCGTGCCCGAGCATTTCCGACAAGGATGGTACGCAATCCGGCCAAAAGCGCCTGGCTATAAGAATCTGCGCCGAGTAGATCCTGATCGCACCGAACTCACCGGCGTGGTTGACCCTGACTATTCTGGCAATGGTGAGCGCGTCCCGGCGAGAAAGGTCAGCCATGGGCGCCCAAAACCCCATGTCAGCCCGCCGCCAAGCTCGGACGCTTTGCGAGGCGGTCCCACCAGGCCTGGATGTCGGCGAACGCTGCCATCAGCCTTTGCCCGTCGGAGACCTTGAGGAAATAGGCGATGATCGGCGCCGCATGCAGGTCGGCCAGCGTCAGCTGGTCACCGAGCAGCCACGGTCCCGGTGCCTTGAGTGCGGTGAGCACCTTGAGCACCGTTTCGGCCTGTCGCAGCCCGTTGCCGATCAGCGCCTCGTCGGGGACTTCTTTCTCCAGCCGTTCGACGGCAACGTCCCAGACCATGGACCGATAGGCGTAGGCGTCGAGCATGCCAATGATCTGGTTCATGGTCGCGCGGGCGCGCAAGTCCACGGGCAACAGCGCAGGGCCGTCGAATGCCTCGTCGACATAGCGGGCAATCGCGCTGGTTTCGAACAGGCGAAAGCCATCATGTTCGAAGGCCGGAATGCGGCCGAACGGGTGATGTTCGAAATACCAGGCTGGAATGCCCTCGGCGGCAAAGACATCGACCGGCACAAGCTCGTAGTCGACGCCTTTTTCCGCGAGCACGAGGCGGACAATGCGCACATAGACGCTGTAATCCGCCCCATAGACGACCGGCTTGGCCATGACTCCTGGCTTACGCCATCGCCTTCTGCAAATTCTCGTCGATCTTGTCGAGGAAGCCGGTGGTCGACAGCCAGGGCTGATCGGGGCCGATCAACAGCGACAGGTCCTTGGTCATGAAACCGCTCTCGACGGTCTGGATGCAGACCTTTTCCAGCGTCTCGGCAAAGCGCTTCAGCTCGGCATTGTCGTCGAGCTTGGCGCGGTGGGCGAGGCCACGCGTCCAGGCGAAGATCGAGGCGATCGAATTCGTCGAGGTTTCCTCGCCCTTCTGGTGCTGGCGGTAGTGGCGGGTGACGGTGCCGTGCGCGGCTTCCGCCTCAACGGTTTTGCCGTCCGGCGTCATCAGCACCGAGGTCATCAGGCCGAGCGAGCCGAAGCCTTGCGCCACCGTGTCGGACTGCACGTCGCCGTCATAGTTCTTGCAGGCCCAGACATAGCCGCCCGACCATTTCAGGGCGGACGCCACCATGTCGTCGATCAGGCGGTGCTCGTACCACAGCTTCTTCGACTTGAACTCGGCCTCGAATTCGGCCTCGTAGACCTCCTGGAAAATGTCCTTGAAGCGGCCGTCATAGGCCTTGAGGATGGTGTTCTTGGTCGAGAGATAGACCGGATAGTTGCGCAGCAGGCCGTAGTTCAGCGAGGCGCGGGCGAATTCGCGGATCGACTCGTCGAGATTGTACATGGCCATGGCGACACCGGCGCCGGGTGCATCGTACACATCATGCTCGATCACCTGGCCGTCCTCGCCGACGAACTTGATCGTCAGCTTGCCTTTGCCCGGAAAGCGGAAATCAGTGGCGCGGTACTGGTCGCCAAAGGCGTGACGGCCGACGATGATCGGCTTGGTCCAACCCGGCACCAGGCGCGGCACGTTCTTCATGATGATCGGCTCGCGGAAAATGGTGCCGCCGAGGATGTTGCGGATAGTGCCGTTCGGCGACTTCCACATCTTCTTCAGCTTGAATTCCTCGACGCGCTGCTCGTCGGGCGTGATCGTCGCGCATTTCACGCCGACGCCCCATTTCTTGATGGCGTTGGCCGAATCGATGGTCACCTGGTCGTTGGTGGCGTCGCGGTGCTCGATGCCGAGGTCGTAATATTCAAGCTTCAGGTCGAGATAAGGGTGGATCAGCTTGTCCTTGATGAACTGCCAGATGATGCGGGTCATCTCGTCGCCGTCGAGTTCGACGACCGGGTTCGCCACCTTGATCTTCGCCATGAAAGAATGCCTCGTTGCTGGGATATGGGACGGCCTTGCCCGCGTGGGGTTCGGCCAGGGGATGCCGCCCGTATATCAAAGCGCTTTTGGCCGCGCAAACGGCGATCGGTCACGAATGTGAGGCTGTCGCCGCGATCATTTGCCAAAGCTTCATTTTCGCGGCTGAATATGGCAGGGAACGCTGAAATGCCGCAAACAGCAGTTCATTGACAATCATGCCTGTCATCAAAGATCCCGATAGCACTGCACCCGCCGGTCCGGCGATCGTCCTCGTCGAGCCGCAGCTTGGTGAGAACATCGGCATGGTCGCCCGCGCCATGGCCAATTTCGGTCTGTCGGAGCTGCGCCTGGTCAACCCGCGCGACGGCTGGCCGAGCGAGAAGGCGCGCGCCGCCGCCAGCCGCGCCGACCATGTCATCGACGCCGTGAAGGTGTTCGACGACCTGGCCTCGGCGCTGGCCGATCTGAACTTCGTTTTCGCCACCACCGCCAGGCAGCGCGACGGCTTCAAATCCGTGCGCGGGCCGGTGGAGGCGGGCAGGGTGCTGCGCGCCCGCCATGGCATGGGGCAGCGCACCGGCATCCTGTTCGGCCGCGAGCGCTTCGGTCTCTACAATGACGAGGTCGGCCTTGCCGACGAGATCGTCACCTTTCCCGTCGATCCCGATTTCTCTTCGCTCAACATCGCCCAGGCGGCCTTGCTGATGTCCTATGAGTGGATGAAGTCCGGCCTGGAGGACGAGACCAAGACCAATTTCACCGGGCCGGAGATGAAGCCGGCCAGCAAGGAAGAGCTGTACGGCCTGTTCGCCTATCTCGAAGGCGCACTCGAGGCTCGCGGCTATTTCCGGCCGGCGCCGAAGAAGCCGAAGATGGTCGACAATCTGCGCGCCGTGCTGACGCGCGCCGGTTTCGCCGAACCGGAGCTCAAAGTACTGCGCGGCATTATTTCCTCACTCGACAGGTTTTCCCCGGCGATGCCGCGTGGCGACGGCTCGCCGGGAGACGATCCAAGACGACTTCCGGCCGCTGCCCGAAGTCGGGCGGCAGACAAAGAAGATTAAGCTCGGTTAAGCTTCGAACGTCTGGAGTAACCGAATATTATTCGGTTCTCATCCATCCTTATCGAAACTTTGGGGGTGGCATATGTTTACGTCCAATATAGGCCGGATGCGCTTCTTCCTTTACTCTCTCGGCCTGTCCGTGGCAGAGGTGGTGGCGATCATCATCTGCATCATGGGCACGATCGGCTTTGAAGGGCTGGTCTATTCGGCGCCAGGCCCGTCAAGGCAAGGCATGGCCGGTGCTGTACTGGTCTTCTCGCTCATCTTCGTTGTGCTGCGCGGCAACATTGCCTTGCGCCGCGGCCGCGATGCAAACGGGCGCCGGTGGATCGTGTGGTCTTATATCGTGCTTTCCGGCTTCTACGCCGTTCTGCAAGCAGGCACGCTGCTGGTCATCAAATTCGGCGATCCGGAAAGCGTGCCTGGCGGCCTGAACCTGCTTGGCCTTTCCATATTCGGCCTTTGGTGCAGCATCCTGTGGGCAAAGCCTGTCGCCGGCAGCAATATCGAAGAACTGACCTCAATGTTCGACTTTGACGGCCCGCTGCCAACATCGGCCCGCGCCGACCGAACCGCGGCAAGCAATGTCCCAGCTACGCCGCGTGTCGCCGCTGCACGCGTTCCGCCCGCGCCGCAGCCTTTCGGCAGGCCGCGCCCCGCCGGTTTCGGCAAGCGTGGGGTGTGAGGCCCGGAACTGTGCAAAAGCTGCGAGCATTCGCCACTTCAAGACCATGATCGTTGCGGATAGAAACGGCATTGGCCAAATCACTGGCCAGCCTCTTTCCGTGGTCCGATATTCATGAACGATCGATCAAGCCACCGCCCGATCCTGATGTTCGATTCCGGCGTCGGCGGGTTGACCGTTTTGCGCGAGGCGCGCGTGCTGATGCCGGACCGGCGCTTCATCTATGTCGCCGACGATGCCGCCTTTCCGTTCGGCGCCTGGGAAGAACCGGCACTGCGCACCCATATACTCGAGCTCTTCGCCAAGCTGCTCGACCGGTTTGCGCCGGCGATTTCCGTCATCGCCTGCAACACCGCCTCGACGTTGGTGATCGATGCGCTGCGCGATGCCTTTCCCGGCCATCCCTTCGTCGGCACCGTGCCGGCGGTCAAGCCGGCGGCGGAGCGCACCCGCTCGGGCCTGGTTTCGGTGCTGGCGACGCCGGGTACGGTGAAGCGGCAATACACGCGCGACCTGATCAGCAAATGGGCACAGAAATGCCATGTCCGCCTGGTTGGCAGCGACAGGCTGGCGGGGCTTGCCGAAGTCTATATGCGCGAGGGCTTTGTCGACGAGGAGGCCGTGCGCGCCGAGATCTCGCCCTGCTTCATGGAACATGACGGGCTGAGAACCGACATCGTCGTGCTTGCCTGCACGCACTATCCGTTCCTGGTCAACCGCATGCGCAAGACCGCGCCCTGGCCGGTCGACTGGATCGATCCGGCCGAGGCGATCGCCAGGCGAGCCCTCTCCCTGCTGCCGCCCGTCGATGGGCCGCTGCCGCAAGGCGAGCCCGATATCGCGGTCTTCACGTCAGGCAAGGCGGATTTCGCCGTCAGCAGGCTGATGCAGGGCTTTGGGTTGGTGGCGGAAACGTCTGCCGCCTAAACGGGTTCGAAGACGATGCTGCGTTGATCCGCATCGGCCAACACCAGTTTTAGCGTCAGACCGTCACCCTGTCTGACCCCGGAGGCCTTCACGGTGGCAACGACAGGCATGTCGGCAAGCTGAACGCGCACGCCATGATCGACGAAGTCGGTGACAACGGCTTTGAACGTTTCCCCCTCGCGTCCCCTGAGCATCACCGCCTCGGCAAGGTCGATCGCCGCATGGTTGATCTGCGAGGCGCGGGCATCCGAACGCCCCATCACCTTCGGCAATCCAGCGAATGCATCGGTGACGGCCTGCGGCACGGGCTGACCGTTGGCGATTGCCAGCGCGCAGCGCACGACATAGCGGTCGGCGAGCCGCCTGAGCGGTGCGGTGGCATGGGCATAGGTGGCGGCCATCGCCTCATGCCAGGGAACGACACCTTCCTGATAGGGCTGGTAGGACGCGCCGTTGCCTGCACGGCGGATTTCCAGCATCAATGCGGCTTGTTTCGGATCGGCCGGGTCAAGCGTGCGCTGATAGTCGCGCAGGCCGGTAGAGGCCGGCCAGGACAGGCCGAGCGCCTGTGCCGCGTTGCGCAGTCTTTGCACCTTGGAAGCGTCCGGCCCGGACATGACCCGGAACAGCCCGGTCTCGTGCGCCAGCATGGCGTCGGCAATCGCCATGTTGGCAGCCAGTGAAAGTGCTGCATTGTCCAGCTCGGATTGCAGCAGCGGTCTGAACGAAAGCCGGAAGGTGCCGTCGGCGAGCCTTTCCACCTCCTGCTCGGGCGGGTCGACGCGCGAAGCGCCACGACGCTCTTCGTTTGCCGCAATGCGCCGCGCCAATTCGGCGAAGTCGGGCGGAACGTCGGACGCCTTCACGCTGTCATAGGCAAGCTTCGCGCGGCTTCGAATGATTGCCCGTTCCACGCCATCCAGCTTCACCGTGCCGTCTTCGGCGACCCGAACCGTGAAGATCACAGCTGGACGCGGTCCATCCGGCAACAAGCTCGCCGCAGCCTCGGCAAGCACCGGGGGATAGAGCCCGGCCTTGCCGTCCGGCAGGTAAAGCGTTTGGCCCCGGTTCCAGGCTTCGACATCCACCGCGTCGCCGTCCTCGACGAACCAGGCCACGTCGGCAATGGCATAATGCAGCAGAAGATCACTGCTGCTCGCCTCGATCGAGAACGCCTGGTCAAGATCGGTGGAGGCCGCCGGATCGAGCGTGACGAAGGGCATATCAGTTCGATCGGCATGCTGGTTCGGCACACGTCTGGTCGCCGCTTCCGCGGCTGCCACGACGTCTGCCGGAAATCCATCCGGCACGTGGAATTCGGTACGGATTTTCGCCAGGCCGGTGGAGAGGGCTTGTGAGGGGTCTGTCAGAGACTTCATTCAGCAGTCCTACACCGGGGCTCCGGACACGGGAAGGCTGCCAACGAACTTGCCGAAGCCGATCGCCTGACGGGCTGATAGCAGCCGCACGAGGAACTGGGCAGCTTGCGCGCTGGAACCGCCGCCGAAGCGCGGCGTTTCTGCAGACAGCAACGGAGAAACCGCCATGCCAGCCACCTCGAAAGCCCAGCAAATGGCCGCCGGAGCCGCACTGTCGGCCAAGCGCGGCGAGACCAAGAAAAGCGAACTCAAAGGCGCTTCCAAGGGAATGTACGGATCCATGAGTGAAAAGCAGCTCGAGGAATTCGCCGAGACCAAGCGCAAGGGGCTGCCGGAAAAGAAGTCGAAGGCCTGAGTATCGCTCGCGAAACATTGACCAAACAGACAAGGCCCGCAGCGGAACTGCGGGCCTTGTTTCTTCAAGCAAAATCTCTGGAAACGTTTGCCTTACCAGCGGTGGCAGCGCCTTATCTTTTGCACGATCACCTTGCGATGGCCGTGCCGCCACACCACCCTCTTCTTGACGATGACGCGGCACACTTGTTTGTGGCCGTGCCAATGGCGCGCCATGGCCGGTTCCGGCGCCACCGCCATCGAACCTGCAAGCACCGCTGCTCCTGCCAAGGTAAGGAAGAACTTCTTCATGCTAATTGGACTCCTCAAGCTCCAGATCCCTTCCTGGTGCCGTTGGCGCAAACCTCCCGCCACATCCGGCATCGCATCAACGACCCGAACGCTATAGAGTTGCGTTGCGCCGCGCCACTCACAAGCTTGACACCGGTTAAATCTCGGTTTAACCAGCCGCCAACGCCGGGCAGCGATGTCCGGTGTTTGTTTTGTATGCGCAAGACCGGTTGCCTTGGTTTCTGGTTTTGTTTGAACTGACGTGTCCCGTGGGTTTTCCGCCGCGTTGCGTGGGAAAACCCTGTCAGGTCTCGAAAACGGAGGCCAGAGGAGGGCG
The DNA here is from genome assembly GCF_014189455.1 of Mesorhizobium huakuii. Classification (NCBI taxonomy): domain Bacteria; kingdom Pseudomonadati; phylum Pseudomonadota; class Alphaproteobacteria; order Hyphomicrobiales; family Phyllobacteriaceae; genus Mesorhizobium; species Mesorhizobium huakuii. The sequence continues at coordinate 5,775,791 of NZ_CP050296.1, forward strand.
CGTTTCCTTCACCCGGACCATGAGGTGCCGGGTGTGTTGTTTTGAAAAGGGAATGCGATGAGCAAGCGCGAATCCGCGAAATACAAGATCGACCGCCGTCTCGGCGAAAACATCTGGGGCCGCCCGAAGTCCCCGGTCAACAAGCGTGAATACGGCCCCGGCCAGCACGGCCAGCGCCGCAAGGGCAAGCTTTCCGATTTCGGCCTGCAGCTCCGCGCCAAGCAGAAGCTGAAGGGTCACTATGGCGACGTTTCGGAAAAGCAGTTCCGCAAGGTCTATGAAGAGGCTGACCGCCGCAAGGGCGACACTTCGGAGAACCTGATCGGCCTGCTCGAGTCGCGTCTCGACGCGGTCGTCTACCGCGCCAAGTTCGTGCCGACCATTTTCGCGGCCCGTCAGTTCGTCAACCACGGCCACGTCAACGTCAACGGCAAGCGCGTCAACATCGGCTCGTACCGCTGCAAGCCGGGCGACGTCGTCGAAGTGCGTGAAAAGTCGAAGCAGCTGGTCATCGTGCTCGAATCGGTCGGCCTCGCCGAGCGTGACGTGCCGGACTATATCGAAGCTGATCACAACAAGATGGTCGCGACCTTCTCGCGTATCCCCGGCCTGGCGGACGTGCCGTTCGCCGTCCAGATGGAACCGAACCTGGTCGTCGAATTCTATTCGCGCTAAGCGAACGCTTTCTGCGATACCGAAAGGCCGCCCCTCGAGGCGGCCTTTTTGTTTGGCACATCCGCTTTGCGGTTTCGATTCTCCGGCCGATGCGCTAATCCGGGCGGAAGTCATTCCCGGGGCCGCCGCGCCATGAACATGCAGCCAGACATAGAGACGCTCGAACCGGTCGCCGAAGGCGCTCCCATCCGCTGTTCGCCGACGTGCCGTCATCGGTCGAGTTCAACAAATTGCGCAAGCGGCTGCTGCGGCTGACCCGCCAGGCCATCGAGGATTTCTCGATGGTGGAGCCCGGTCAGCGCTGGCTGGTCGCGCTGTCGGGCGGCAAGGATTCCTACGGCCTGCTTGCCACGCTGCTCGACCTCAAATGGCGCGGCCTGCTGCCGGTCGAACTCCTGGCCTGCAACCTCGACCAGGGCCAGCCGAATTTTCCCAAGCACATCCTGCCCGACTATCTTAATGCCAACGGCATTGCGCACCGCATCGAGTACCAGGACACCTATTCGGTGGTCACCGACAAGCTGCCGCAGGGCAGCACCTATTGTTCGCTCTGCTCGCGGCTGCGGCGTGCCCATCTCTACCGCATCGCGCGCGAAGAGGGGTGTTCGGCGCTGGTGCTCGGCCATCACCGCGAGGACATTCTCGAAACCTTCTTCATGAACCTGTTCCATGGCGGCCGTCTCGCCGCCATGCCGCCAAAGCTGCTCAATGACGAGGGCGATGTCATGGTGCTGCGGCCGCTGAGCTACTGCGCTGAAATCGACCTCGAGAAATTCGCCGCCGCGATGCGGTTCCCGATCATCCCTTGCGACCTCTGCGGCAGTCAGGAAGGTCTCCAGCGCAACGCCATGAAGGCGATGCTGGAAGACATCGAAAAGCGCATGCCCGGCCGCAAGGACACGATGATCCGCGCGCTGTCCAACACCAGGCCGTCGCATCTGCTCGACCGGAAACTGTTCGACTTCGCCGCCCTGAACCAGACCCTCATCACAGGACAAGACGCATCCGATGACATTTGACGACAACGCGATCGACTGGCTGGCCAGCCTGCTGGCCGAGGCCGCCGACACCGAAATCATGCCCCGCTTTCGCCGGCTGGGCGATGGCGACGTCAGACAGAAGACCTCCGCCGCCGATCTGGTGACGGAAGCCGATGTCAACGCCGAACGGCTGATCACCGCCAGGCTGCGCCAGCGCTATCCCTCGGCCATGGTTGTCGGCGAGGAAGCCTGTTCCGACAATCCGGCGCTGCTCGATGGCCTGGGTGATGCCGATCTGGCCTTCGTCATCGACCCTGTGGACGGCACCTTCAACTTCGCCTCCGGTGTGCCGCTGTTCGGCGTCATGCTTGGCGTCGTGGTCAAGGGTGAGACGGTCGCCGGCATCATCCATGATCCGGTCGGCAAGGACTGGCTGATCGGCGCCAAGGGTGCCGGCAGCCATATCCGCCATGCGCATGGCAGTTTGGAGACGGTGCGGGTTGCGGCAAGCGCGCCGATCTCCGGGATGACCGGGGCGGTCTCCTGGCAATACATGGCCGAGCCCGACCGCACGCGGCTGGCCTGCAACCAGACCAAGACGCTATCGCAATTCAACTACCGCTGCGCCGCCCACGAATACCGCTTGCTGGCGAGTGGCCATGGCCATTTCGTCGTCTACAACAAGCTGATGCCGTGGGATCATCTCGCCGGCGTGCTGATCCATGCCGAAGCCGGTGGCCATGCCGCGCGCTTCGACGGCAGCGCCTATCTGCCCTCGCATGTCGGCGGCGGTCTGCTGGTCGCGCCCGACCGGGAGAGCTGGCAGGAGTTGCGCCGCGAACTGTGGGCTGCGTAGGATCAAGTCCTGCGGCCAGCGCTTGACCGTCAGGTTTGCGCGACCAAAGAGTTGGTGCTTTCGTGGGGCTCTCGAATGAAATCTCGGTTCGCAATGTTTGCGGCGGCTCTCGTCTTGTTTGCAAACGCCAACGCGGCAATCGCGCAAGAGCGCCCCTGCCACAGCACCGATCCCGTCGACACCCTCAAGGAGATGTCGGACGCTATCTATGCCTGTTGGAAGCCGCCAGCAGGAACCGCGGGCATGTCGTTGACGCTGCAGTTCTCGCTTCGCCGCAACGGCACGCTGATCGGCAAGCCCCGCGCCACCTATTCCGATCTGGGAACCGATCCGCAACTCAGCCGGGCCTTCGTGGCATCCATCCTCAAGGCGCTCGACGAGGCTCTGCCATTGCCCTTTTCGGACAGTATGGGCGGAGCAATCGCGGGGCGCATGCTTGCGCCTCGCTTCACGGCGGCGATTCAAGGCGCATCCTGACGCACGTCGTCTAGAGCAATTCCAGGAAAAGTGTGAAGCGGTTTTCCGTCCGGAATTGCGTTAAAACAAGGCTCTAATGCAGGTCGGTGACGTGCCCTGAAACGGGTGGGTTGTGCGGCTGGAACATCTTTCCGCGCTCGGCGATGAGGATCATCAGCAGCGCCGCGACCGAGACGCTGCAGAAGCCGGCGGCAAGCGGTGTCACCGTGCCGTTGAAGGCCTGGCCGATCAGCGTGCCGAGAATGCCGCCGAGAAACGTCTGCATGAACCCCAGGATGGACGACGCCGTGCCGGCCAGCTGGCCGAGCGGCTCCATCGCCAATGCGTTGAAATTGGCGCCAAGCGCGCCGAAGGGAAGCATAGCGCTGGCAAAGAAGGTGACGAACAGCCAGAGCGGCATCTTGATTTCAAGCGAAACGACCAGCCAGGCCAGGCTGATGACCAGAAACAACAGCAGCGCGCTCTGCGACAGGCGGCGCATGCCGATGCGGCCGACGAGGCGTGAGTTCAGAAAATTGGAGAAGGCGAGCACGCCGGCGACCCCGGCGAAGATCACCGGGAACATCTCGCCGACATTGAAGATGTCGATATAGATCTGCTGCGCCGAGGCGATGAAACCGAACATTGCGGCGAAGACAAAGGTGCTGGCAAAGGCGTAGCAGAGCGCGATGCGGTTGGTGAGGACGATGCGGAATCCACCGACGACGGAGGAGGCCGTCAGGGACCTGCGATATTCGGGACGCAGCGTTTCAGGCAGGCGCAGCAGCGACCACGCCGAGACGATCAGCGCGCCGACGGCCATGGTGACGAAGATATAGTGCCAGGTCGCGAACAGCATAATGAACTGGCCGATGCCGGGCGCAATGACCGGTATCGCCATGAACACCATGAAGATCAGCGACATGACTTCGGCCATGCGCCGGCCTTCGAATGTATCGCGCACGATCGAGACCGCGATGACGCGCGTGGCGGCGGCGCCAATGCCTTGCACGGCGCGGCATATCAGCAGCGTTTCAAAGCTTGGCGCAATGGCTGCGGCGGCCGCCGCTGCCACGTAGATGATCAGTCCGGCGACAAGCGGCGAGCGGCGGCCGAACCGGTCCGAGATCGGCCCGAAGAACAGCTGGCCGCCACCAAAACCCAGAATATAGGCGGTGACCACATATTGCCGGTGGTTTTCATTCTCGACGCCAAGCGAGGCGCCGATCTGCTGCAACGCCGGCAGCATGATGTCGATCGCCAGTGAATTCAGCGCCATCAGCGCCGCGCACAGCGCAATGAACTCCCAGCGCGGAATGGGCAGTTTGCTTGCCGATTGCGACGCTGTCGATTGCTGGTCCACGGCAAGTCCGATCTCTCAAACGAAAATGCGCCGGCGGGCCGGCGCATTGGCTCGTCTTGGTCCCGATATCGGGACGTAATAAATTGCCGAGGTGGGGCTGCCCCGGTGTTCAGTGCAGTCGCTACGACCTACCCGAAACCGAATCAGGCAGTGGCTTTGACGCTCACGCCCTTTTCGACCAGGAACGTCTGCAACTCACCGGCCTGGAACATCTCGCGGATAATGTCGCAGCCGCCGACGAACTCGCCCTTGACGTAGAGCTGAGGGATCGTCGGCCAGTTGGAATAGTCCTTGATGCCCTGGCGCAGCTCTGCAGAGTCCAGGACATTCACGCCTTTGTAGTCGGCGCCGATATAGTCGAGGATCTGGACGACCTGGCCGGAAAAACCGCACTGCGGGAAACCGGGCGTGCCCTTCATGAAGAGCACGACGTCGTTGCCCTTCACTTCATTGTCGATGTAGTCGTTGATACCGCTCATGGAATATCCTTTCACGCCTGTGGGAGTCAGGCTCGAAGCATGTCCTTCAAATAAACCCATAGGTTGCCCGAAACAAGACATTAGCCGCGCCATCGCGGAAATGGCGCAAAGGATGGGCCGTATTGGGCCAAGCGGGTTGGTGGGAACTGCCTCAGTCGGGAACGCTGGTCTGCAGCGCCAGTGCGTGCAACACCCCGCCCATGTTGCCCTTCAGCGCGTCATAGACCATCTGGTGCTGCTGGACTCGGCTTTTTCCCCGAAAGCTCTCGGCCACGACTTCGGCCGCATAGTGATCGCCGTCGCCGGCGAGGTCGCGGATTGTCACCTTAGCGTCCGGAATGCCGTCCTTGATCAGTTTTTCGATGTCGTGGGCGTCCATTGCCATTGCAGAATTCCTGTTTCGGGCGGACGGAAACGTTGCCGTCCGTGCGATGAGAGTCGGGACAAACCTAAAGCCTTTCCGGCCGCGATTGAAGCCGTTCCGTCCGGCACCAGCGCGATTTGTCCGCCTAGGAGGCATTCCCGTCCGGATGGACCGCATCGACCGTGGGGTCGTCTTCGCGCATCGAGAAGGCGCGGCCAAGGCTGAAGACCAGCACATAGAGCGGGATGTTGACCGCCAGATTGGCGATAGGCAGGTAGCTGGTCATTTGCCAGGCTGGCGAGAAGAACGGCCGGCCGTAGCCGTCGCAGACAAGCGAAGAGCCATATTCCCACAGGGCTCCCAGGACGGCCGCGACGGCGAAAAGCTTGATGCAGGTCACGACCCGGCTTGCCCGCGCGGGCTCCGGCAAAAGCCGGCTCCAAAGCACGAGGCAGACGATCGGAACCGCATAGATAAGGTTCTGCAGGACCAACATGGGCAGCGTGCCATTGGCTGAAGCCAGGAACTGCTCGCGCCTTTCCAGCAGCGGGCAAACCTCGCTCGAGGTCGTCGACAGCAGGAAAAAGACGAACGGCCCGAGGAACCAGAAGAAGAACAGCGACGGCCAGAAAACGACTGCAAGCAGCGCCCGGGCAGCCAGTGTGCTCAACTGGCCTGGTCCATGAAGCGGGGGAACCAGCCTTCGTGGGCAGCCTTCAGGTCGCTGACCGGGATCGCCCTGGCATCGCCGAGCTTCAGCGCGTCGCCGCCGGTCGAGCCGATCCACGGCGCGAAGATGCCGAGTTCGCCCTGCTGCTTGCGGATGGCGTCCCATTCCTCGCCGTGCGGGTCGATCGACAGCGTCAGGAGATAGCGGCCCTGATCCTCGCCGAACCAGACCGGGATCGGATCGGTGCCGACAAGGCCGGGGACGGTCGCGCCGATGCCCGACGCCATCGCCATTTCGGCCAACGCCACAGCGATGCCGCCATCGGAAACGTCATGCGCTGATGTGACGATGCCGGAGGCGATCAGCGAGCGCACATGGTCGCCGACGCGCTTCTCATGCGCGAGGTCGACCGGCGGCGGCGGACCGTCCGTGCGGCTATGGATGTCCCTGAAATAGACGGACTGGCCAAGATGCGTGCCCCAGGAGGCGGGTGCGCCGACCAGCAGGATCATCTGGCCTTGCGCGGCAAAGCCGGTGCGCACCATCTTCGACCAATCGGCGATGAGGCCGACACCGCCAATGGTCGGTGTCGGCAGGATGCCCTGGCCGTTGGTCTCGTTGTAGAGCGAGACATTGCCCGACACGATCGGGAAGCCGAGCGCGCGGCAGGCATCGCCGATGCCTTTCACCGCGCCGACCAGTTGGCCCATGATCTCGGGCCGTTCCGGATTGCCGAAATTGAGGTTGTCGGTGGCGGCCAGCGGCAAGGCCCCGGTGGCGGTGAGGTTGCGCCAGCATTCGGCCACGGCCTGTTTTCCGCCCTCATAGGGATCGGCCTCGCAATAGCGCGGCGTCACGTCAGAGGAGAAGGCGAGCGCCTTGGTCGGATGGCCTTCCACCCGCACCACGCCGGCATCGCCGCCGGGGAGCTGCAGCGAATTGCCCTGGATTAGCGTGTCGTACTGCTCCCAGACCCAGCGGCGCGACGACAGGTCCGGGCCCCCGAGCAGTTTTAGCAGCGCATCGGCAACATCGGCCTGTGGAATGTCATTGGCGGCGAGCGGCGCCGGCTTCTTCGGCTCGACCCAGGGGCGGTCATATTCCGGCGCCTTGTCGCCGAGATCCTTGATCGGCAGATCGGCGACCTGGTCGCCCTGGTGCAGCACGCGGAAGCGCAGGTCGTCGGTGGTCTTGCCGACAATGGCGAAGTCGAGGCCCCATTTGTGGAAGATCGCCTCGGCTTCCTTTTCCTTCTCGGGGCGCAGCACCATCAGCATGCGCTCCTGGCTTTCCGACAGCATCATCTCATAGGCGCTCATGCGCTCTTCGCGCACCGGCACCTTGTCGAGATCGAGCTCGATGCCGAGGTCGCCCTTGGCGCCCATCTCGACCGCCGAGCAGGTGAGTCCGGCCGCACCCATGTCCTGGATGGCGATGACGGCGCCCGACGCCATCAGCTCAAGACAGGCCTCGAGCAGGCATTTTTCGGTGAAGGGGTCGCCGACCTGCACGGTCGGGCGTTTCTCGTCGATCTTGTCGTCGAATTCGGCCGACGCCATGGTGGCGCCGCCGACGCCGTCGCGACCGGTCTTGGCGCCGAGATAGACGACCGGCAGGCCGACGCCCTTGGCCTCCGACAGGAAGATGGCATTGGTCTTGGCGAGGCCCGCAGCAAAGGCGTTGACCAGGATGTTGCCGTTATAGCGGGCGTCGAAATTGACCTCGCCGCCAACCGTCGGCACGCCGAAGGAATTGCCGTAGCCGCCGACGCCGGAAACCACGCCGGCGACGAGATGCCTGGTCTTGGGGTGGTCGGGCGCACCGAAGCGCAGCGCGTTCATTGCCGCGATTGGCCGCGCGCCCATTGTGAAGACGTCGCGCAAAATGCCGCCGACGCCGGTCGCCGCACCTTGGTAGGGTTCGATGAAAGAGGGGTGGTTGTGGCTTTCCATCTTGAAGACGACGCAGTCGCCGTCACCGATGTCGACCACGCCGGCATTCTCGCCCGGCCCCTGGATGACCTGTGGCCCGGTGGTGGGCAGCGTGCGCAACCACTTCTTCGAGGATTTGTAGGAACAGTGCTCGTTCCACATCGCCGAGAAGATGCCAAGCTCGGTAAAGCTCGGCTCGCGTCCGACGAGATCGAGGATGCGCTGATATTCGTCGGGCTTCAGCCCGTGCGCGGCGATGAGTTCTGGGGTGATCGGCACGGAATTGGAAATGGTCATGGGCGGCGATTTATGTCCATGGGAGCGGGGATTTTGAGTCCCCTCATATCGCAAGCTTTGCGGCCGATACACCCGTTGATCGCGGAAAAATACAGAAAGCAACAAGGTGATGACCGGGATGGCCTTCACGGTGTGAATGCAAAGCCGAATGGAACGCCACGATGTGCCGGCCGTTGGGTCTGAGACCATTCAGGAGATCCAGACCATGGCTACCAAGCAAGGCAAGAAAGACAATCGCCTCTCGGACAAGGAGGCCATGCATATTGCAGAGACCACCGACGTTTCGCCCGGACAGGCCAAGGAACTGGCCGAAAAGCACGGCAAGGACAAGGCCATGAAGGAAGCGGCCAACTTCAAGGCCGAGGGCTGACCCGCGTTCGGTTCGCTCAGGAGAAGCTGTCGTAGCCGGCGCGGCCCTCATCGAGAAGCCGCCGGATGACCGCAACGCCGTTGGCGACATCGCCGCGCTGCCTCGGCTGCGAAACGCCGAAGCGGACCCCATGAAAGACCTGTTCGGAGCGGCCTGCCTTGAACTCGTCCTCGTCGTCGATCAGCACGCCGTGTTCGAGGCAGGCATTCTTGAAGGTGCCGGAAAGCCAGGGGTCGGGCAAAGTCAGCCAGACAAAGGGCACCTTGTCGTGTGACTTGAACGCGAAGCCGGCCAAGGTCTCGCGCACGATCGCGATGCGGGCGCTGATTTCGGCGATGCTGCGCTTGCGGATATCGCTGGCCTGACCGGAGAGCACCAGCCGGGAATTCACCTCCGCCAGCAGGAAGGGCATGCCGCCGGTCATCATCTTGTGGGCGACACGGATACGGTGGCGATAGGCAGGCGGGCAGGAGAGCCAGCCGCCGCGCATCCCGGCCGCGACCGATTTCGACAGGCCGCCAGCAACGATGGTTCTCTCTGGGGCATATTCGGCGAGCAACGGTGTCGGGTCATCGGTCAGGTGGCCATAGAGATCGTCCTCGATCAGGACGACATTATATTCGCGCGCGACGCGGGCAATTGCCTCGCGGCGTGCTGCCGACAGCGTCACCAGCGTCGGATTTTTGGCCGTCGGCATCAGGAAGATCATTTTGGGATGCTTTTGCGCGCAGACGCGCTCGAAATCAGCCGGATTGAGGCCTTCGTCGTCCGACGCCACCAGCGCGGTGCGCCGGCCGATCAGCCCGGCACTGCGGGAGATCTGCGAATAGGTGAGGTGCTCGAAGGCGACATAATCGCCGGGCGTTGTGAGTGCCGCGATCGCCGCCATCACCGCGGCATGGGTGCCGAGCGTCGGAACAATGCTGTCGGCGGCAGGGCGGAAGGCGTTGCGCGCCAGCCAGCGCGCGCCGGCATCGTACCAGCGGCCTGGAAAATCGCGCGTATAGCTTGAGATTTCATGGGGATGATCCTGCGCGGCGCGCGATAGCACATCGGCGACATCAGTGCCCTGGCCGACATCGGGGGCGGCCGTGCTGTCGAAGCGCAGCTTGTCCTGAGGCGCATCGACGTAACGCGTGCCTTCCACGCCGACGTCGGGTGCCTCCGGTTTCACGCCCTCGGCGCGCTGGCCAAGAACATAGGTTCCACGCCCCACTTCGCCGCTCACCAGCCCGCGTTCGCGCAGCAATTGATAGGCCCGGCCGACCGTGCCGACGGTGGTGCCAATGTCATAGGCGAGGTCGCGCTGCGGCGGCAGTTTTGTTCCGGCACCGATCACGCCCTGGTCGATGCCCGCTTCGACCGAGTCCGCAAGACGTTGATAGAGCGGCCCGGCGCCGGTGGTCAGATCTGGAAGCCAATTTGTCATGGTGACAATTTTCTATATTGCACCGAAATGTGAGTCAATACATATCAATCGCGCATCAAAAAGGGTGCAATTGAGACATTTGGCAGAAAGAAAATGGATACAATCGCGACAATCCGCAATTCAAGCTCCGCGTTCCCAAGCAAGGCGCTACGCCCGTCCGGCCAGCGAGGCTTTGTCGGCCGTCTGGTGCGCGTGGTCCGGTCGCTGGCACGATGGATCGACCATTTGCTGGAGCGCCGGCGTGGCCGGCTGGCATTGCTGGAGATGACCGACGATCAGCTCAAGGACATCGGCATCTCCCGCTGCGATGCCCATCGTGAGGGCATCAGGCGTTTCTGGGATTAGAGGCCAATTCTAACGGACCCATGTCTTAACGGACCCGTTTGGCCCCGCGATGGCCGATGCCGCGATCGATAAAAACGGCGACGACGCAGATCACCAGGAACAGCGCGGTGACGGCCAATGCCGCAATGGCGACACTGGCTACGCCGTTCTTGGCGACATCCAGGAAGGGGTAGGGCACCTCGCCGGCAAACGGCGCTCGCGCCAGAGCATAGGCCAGATAGGCGATGGGATAGAGCACCCACCAGGAGATGTCGCTCCACCGCGTTCTGCCATCGGCGCCTGCTATCAGCCACCACAGCACGAACAGCACCGGCGTGACGTAGTGCAGCAGCACATCGCAGAGCAGGAACAGTCCTTGCGGCTGCCAGAGCCGTGCCAGAACCGTGGCATAGACGATGAAGACCAGGGTGATCGAAACCGCAACCCCCGCACGCATCCGTGACCCGGCGAAGGCCGGCAGCCAGGCATAGCCGGTGGATGAGAGCAGCGATGTGTGCACCAGCACGGCACCGATGTTGGTCAGGATGGTGAAGAAACTGAACAAGAAGACGATCGAGCCGAGCAGGCTGCGCCCGGCTTCCATCGACGCTGGAATACTGATGCAGAACTGCAGGATGAGACCAGCCAGACCGATGGCCAGCCCCACCTTCTGCAGGAAACGGCCCATGGTCAGGCGGTCGCGGCGCAGGCCGGATTGCCGGCTTGCCAGCGGGCAATGTCGGAGCCGATGCGCGCGCCGAGCGGGTCGTTCATCAGCGGGCCGAAGGCGTCGACGCGGCTCGAATTGCCTTGCGCCTGCACGACCAGCAACGGTTTGCCGCCATAATGCTTGGCTGGCACCAAAAGGAAACGTGGCGTGCCGCTGAACGAGTTCAGCTCATTGGCCATCTGATATTGCTTGAAGGCTGGGTCCTTGCTGGCGATCCAGCATTGGTGTGCGGCGATCGCCACCTGTTCCATGGCCAGCAGCGCCGCAGTCTTGCCCGAGGGCACAGGCGTGCTCTTCGGGGTAGATTGGCACGAGGCCAGGGCAAAGCCTGCCGCGGCGACGAGAACGATCGTCTTGCTCCTGATCAAGCGGCACCCATCTCGAGTTCGGACAGAAAGATCTTCAGGCCGTCGGTCATCTCGCCCCAGACCCGCGACAAGGCCGGATGCTGCGAGGCGATCTGCTCATAGGCATCGAATTTGGGATAGGCGTTGAGCAGGTCGTGGCGGCCTGTCATGGCGCGGAAATTGTTGAAGATGAACCGGGTCGGCGTCAGCCAGGCGTCGGCGAAGCTGATGTCGTTGCCGAGCGCGAAGGGGCCTTGCGCCATACGCGCCTCGATCGCCGCCAGCCCGTGATGCAGGCGGGCGAATTGGGCGTCGATCTCGGCATTGTTGCGCTTCGGCACGAAATGCAGCTCGAAAAGCTTCATCGTCGGGGTGAGAACATCGAGATCGGTGATGCGGGCGAACATGCGCACCAGGGCGCGATCCTTGGAATCGGGCGGCAGCAGCGCCGGTTCCGGAAACCGCTCCTCGAGGTATTCGGCGATGACAACCGATTCGACGATGGTTTCGCCCGAGCCGGTGATCAGCACCGGAATCCGGTTCATCGGCGAGATGGCGCGAAACTCTTCGGGGATCGGAAAACCCGGCGGCGGCGCGATGATCTTGAGCGGCACGTCCTTGATATAGGCCAGCGCCCGCACGATCGACGAGTAGGGCGACAACGGCCGCGAATAGAGTTTCATGACCGTCTCTCTCCCCAGAGCAATGGACGTGATGTCCTTGTAAACTTTACCGCATTTGCGGCTGAAATCGTCAAGCGGCGATGCCGAGCGCGCCTTCGAAAAGGGCACGGCCGTCGCTGCCGCCATGGGCGGCTTCGATCAGGTTTTCAGGATGCGGCATCAGGCCAAGCACATTGCCTTGTTCGTTGATGATGCCGGCAATGTCGTTGATCGAGCCATTGGGGTTGGTACCCTCGGCATAGCGGAACACCACCTGGCCTTCACCTTCGAGGCGGGCAAGTGTTTCGGCGTCGGCGAAGTAGTTGCCGTCGTGGTGCGCCACCGGCGAGCGGATGATCTGGCCCTGCCCATAGCGGCGGGTGAACATGGTGTTGGCGTTGGTGATTTCGAGCTTGATCTGCCGGCAGACGAACTTCAGCGAAGTGTTGCGCATGAGCGCCCCCGGCAGCAGGCCGGCCTCGACCAGGATCTGAAAACCGTTGCAGACACCGATGACGGTGACGCCCTTGGCGGCCTTTTCGGCGACCGCCCGCATCACCGGCATGCGCGCCGCGATCGCGCCGCAGCGCAGATAGTCGCCGAAAGAGAAGCCGCCTGGGATGGCGATCAGGTCGACATCCGGGATTTCTGTGTCGGTCTGCCAGACGGTGACCGGCGGTTTTCCCGAAATCTTGGTCAGCGCGGCGATCATGTCGCGGTCGCGGTTGAGGCCAGGCAGAAGGACGACAGCGGATTTCATTTTGGTTCGTAAGGCCTCTGGGCTTCGGCTAGTTCGCGCAGGTCGAGACGGCGTTCGATATGTTCGAGCCGATCATCCTGGCGAGCCAGCACACCATAGATGTTCTTCACGTCATTTTCAGTGGCTATCAGATGACCGCAGATGGAGCCTAGCTCGGATTTTACCTCTCCAAGCGTCAAATCCATCCTGTCCAGCCGAGATTGGATGGACTTGAGGACTTCGAATATCAAGCTTCCATCGATCTCAGCCATCAGCCCCTCCGGTACAACCTCAGGTTATGGCTACACTATAATTCTCAATCACCGTGTTCGCCAGCAGCTTGTCGCACATGGCTTTCAGGTCGGCCTCGGCCTTGGCCTTGTCGCTTTCCGCCAGTTCGACGTCGAACACCTTGCCTTGCCGCACCGCGCCGACGCCATCAAAACCCAGGCCGGACAAAGCGTGTTCGATCGCTTTGCCTTGCGGGTCGAGAACGCCGTTCTTGAGGGTGACGGTAATGCGGGCCTTAATCACGCTGGACATGCTCCTGTTCCAAATATTCGGTTGCAGGCCGCTATCAGTGCGGCTTGCCTTTGACGCCGTCGGTCGAGGCGACCAGCACCGGACCGGTGGGGCGCGGCGGCTCATTCTCGTTCATGATGCCGAGGCGGCGGGCGACTTCCTGGTAGGCTTCGACCAAGCCGCCCATATCACGGCGGAACCGGTCCTTGTCGAGCTTGTCCTGCGTCGCCACGTCCCACAGGCGGCACGAATCCGGCGAAATCTCGTCGGCGACGACGATGCGCATCATGTCGCCTTCGAACAGGCGGCCGCACTCGATCTTGAAGTCGACGAGTTGGATGCCGACGCCCATGAACAGGCCGGAGAGGAAATCGTTGACGCGGATGGCGAGTGCCATGACGTCGTCGATCTCCTGCGGGCTCGCCCAGCCGAAGGCCGTGATGTGTTCTTCCGACACCATCGGATCGTCGAGCGCATCGGCCTTGTAATAGAATTCGATGATCGAGCGCGGCAAAACGGTGCCTTCCTCGATGCCGAGGCGCTTGGACAGCGAGCCGGCGGCGACGTTGCGCACCACCACTTCAAGTGGGATGATCTCGACTTCCTTGATCAGCTGCTCGCGCATGTTGAGCCGGCGGATGAAGTGGGTCGGAATGCCCATGCGGTTCAAGTGGTTGAAGATGTACTCGGAAATGCGGTTGTTGAGCACGCCCTTGCCGTCGATGACCTCGTGCTTCTTCTTGTTGAACGCGGTTGCATCGTCCTTGAAGAACTGGATCAGCGTACCCGGTTCCGGTCCTTCATAGAGGATCTTGGCCTTGCCTTCATAAATGCGGCGGCGATTTTTCATCTGATTTTTTCTCTGGATTTGCGGGCAGGCGGCAAGCGACCAGTTCCTGTCCGTCCGCCTATATTAGTGCGGCGACGGCGGGGTTCAATGCCGGGTCTATCCCAATCACATCGTTTGCTCAATCGGCAAATCCTTCCAATCAACCGCTTTCGGGACTGAAATGCCGCAGCGCAGCATATGACGAAGCGTATTGACCGGCTCGCGACCTTTTGGTTTGTGCTTTGGCAACACACATATCACTTGCCAACAGAATCGGATTTGACCCGGAGGGACGCCATGAGCAGCATGAAAGACCGCGAAGAGGGCTTCGAACGCAAATTTGCATTCGACGAGGAGCTTCGGTTCAAGGCCTCGGCGCGCCGCAACAAGGCGCTCGGCCTGTGGGCCGCCGAAAAGCTCGGAAAGTCGGGCACTGATGCCGATGCCTACGCCAAGGAAGTCGTTGTTTCCGACATAGAGGAAGCCGGCGATCATGACGTGTTCCGCAAGATCCGCAAGGATTTCGACGCCGCCGGCGTCGAGCAGTCGGACCATCAGATCCGTCGCACAATGGACGAACTGATGGCGCAGGCGATCGAGCAGATCAAGAACACCTGATTCCGGAGCAGGTTCCGCAAAAGTGTCCCACGGTTTTGCGACAGAACCTGCGACAAACAAAAGGAAGCAGGTTCCGCAAAAAGTGTCCCAGGTTTTTGTGACAGAACCTGCGGCGAGAATGACTGGACCAATCGACCGCCCGGCCAAGCCGGGCGGTTTTTCTTTGCGTTTGCCGCGGTTTCCGGCTGAAACTGTGATCCTTAACAAGGAAAGAGATTAGATGTCCCTGAAGTCCCGTCTTGCCGCCGATGAAACGCTGGTCACCGCATGGTCGGGCGTGCCGGACGCCTTGACCGTCGAGATTCTCGCCAAACAGGGCTTCGATGCCATCACGCTCGACATGCAGCATGGCGGGCATCATGAGGACAGCGTGCTGCGCGGTCTCGTGCCGGTGCTCGCCGCAAATAAGCCGGCGCTGGTGCGCATCCCGGTCGGCCGCTTTGACATGGCAAGCCGGGCGCTCGATTTCGGCGCCGAGGCAGTCATCGCGCCGATGGTGAACTCGGTGGCAGATGCAAAGCTGTTCGCCGCGGCGATGAAATATCCGCCGCTCGGCGAGCGCTCGTGGGGGCCGACCTATGCCTTTCCGCGCCACGGCAAGGGCGACTATGCCGAATGGCTGCGCGACACCAACCAGCGCACGATGGCTTTTGCCATGGTCGAAACGCGCGCCGCACTCGACGCGCTGGACGGCATTCTCGATACGCCGGGCATTGACGGCATTTTCCTCGGCCCATCGGATTTCTCGATCGCCTGGAGCAACGGTACGATCGTCAATTCGACGCTGGAAAGCATGATGGAGACGATAGCATCGGTCGCCGAGCGCACCCGCAAGGCCGGAAAACATGCGGCGATCTATGTCGTCGAACCAGCAATTGCCGGCCGTGTTGTGTCGATGGGCTACCGCCTGCTCGCCACGGGATCTGAACATGCGCTGATCTCGCTGGGGGCAAAAACCTTGCTCAAGGACATCAAGGATTCGATCGGCGCCTGATGCGGCGCGACCATAGGCGCTACGCTTTCAGGTCCGTGAGGAACTTGGCGAAGGTCATGGATCCCTCTGGCCACGGTCCGAAGCCCGAATCCTGGTTGAGATGGCCGGTTTCGCCGGCATCGATGAACAGCGATCCCCAGGCGCCGGCAATGTCCTCGGCGACATCGAAGCCGCAGAACGGGTCGTTGCGGCTGGCGATTACGATCGATGGAAAAGGCAGTGGCTCACGCGGGTAGGGGCCGAAGGTCATCAGGTGCTTTGGCTTGATCTTGGGATTGGCGACATCGGGCGGCGCCACGAAGAAGGCGCCGGCGACCGGCTTCTGAAATTGCGGGATGGCCTGCACCGCCGCGGCGACCCCAAGCGAATGCGCGACGATGACGACGGGCCGCTCGGCCTCGTTGACGGCTTTGGCCACGCTCGCCGTCCAGTCCTCGCGCACCGGTTTCGACCATTCCGCCTGCTCGACACGCCGCGCCGTCGACAGTTTCGACTGCCAGCGGGTCTGCCAATGCTCCGGTCCGGAATTGGTGTAACCCGGAACGATCAGGATATCTGCGTCTTTGACTTTCATGGCGCTGAGATAGCGAGCGCGATTGTCTCATGCAACCGTTGATGGGCAAGCGCTTGGTCATAATGGTGAACACCATGTTCGCATTTCGCTGTCTTGTGTGAACGATCGCGATAGACGATCTGTCGTCAGGAGAGAAACAGCCGTGGAGGACCGGATTTTGGCGCTGACACGACGTACAATCATCGGCGGCGCCGGGTTCCTGGCTTTGGGAGCTTCATCAAGCGTTGCCGCAACGGAGACAATGATGAGCGAACTGCCATTTGCCGCCACCACGCCGGTGAGCGTTGCCCGCGTCGGGCTGAAGGCGCGTGATGCCGAAAGCCTCGCTGCCTATTACCGCCGGGTCGTCGGCCTGCAGGAGTTGAGCCGTGCCGATGGCGCGATCACGTTGGGGGCTGGCAGCCGTCCGTTGCTGGTGATCGAGGCTGATCCTTCGGCCAAGCCGGACGATCCGCGCAGCGCCGGTCTGTTCCACACCGCTTTCCTGCTGCCCAGCCGTGCCGATCTCGGCCGCTGGATCAACCACGCCATATCAGACAAGATCGCCATTGAGGGGGCTTCGGACCATCTGGTCAGCGAGGCGCTGTACCTGACCGATCCCGAAGGCAACGGCATCGAGATCTATGCCGACCGCCGTCCGCAGGACTGGAAATGGAACGGCGACAAAATCGCCATGGCGACCGAGCGGCTGAATATTCCGTCCATTGTCGCCGAAGTCCCGGCAGGCGATGCCGGCTGGCAAGGCGCGCCGGAAAACAGCATTGTCGGCCATGTCCATTTGCGCGTCGGCAGGCCGGAAGAGGCCGAGGCCTGGTGGAACCAGGAATTCGGCTTCGACACGGTGGCCAAATATGGCGGCCAGGCCGTGTTCCTGTCGTCCGGCGGCTATCACCACCACATCGGCGCCAATGCCTGGCAGAGCGCTGGTGCCGCCCGCCGCGACGCGTCGCGCTCGGGCCTTGCCTGGGTCGAGATGCGTTCGGACAATGTGACCGGCGAAACGACCCGCGAGGATCCGTGGGGCACGGTGATCAGGACTGTGCCTGGAAAGGCGTGATTGGACGTCAGCACAGCTTCTTTCTCCCCGTCACTATACGGGGAGAAATGCCCGGCAGGGCAATGAGGGGCAGCGCCAAGTTGTGAAATTGTCAAAGCGTGGATGGGTGCGATCGTCGCCGACGTCGGCGCTGCCCCCTCATCCGCCCTTCGGGCGTTCGTCGGTCGAAAAGCCAAGCAATTGGCTTTTCGTCCGCTGTGCGGACCACTCCTCACCTCCCCATAAACGGGGAGAAGGAAAGCTCAAGCTTCCCCAAACACCCGCCTGAAGATCGTGTCGACATGCTTGGTGTGGTAGCCCAGGTCGAATTTCTCGCGGATTTCCGCCTCCGGCAGTGCCGCGGTCACTTCCTTGTCGGCCAAAAGTTCCTCAAGGAAATCAGCGCCTTGTTCCCACACCTTCATGGCGTTGCGCTGCACCAGCCGGTAGGAGTCCTCGCGCGACAGGCCGGCCTGCGTCAGCGCCAGCATCACGCGCTGCGAATGCACCAGGCCGCGGAACTTGTTCATGTTCTTCAGCATGTTCTCGGGATAGACGACCAGCTTGTCGATGACGCCGGTCAGCCGCGAAAGCGCGAAATCGAGCGTCACCGTGGCGTCGGGTCCAATCATGCGCTCAACCGAGGAGTGTGAAATATCGCGCTCATGCCAGAGCGCCACATCCTCCATCGCCGGCAGTGCCATGGAGCGCACCATGCGGGCAAGGCCAGTAAGGTTTTCCGTCAGCACCGGATTGCGTTTGTGCGGCATTGCCGACGAGCCTTTCTGGCCCGGCGAAAAATACTCTTCCGCCTCCAGCACCTCGGTGCGCTGCAGATGCCGGATCTCGGTCGCCAGCCGCTCCATCGACGAGGCGATGACGCCAAGCGTGGCAAAGAACATCGCATGGCGGTCGCGGGGGATGACCTGCGTCGACACCGGTTCCGGCTTCAGCCCGAGTTTCGCCGCCACATGCTCCTCGACATAGGGTTCGATGTTGGCGAAGGTGCCGACCGCCCCGGAAATGGCGCAGGTTGCGATATCCTCCCGGGCATGCACCAGCCGCTCGCGGCAGCGCGAGAATTCGGCATAGGCCTGCGCCAGCTTGATGCCGAAGGTTGTCGGTTCGGCATGGATACCGTGGCTGCGGCCGATGGTGACGGTGTCCTTGTGCTCGAAGGCGCGGCGCTTGAGCGCGGCAAGCAGGCCGTCAATGTCGGCAAGCAGGATGTCGCTGGCGCGGGTAAGCTGGACGGCAAAGCAGGTGTCCAGAACATCCGAAGAGGTCATGCCCTGATGGATGAAGCGCGCGTCCGGCCCGACGAATTCGGCAAGATGGGTCAGGAAGGCGATGACGTCATGCTTGGTGACACGCTCGATCTCGTCGATCTTCTCGACATCGAATTTTGCAGCGCCGCCCTTTTCCCAGATGGTTTTTGCCGCTTCCTTCGGGATGACGCCGAGTTCGGCCAGCGCGTCGCAGGCATGGGCCTCGATTTCGAACCAGATGCGAAACCGGGTTTCGGGCGACCAGATGGCGACCATTTCCGGCCGGGAATAGCGAGGGATCATCGGTCAGTCCTGATGTATCTAGAGCAATCCAGGAAAAGTGCGCAGCGGTTTTCCGTCCCGGAATTGCGAAAAAGAAGGAGTTAGAGCGGGTCGGCGGTTCTACCAAACGCTGAACCGCTCTGGGTTAGCCCGCGTCCTAACAGAGGCGGACAAAATGCTCAACGCCGCTGCAGTGCAAACCAGAGGCTGGCGGCAAGCAAGGCGACGAAACCGAGCGGAAAATAGAGCCGGATACCCAGCACCACGAACTGGTAGGACGCCACCGCCATCGTGAAGGCGAGCTGAAAGCCCCAGGTGAGGGTGAAGACGGGCGCATGCCATTCGGCGTAGTACGACCGGTATTGCAAGGCATAGAGCCCGGCGGTGAGCCTGATCGTAGCGGCGGCAAGGCACACCATTGCCGCCGCGAAGGCGACTTCCCGGCCTCTTCCGAGCGAGACCAGCCGTGCCGCGAACAGGCCAAGCGGAAAGGCGAGGGCGCCGCCACCCGCAAACAGCAGCGACACAATGCGGATTTTATCCGGCGTCACCCAATGATCCAGCAACAGGTTGATCAACGCGCTGGCGCCCATGGCCCCGGCCCACACCAGCGAGCCGAAAAGCGTCGCGCGCCACCCCGGCAAAGCGCGGCGGACGTAGTTCACGTTGCGGCCGGGTATGACGGCGTGCTCTGTCACAGCCGGCCGGTCACGGCAATCCAGCGGAAGTCCGGCCCCTCGAAGCCATATTGGCGCACGGCGATCAGCACCGCATAGGCGCTGAGGCTGTCCATGGAGAATGTCTGGACCGCGCCGATGCGGTAGCCGTTCGGGCAGCCGCGGCTCTTGGGAATCGACTTGTCCTCGTGCAGCAATTTGGTGGTGCCGCCATCCTGCGCCTCGACGCGCAGCAGCCGAAAGCCATTGATCTCGCCCTGGCTGTCGCAACCTTCGGTGTTGTTCATGCCGATCTCATCGAGCCGGAACTCGAGCGGCTGGTCGACCGGAGAGAAGATCGGCCGCGGATTGACAGCCATCCGGTGAGGATCGGCCGAAAGCTCGGTCACCGGGTTGAAGCCCGCAGTAATACCGTGATTGGCGCTCAGCTCGGCCTGGCTGACGATGGTTTCGCCCTTCTGCCGGGCCTGGAGGCGGGCAGCGTCCAGTTTGGCGTTCTCGTCGTCGAGCCGGACTCTGATCGGCGTGCCCTTGAGAAAGCTGTCGGTGCTCGTGTCGATGTAATAGCGGTTGGCATAGGGAAAGCCCGACCCGTCCTGGACACCGTATTCCTCGAAGGCGAACACGCTGCCGTCCTTGGTGAAGCCAAGGATCTCGAGCTCGGCGACATCGCCAGCGTGGGCGACTGACACCACAAACTGTACGGCCAGGGAAACGGCATACAAAAGAAGCATTCGCATCGGTTCTTCCCCCAGCAGCCGCGATCGTTGCAATCCCTAGCACGACCGAATCAAAACGTCGTGCGGCTGACAAGCCGATGCATCCAATCGGCCTGTCATTTGTTATTGTCGGCAGTCCCAATGGAGAACCACCATGACCGACACCAGCAAAATTCGTGAGCATATGGAAGTCGTCGGCGCCGATGGCGTGCATGTCGGCACTGTCGACAAGGTCGACGGCCAGCGCATCAAGTTGACCAAGGCCGATAGCGGCGAGGGCGCTCACAGGGGTCATCACCACTACATTCCTCTGGCGCTGGTTGCCGAGGTCGATGGCAAGAAGGTGTGGCTGGCGGCAAATTCCGACGTCGCGGTTATGTTCGAGGAAGAAAAATCCGATCCGGTCTGATCGACGGCTTTAGCGCGACGACCAGACGGGAAACAGGTCGTTGTTGGCCGGCGTCGCGGCAAACACGCCGCGGCTGATGGCGCGCGCCATGGTGGCGCCGGCCGCGGCATAGAGGTCGATTGCGGCATCGGCGTCGAGCCGGATGCCGCTGGTTCCCGTCGCCAGCGCGAACACCAGGTCGCCGTCCGCCGGCGTGTGCGTCGGCCAGATGGCGCGCACGAAGCCGTCATGAGCCGACATTGCCAGGCGTTTTGCGGCGGCCTTGGTCAGAACCGCATCCGTGGCAATGACGGCGATGGTCGTGTTGCCGCCGGTTTCCATCTGCTTGCCTGCCTGCTTGTCGCGATATTTCAGCAAGATACGCCTGGCATCGTCCGGCATCGGCGAGGGATAACCGAGCCCGCCGAATTCGTCGCCGATTTCGAAGGGTGCCGCCCAGAAATGGCGGGTGCGGCTGACGGTCACCGATCCGGTCGGGTTGACGGCGGCCAGTGCACCGATGGTGACGCCATTGTCGAGCAGCGTCGAGGCGGAACCCAGGCCGCCCTTCAGCCCCGCGGTCAGCGCACCGGTGCCGGCACCCGTCGTGCCGAGCTGGAAATCGGCGGCCGCGCTTTGCGCGGCTTCATAGCCGAGGTCGCGGTAGGGTGGATAACGGCTCCAGTCCTTGTCGCCGCCATTGCGCAGGTCGAACAGGATTGCCGCCGGCACGATCGGCACGCGAAAGCCGCCCACTTCGAAGCCGATGCCGCGTTCGCGTAGCGCCGCCTGCACGCCGGACGCAGCATCAAGGCCGAAAGCCGAACCGCCCGACAGCACCACCGCATGGATCGCCTCGACCGAATTGTGCGGTTCGAGCAGGTCCGTCTCGCGCGTGCCCGGCGCGCCGCCCAAGATCTGGACACCGGCCACCGCCGGCTCGTCGCACAACACGGTTGTCACGCCGGACTTTAGCTTGGCGTCGGCAGCGTTGCCGACGCGCAGGCCGGCAACGTCGGTGATCAGGTTGCGCGGACCGGTGCGGAACATCAGTTGCTTTCCAAGGGCACGAAGCGCGTGCCGTCGAAGCGGAAGACACGGTAAGGGCTCTGGCTGAGATCGCCCTTGGCGCCGAAGCGGATCGGCCCGATCGCCGTGGTGAAATCATGCCCGGTCAGCGCCTCAGCCAGCGGCTTGTCCGAGGACAAGGCCGACGCTGCCTTGGCGATCTCGACCGCCGCATAGGCCGGCAGCGTGTAGCCGTCCGGCACGATCTTCTGCGCGGAGAAGCTTTCCAGCACCTTTGGGTCGGCGACATCGGCCCATTCGGGCGGCGCGATCATCAGCGTGCCCGTGGCATAGGACACGTCGCCGGGCGGCGTGCGCAGATTTTCGCCGCCGGCAAAGACGATGCCGGCCTGGAGCTGTGCTGCATCGCGGCCCATAATGGCAATGTCGTCGCCGTCACCGCCGGCAAAGACATGTGTGGCGCCGGCTTTCTTCAGCCGCCCGACCAGGCCGATCTGGTTGTCGAGCTGCGGTCGGAATGTGTCGACGAAGACAGGTTTCAGCGCCGCTTGCTCGGCCGCCGCGCGAAAGGTCTCGGCCATCTCGCGGCCATAGATGGTGCCGTCGTCGATAATGGCGAACAGCTCGCTCTGCCACAGCCGGGTGAGGGCGGAGGCGACGGCGTTGCGCTCATCGTCGCCGCGCGGCCCGAGGCGATAGACCGGCCAGCCGGTCTTGGCGCGGCGGTCGGTCAGGCTTTCGGTTCGCACGCCGACGGTGATGACCGGAATGTTGGCGTCCTTGAGGATCGGCATCGCCGCCTCGATGGCATCGGTGCAGAGGAAGCCTACCACGACACTGACCTTGGCTGCGGCAAAATCCCTGGCCGCGGCTGCACCGCCATCGGCGGTGCAGGCATCGTCTACGGTCTTGAGTTCGATGCCGTTTGCTTGTGCTGCGAGCCCGGCGCCGGCCTCGATCTGCTTGCCGAGGATGGCCGATGGTCCCGACAAGGGTGCGGCGACGCCGATCGTGAGCGTCTGGGCGCTGGCGGCTCCGGCCAGGAACAGCCAGGCCATTGCGGCGGATATCGTTGCCCCGGGTCGCATCCTGCCGAAGAGTTCCTCCCAAGCCCGCGATAGCAGCGCAGGCGCCAATTCCCGCCAAGACCTAAAGGCTGCCCGGCCTTGGTGCAACACGCGAATTTGGGGATATGGGCCAAGCACTTCGCTTGTGGCATGTCATGTCTGGCCATATATAGCGCTAGGGTTTCTGGTTGTGGAAAATTCCGGTGCTGAAGAAGAACGATATTGGACCGCAGGCCTATCGCGACGCGATGAGCCATTTTGCCGGTCACGTCCATGTGGTCACCACCGACGGGCCCGCCGGCAAGCGTGGCACGACGGTGATCGCTGCCTGTTCGGTGTCGGACACGCCGCCGACCATTCTGGTCTGCCTCAACCGCGAGAATGCCAAGAACGAGCTGTTCGTGAAAAACGGCCGGTTTGCCCTGAACACGCTGGCCTCGCACCAGGAGCCGCTGTCGATCGGCTTTTCCGGCATCACCGGCCTGCCGGTCGAGGAGCGTTTCGCGCTCGGTGAGTGGGATGTGATTTCCACCGGCGCGCCGACGCTGAAGGGCGCGCTCGCGGTGTTCGACTGCGAGCTGATCGACACCAAGGACCTGGCCACCCATCGTGTGCTTTTTGGCAAGGTGACAGGCTTGCGCATGGGCGATAATTTGCGGCCGCTGATCTACCACGCTCGCGGCTACCATGTCCTGGACAGCGGAGCGGCGGCGTTCACGGAGAAAGAATGACCGAACTGAAACCGCGCCCCGTACCGCGGACGATCGACGAGACGCTCGATCTCCTGACCGGCGCGGATTATGTGGCGGACCGGTCGCTGGCGACCGTTCTTTTCCTGTCGTTGCGCATGAACCGGCCCTTGTTCCTCGAGGGCGAGGCCGGCGTCGGCAAGACCGAGATCGCCAAGGTGTTGGCTGGGGCGCTCGGCCGCCGGCTGATCCGCCTGCAGTGCTATGAGGGGCTCGACGTTTCTTCCGCCGTCTACGAGTGGAACTACGCCGCGCAGATGATCGAAATCCGCATGGAGGAGGCGGCCGGCAAGGTTGACCGCTCCGCCATGGAGCGCAATGTGTTCTCCGAAAAATATCTGATCCGCCGCCCGGTGCTCGATGCACTGACGGGCAAGATAGGTGCCGCGCCGGTCTTCCTGATCGACGAGCTCGACCGCACCGACGAGGCCTTCGAAGCCTTCCTGCTCGAAATCCTGTCCGACTACCAGGTGACGGTGCCGGAACTCGGCACCATCAAGGCGGAAGAACCGCCGATCGTCATCATCACCACCAACCGCACCCGCGAGATCCACGACGCGCTGAAGCGGCGTTGCCTCTACCATTGGGTCGATTATCCCAATGCCGAGCGCGAGTTGGAGATCGTGCGCCGCAAGGTGCCGCAAGCCAACCAGCGGCTCTCGGCGGAGGTGGTCTCCTTCATCCAGAAGCTGCGCCAGATCGAGCTGTTCAAGGTGCCGGGCGTTGCCGAAACCATTGACTGGGCCGGCGCGTTGACCGAACTCGACAAGGTGGCGCTCGATCCCGAAACCGTCTCCGACACGATCGGCGTGCTGTTGAAATACCAGGACGACATTGCCCGCATCGGCGCGGGCGAGGGCCGGCGCATCCTCGACGAGGTCAAGGCCGAGCTCGCGGCGGCGGAGTAGCGCGATGAAGGCGCCGGGTGCTTACCCCAAAGAGGCCGACCCCAGAGAGGCGACGGCGGACGGACGCATCGCCGACAACATCGTCTATTTCGCCCGCACCTTGCGCAAGGCCGGCATGCGGGTCGGGCCGGCCTCGGTCAAGGATGCCATCGAGGCGGTGCTGGCCGCCGGCATTGGTTCACGCGACGATTTCTACTGGACGCTGCACGCGGTGCTGGTGTCCAGGCATGAGGATCACCCGACCTTTGACGAAGCCTTCCGGCTGTTCTGGAAATCGCGCGAACTGATCGAGAAACTGCTGGCGATGTTTTCGCCGGTGGCGCCGGACGTCAAGGAGAAGCAGAAGCCGCGCGCGGCCGAGAACCGCGTCAGCCAGGCCATGTTCGAAGGTCATCAGAAGAACCAGCCGCCGCAGGAAGTCCCCGAGATCGAGGTCGATGCCCGTTTCACCTTTTCCGGCAATGAGGTGTTGCGGGGCAAGGACTTTGCCCAGATGAACGCCGCGGAAATGGCGGATGCCAAGAAGGCCATCGCCGAGCTGCGATTGCCTTTCGACATGGTGCGGACCAGGCGTTTCAAGGCTGATGCGCATGGCCGCCGCATCGACCCGCGCGCCATGATGCGCTCCGCCGCGCGCACCGGCGGCGAACTGATCCTGCCGAAATTCCGCTCGGCGCGCGAAGTCCATCCGCCGCTGGTGGTCCTGGCCGACATTTCCGGTTCGATGAGCCAGTACACGCGCATCTTCCTGCATTTCCTGCATGCGCTGACGGAAAAACGCCGCCGCGTCCACACCTTCGTCTTCGGCACGCGGCTGACCAATCTGACCCGGCAGATGCGCCACCGCGATCCCGATGCCGCCCTTGCCGACTGTTCGGCGGTGGTCAAGGACTGGTCGGGGGGCACACGCATCGGCGACACACTGGCCGAGTTCAACCTGATATGGTCGCGGCGCGTGCTGGGGCAGGGCGCGGTCGTGCTTCTGATCACCGACGGGCTGGAGCGTGACGATGTCGCTGGCCTCTCGGAGGAGATGGAGCGGCTGCACAAATCCTGCCGGCGGCTGATCTGGCTCAATCCGTTGCTGCGCTTCGACGGCTTTCAGGCGCGCGCCCGCGGCGTCAAGGCGATGCTGCCGCATGTCGACGAATTCCGCTCGGCCCACAATCTCAATGCGCTCGCCGACCTCTGCGCTTCGCTGGACAAGAAGTCAGCACAATCCGTCGATCCGCGGCGATGGATGGAAGCTGGCGCGAAGCACGCCGCATAGCCATATCTTTATCCATCGGAAAAACAGACTCTGAGAGAAGCGATCATGGACGACAGCATCTATCTCGATGAGGCCCGCGACCCGCTGATTATCGCGGAAGGCTGGATGAAGGACGGCAAGGATGTCGCCATTGCCACTGTGGTCGAGACCTGGGGTTCGGCGCCGAGGCCGGTCGGCAGCCATCTGGTCATCGACGCCGAAGGCAATTTCCACGGCTCGGTCTCGGGCGGTTGCGTCGAGGGTGCGGTGGTGAGCGAGGCGATCGACGTGATCGACTCAGGGAAAGCCAAAATGCTCGAATTCGGCGTAGCCGATGAAACCGCCTGGCAGGTCGGCCTGTCCTGCGGCGGTCGCATCAAGGTTTATGTCGAGCGGTTGGGCTGATCTCAGATGGATCCATACGCCCTAAAAACTTTGAATGCTGAGCGCCGCGCCCGCCGTGCGGCGATCCTCGTCACCGATCTTGGTGACGGCCGCGACCGCATCGTGCGCGAAGGCGATCAGGTTGCCGGCGATCTCGGAGCCGCGATCGCTAGGGCATTTCGATCGGGCAATTCCGGTTCCGTCGAAGCGGAAGGGCGAACCTTCTTTCTCAACGCGCATCTGCCGCAGCCGCGCCTCGTGGTGATCGGCGCCGTCCATATCAGCCAGGCGCTGGCGCCAATGGCCAGGATTGCCGGCTATCCCCTGGAGATCATCGATCCGCGCACCGCCTTTGCCACGCCGGATCGTTTTCCCGATGTCGCCTTGCATGCCGAGTGGCCGGAAGATGTGCTGAAGCGCCAGCCGCTCGACAGCTACACCGCGCTTGCCGCCGTCACCCATGACCCGAAGATCGACGATTTTGCGCTGAAGGCGGCCCTCGACGCCAACTGCTTCTACGTTGGCGCGCTTGGCAGCCGCAAGACGCACGCCAAGCGCGTCGAGCGCCTGCTGGCGCTGGGCGCCAGTGCCGACCAGATCGCCCGCATCCATGCACCGATCGGGCTCGACATTGGCGCCGCCAGCCCCGCCGAGATCGCTGTGGCGGTGCTGGCGCAGACCATCTACGCGTTCCGGTCGCGCGGCCTCGATGCCAAAGGCGCCGTGGCGTGAAATTCGGTCCGGTTGCCATTGAAGAGGCCGAAGGCGCGGTACTGGCGCATGCCACCACCGCCGGCGAAAAGCGCTTTCGCAAGGCGCACAGGCTGAGCGCCGAAGACGTCTCCATACTCAAGCGGGCAGGGATCTCGCAGGTCGTTGCCGCCGTGCTTTCCTCGGGCGATCTCGGCGAGGACGCCGCGGCGCAAAGAATTGCCGAGAGCATGATTTTCGGCGGCATCGAGGCGAGGCCCGCCACCACCGGTCGGGTCAATCTCCATGCTAAGGCATCAGGCATCTTCACGGTCGATGCCGCGATGATCGACGCGATCAACGCCGTCGATCCCGCCATCACCCTTGCCACGCTGGCGCAGCATGCTCCGGTCGAAAAGGGTCAGATGGTGGCGACGGTGAAGATCATCCCCTTCGCGGTCGCCTCCACCCTGGTCGACACTGTTACGAAAATCTGTGCCGGCGGCGAGATCTTTGCCGTCAACGCCTATCAGCCGGTGCGCGTCGGTGTCATCCAGACGGTTCTGCCGGGCATCAAGCCCAGTGTGCTCGACAAGACATTGCGCGTCACCGAAGCGCGCCTGGCGCGCTCCGGTGGCAGGCTGACGGCGGAGCGCCGCACGCCGCACGAGATCGCGCCCGTAGCGGAGGCCGCCGCCTCGCTGGCGCGCGACAACGATATGGTGGTGATCTTCGGCGCCTCGGCGATGAGCGATTTCGCCGATGTCGTTCCGGCGGCGATCGAAATGGCGGGCGGAACAGTCATCCGCGCGGGCATGCCGGTCGATCCCGGCAATCTGCTGGTGCTAGGCACACTCGACGGCAAGCGCGTCATCGGTGCGCCCGGCTGCGCCCGCAGTCCCAAGGAAAACGGCTTCGACTGGGTGCTGGACCGTCTGGTTGCCGGCCTCGACGTCACCGCGAAGGACATAGCCGGCATGGGGGTCGGCGGGCTGTTGATGGAAATCCCGACACGGCCGCAGCCGCGCGAGCCGCTGCCGGCCAGGAGCCGGCTCAAGGTCGCCATCGTGCTTCTGGCGGCAGGCCGGTCGAGCCGCATGGGCGGACCGAACAAGCTCATGGCCCTGTTCGACGGCAAGCCGCTGGTGCGCCGCACGGCCGAGCGCGCGCTTGGCTCGAAGGCGTCGGGTACGATCGTTGTCACCGGCCATCAGCGCGAGCGCGTGCGCGCGGCACTGGCGGGGCTGGATGTGACCTTCGCCGACAATCCCGATTTCGCCGATGGCCTGTCGACCTCGCTGAAAGCCGGTATTGCCTATCTGCCCGAAGACACTGCCGGCGCGATGATCGTTCTGGGCGACATGCCTGGCGTTGTGTCAGACGATCTCGACCGGCTGATCGATGCCTTCCGCAAGGCCGGCGGCAATTCCGTGGTCCGCGCCTCGCATCAGGGCAAACGTGGCAACCCGGTGCTCCTGCCGCGCTCGCTGTTCCCGGCCATCGCTCATCTCGAAGGCGACACCGGCGCTCGCCATCTGGTCGAGGCCGAGGGGCTCGACGTCATCGATGTCGAGATCGGCGAGGGCGCGTCTGTGGATGTCGACACCCGCGAGGCACTCGAAGGCGCCGGCGGCGTGCTGCAGGATTGACAAACCCAGGCCGAATTACGCAAGCCTGCGATATGGCTTCTCGTTTTCCTTCTCCACTTCACGCCCTTCTGGCTGCGGTATTTGTTCTTTGCCTTGCCAGCCAGGCCGATGCGCTCGAACTAAAACCCTTCAAGGACGATCTCTTCGCCTATCCGGCCACGCTCTCGTCTGACAGCAACGGCGCTTACACCGTCATCGACTATCGCGAGATGCGCGATATCAACCAGCGCGACGAGGTGCCGGAAAAGCGCGTGCACCCGCAATACACCGACACCGGCGTGCGCAAGGTGCAGCAGGATCTGATGCTGAAGACCGACGCCGGCGATGTCAGGCACGTCGCCGTCGGCAAGACGCAAGGCGCCGGTATCATTGTGCTCTACCTGCACGGGCAGGGTGGCAGCCGCAAACAGGGCGTCGACGACTTCACCTTCGGCGGCAATTTCAACCGCATCAAGAATTTGATGGCCGGCAATGGCGGGCTTTATCTCTCGCCGGATTTCCCCGATTTCGGTGACAAGGGCGCCGCTCAGGTCGCGGCCTTGATCGACCACTATGCCGAACAGTCGCCGGGCGCGAAAATCTTCGTCGCCTGCGGTTCGATGGGCGGCGCACTGTGCTGGAAACTTGCCGCCCGCAACGATAGCGGTCGGCGCATCGACGGGCTGCTGCTGCTCGGATCGCTATGGGACGAGAGTTTTCTCGCAAGTCCCGCCTTCAGGCGTCATGTCCCGGTCTTCTTCGGCCAAGGCAGCCATGACGTGGTCTTTCCCATTGCGAACCAGGAAGCCTTCTTCCGCTCCATCATCGCCCGGTCGAAAGCCTATCCCTATCCGACCCGCTTCGTCCGCTTCGAGACCGGCACGCACGGCACCCCCATCCGCATGGTCGACTGGCGCGGCACGCTGAACTGGATGCTGTCGAAGGCGCCTTGATCGGACGCTGTCTGGAAGCCCTCAGCGCTCAAGGCGCGGTGTTGTAGTCGACCACCGTCTGCGGGTTCTCCTCGCCGTCATAGGACGCGTCGACGTCATACTGGACCAGCGAGAAATCGCCGTTGCGGAACAGATAGGTTCCCGAATCGGAGGCGTCGCCGACGCCACGCCACTTGTTGAAGGTGGTGATCGTATGGGTGTCAGCGTCATAGTCGGAATTGACCGCCCAGCCGGTCGTCTCGAAGCCGACGATGCTCATGCCCAGCAGCTTGCCCTCGCTGTCATTGTTCTCGTAGCGGATGTCCATCTTGGGTTCGGCGAACTGCAATTGCCGTACTTCAGACAATTCGTCGGTCATGTAGTAGACCGAACTTTCATTGTAGGCCGCGGCCGAACAGGAGAAATGGAACAGCCGCGTTTCCTTGTCGGGATCGCCGGGCTGCGCATCCTTGTCCTTGTACTTGATCGAAAAGACCTCCGGCTCGTCACCCAGGAACTGCTTGTCACACTGGTCGCCATAGGTCGCCAGGAAGGCCTTCTTGACCTGCTCGAGTGCGGTATCCTTCTTCGGCGGCGGCGGGCCATCGCCGCAGCTTGGCGGCAGCGCCTTTTCGAAATCGGCGGTTGAGGGTTTCAGCGCGCCTTTTTCGATGTGGATCGGATCGAAGGGCGGCGCGGCCTGGATCTGCGCATTGACCTGACGCAGCGTGTAGCAGCCGGCAAAGACCTTTTCGCCACCGCTCTTGTCGGTGGCACGGATGGCGACCGGGACGTTGTAGAAAATGCTGCCGGCGGCACCTTCGTCTGAAATGGCGCCGGTCGCGACCTCGACCTTGTCGGTACCGTCATAGCCCTTGACGAAACTGTCGAAATCCTTAGCCGGCTTTGCATCGCCATAATAACCCCAGGCCCGGGCGAATTCGTGCCGGTTGATGGCGCTGTAGAGCGAGCGGATGACCGCCTCGGCGCCGGACCGGTCGTCGACATAGGGCGCTTCGGGCGCGTCGTCGGCGGCCAGCGCCGTTTGGCCGGATATGGCAAGGGAGAAAAAGGCAGTCGCTGCGAGAAGGACGCGTCTCATCGGGAATCTCCGCTCGATAACGGAAATTCTACCACGGCGATTGCGGCGCCGTGGTGACGCGGAGCCCAGGGCGCTTGAAGAATCGTGTGGGGAGGCGTTACGTCGCCTGCGCCGGCGTTCCGACCGGACAGGAGATTTGACGTGACGATATCGATGTATGAGGCATCCGTGCCCGTGTTTTCAGCCAGGCTGAAAGCACTTTCCAGTGTGCTGGCGGCCGCCGAACAAAATGCCCTTGACCGCAAGATCGACCCGCAGGTGTTTTTGACGGCGCGGCTTGCGCCCGACATGTTCGCTTTAACCCGGCAGGTGCAGATCGCCACCGACCACGCCAAGGGCGCGCCGTCGCGGCTGGCCGGCCGCGAGGTGCCGAAATACGAGGACAATGAGGCAAGCTTTGCCGATCTCGAGGCGCGGATCGCCAAGACGCTCGCGCTTCTGGCGACGTTCTCGGCCGCCGATATTGACGGTTCCGACGACAAAGCGATCGAACTGAAACTCGGCGGACGCGAAACAACGTTGAGCGGCATGCAGTATCTGCTGCATGTGGCCATGCCCAACTTCTACTTCCACCTCACCACCGCTTACGACATCCTTCGCCACAATGGCGTGCCGCTGGGCAAGGCGACATTTCTGGGATCGCGTTGAGCGGCTGACGTTTCGAGATGTCTCGGATCGGTCCGGGACATCTCGCGAGATGCATTCAGCGAATGGACATTTCGCGGGCGACGCGCGGAAAATCGGCGGGCTTGATGCCGATATCGGCGCGGTCGGCATTGCTCATCGAGTGAAGCAGCGCAAGCGCCGCGCGGTATCTCAGATGTTCCTGCGGGCGCGGCCGGGCGAACATTTCCGTGAAGAAACCCATGATTCAGGCTCCTGGTTGGTCCTCCACGCCAGCCAATATAGGTGAATCGTGACGATTGTGCAGTGCAGCATTTGCATGCCTGCTATGTCCGGATGATTTTCATAAATTTTTTTGCGGCCCAGTGAAACTTCCGCGCCGCACGAACCGTAGGCTTCGACGCTGGCTCATGGCCAGTTTTTCCTCGCCACTCCTGGCGAATTTCCGGACTGCATGAAAGTGCAGTCCGGCTTTTTGTTGAGAACCGGTCGCGATCCTCGAATGGCTAAATTCATTAAGATCGGTGGTATGTATTTTTAACGAGCCGGT
The DNA here is from genome assembly GCF_014189455.1 of Mesorhizobium huakuii. Taxonomy (NCBI): domain Bacteria; kingdom Pseudomonadati; phylum Pseudomonadota; class Alphaproteobacteria; order Hyphomicrobiales; family Phyllobacteriaceae; genus Mesorhizobium; species Mesorhizobium huakuii. Next base: position 5,807,282 of record NZ_CP050296.1, read on the forward strand.
TCTATGGTCTGGAAACCTGACAGTCAGGCAAGGGGGAGGCTGACATCGCTACCAGCGCCAAGCGTGATTTCGCTTCGCTGCTCGACGACCTCTTCGTCGCCTCCGACAAGGGTGACGGTATCGAGGGCGACGAGGCCGGCGCGCGTCCGTCCATTCCGTTCGACTATCTCTCCGTCGCCGATGAACTCCATTCCGGCCGCATCAAGGTATCCGCCGCCGAATACCGTGAGGCCGGTGCCGATCTGGCGAGCGAATTCGCCGCCTTGCTAGAACACGCCAAGCTGGCCCTTGCTGCCGAGGATCCGAAGCCCGAAGAAAAGCTGCCGCCAATTGACCCTGAATCGATCGCGGCCGAACTGGGGCTGAACCAGCCCAGGAGCGCTGCCGATTTCGGCCGCATGCGCCGCAGCTTTGCTTTCACCAACCATCCCGACCGCGTCGCTCCGCATCTGCGCCAGCGCGCCATGATCCGCATGCAGGTGGCCAACATGCTGATCGACGAAGCCAAGCGCCGCGCCCTGGCCGGTGCCCGGCGCTAGCCAGGTCAGCTGGTTCACGCAAAAGTCGGCCTGGTGAGGCTTGGAGAGCGCCTCCGCTTTCCCTATAGATGCAGCCTCCCTCCCGCGCAGACTTTCCCTCCGGAGCAGAATTCCATGCACAAACGCCGTCTCGGTCGGACCGATCTTCTTGTTACCCAGATTTGCCTTGGTTCGATGACCTGGGGCCAGCAGAACACCGAGGCCGAAGGTCACGCGCAGATGGATCTGGCTTTTTCGCGCGGCGTCAATTTCATCGACACCGCCGAACTCTACCCGATCCCACCCAAGGCGGAGACGCAAGGGCGGACGGAAAAGATCATCGGCAGTTGGATGAAAGCCAAGGGCAATCGCGACAAGGTGATCCTTGCCTCCAAGGTCGTCGGCCGCACGGCGAGCGACTGGTTTCGCGGTGGCAGGCCGTCGCAATTGGTGCGTGCCGATATTTTTGACGCGGTCGAGAAATCGCTGGCCAAGCTCGGCACCGACTATCTCGACCTCTACCAGATCCACTGGCCGGAGCGGGACATCCCTTGGGGTGCAAACCCGACGCGCGTCGGCGCGGTGGCGCGGCGGGCCGATGCAGACGGCGCACCGGCCAACGAGACGCCGATCGCCGAGACGCTTGGCGTCTTCGACGAACTGGTGAAAGCTGGAAAGATCCGTCATTTCGGCCTGTCGAATGAGAGTTCCTGGGGCCTCATGCGTTACCTCTCAGAGGCCGAGAAAGGGATCGGCCCGCGGGTCGCGTCGATCCAGAACGCCTACAATCTCGTCAACCGCACCTTCGAGGTGAACCTTGCCGAGGTCTGCGAGCACGAACAGGTGTCGTTGTTGCCCTATTCGCCGCTGGCTCAGGGCTATCTGACCGGCAAATACGACCATGGCGCCCGACCGCAGGGTTCGCGCTCGCAATTGTTTAATCGTGGCCAGCGCTACGAGACTCCGAATGCCGCCGAAGTGCTGCTCGAATACAATGAACTGGCGCGCTCCTTCGGCATGGAACCGGCGCTGTTTGCCAATGCCTATGTGTCGAGCCGGCCCTTTGTCACCTCCAACATCATCGGTGCGACGACCATTCCGCAGCTCGAAATGGCGTTGTCTTCGGTGGATGTCGTCTGGACCGAGGAGATGCAGAAGGCGGTGGACGCGATCCACCAGCGGGTCGGAAATCCCTGTCCTTGATAGGCTAAGGGCGAAAAATTATCACGGAATAACAAAGGGGTGGAGACGATGGTGGATTTTCCGATCGAGGTTGTGCGTGGACAATTTCCAGCGCTTTCCCTGACCGACAAGGGCCGCCGGCGCATCTACCTCGACAACCCCGCCGGCACGCAGGTGCCGCAGGCGGTCGCCGATGCGGTGTCGCGCTGCCTGCTGACGACCAATGCCAATCTCGGCGGCTATTTCGAAACGACGATCGCGGCTCAAGCTGTCGTCGACGAGGCGCATCAGGCGATGGCCGATTTCCTCGGTGCGGCGAGCCCTGAGGAAATCATCATCGGCGCCAATATGACGACGCTGACCTACCACATGTCGCGCACGCTCGGCCGCACACTGGAGCCCGGCGACGAGATCATCCTCACCCGCATGGATCACGAGGGCAATGTCTCGCCCTGGCTGCAACTGGCCGAGGACCTTGGCCTCGTGGTGCGCTGGCTGCCATTCGATGAAAAGAGCTGGCAGGTCGAAGAGGCGACGCTGGCCGGGCTGCTTTCCGAGAAGACACGGCTGGTCGCGTTGAACTATGCCAGCAACCTGACTGGTTCGATCAATCGCGTGAAGGCTTTGACCGCCATCGCCAAGAATGCCGGCGCCTTGGTCTATGTCGACGCCGTGCAGTTCGCGCCGCATGGCCTGATCGACGTGCAAGACCTCGGCTGTGATTTCCTGATCTGCTCGGCCTACAAATTCTTCGGTCCGCATATGGGCATTTTGTGGGGACGGCGCGATATCATCGATGGCCTGAAACCCTATAAATGCCGCTGTTCGTCCAATGGCCTGCCGGAGCGGTTCGAGCTTGGCACGCCGCAGATCGAGCTCATGGCCGGCCTCACGGCTGCGGTCGATTATTTTGCCGAGCTGGGTGCGGCGGCGGGCGAGGGTGGTTCGCGCAGGCAGAAGATCGCTAGCGCGTTCGAAGCCTGCATCGCCTATGAGAATCCGCTGGCGCAAAGGTTGATCGACGGCCTGTCCGACATTTCAGGCCTGACCATCCATGGCATCACGGATCCGAAGCGGCTCAGCGATCGCGTGCCGACGGTCTCCTTCACCGTCGACGGCATCGTGCCGGAAACGATCGTTCGGCAGATGAACGCCGAAAACATCTTCCTGTGGTCCGGCCACAACTATGCCTGGGAGATCGTCCATCAGCTCGGCATTCCGGCCGAACAGGGCGTCGTGCGCATCGGCATCGCCCACTACAACACGGCGGCCGAAATCGACGAGACGCTGGAGAGCGTGCATCGGGTCATTGCCATGCTGAGGCAGCAACGATCCTGACGCCGTCGGCTTAAGTTTTCACCGCGCCTTGCCCCCAAAACCGGTGAGGAAGGCGGTGAGGTTGTCGCCGAGCGCGTCGCAGAGATAGCCGCCTTCCTGGACGATGACTGTCGGCAGGCCGAGCCCGGCGATGGCCTCGCCGATGCGCGAGAAGCCCGGTGTCGTCACCGAAAGCCCCCGAACGGGTCGCCCTCGAAGGCGTCAAGACCGAGCGCGACCACCAGTGCATCGGGCGAGAACGACCGGATGCGCTGGAACGCCACTTCAAGCGCTTCCAGAAACGCAGCGTCAGCGGATTTGCGCGGCAGCGGCAGGTTGAAATTATAGCCGAGGCCCGGGCCTTCGCCGCGCTCGTCGGCATGGCCCCAGAAGAACGGATAGAAGCGCACCGGATCGGCATGCAGCGAAACGGTGAGCACGTCGGGCCGGGCATAGAAGATGCCTTGCGTGCCGTTGCCGTGATGCAGGTCGACATCGAGGATGGTCACCCGCGCGGCCTGCTTGCGCAGCACCTGCGCCGCAACGGCCGAATTGTTGATGAAGCAGAAGCCGCCGGCGACATCGGCAAAGGCATGGTGGCCGGGCGGGCGGCACAGCGCATAGGCGGCGGTTGCACCAGCCATCACCGTTTCAGCGGCCTCGACCGCGCTCCAGGCGCTCCACAGCGCGCTTTGCCAGGTCTCGCCCGAGATCGGGCAAGCTGTATCAGCCATATGATAGCCGGCCTGGCCAACCGCCGATGCCGGATAGGAGCCGCTGCGTGCGATCGGATGGATGTTGGGGATCACTTCTGCCGATGCGCCCTCGATGCGCTGCCAGCGCTCGAAAATATGTTCGAGGAAGTCGAGATATTCGGGCGTGTGTACCGCCGAGACCGGACCGAGACCGTGATTGCGCGGCCGCTCGATCGTGCAGCCGGCAGATTTTGCGCCGGCTAACAATCTCTCGATGCGCTCGGGTTTTTCCGGATTGGGCTGCGCGGCGCCGCTGGAAAGAAAGGCCTTGGGGTCGTGCCGCTTCTGCTCCTCGGCGTAAAAGGCTTTCATTCCTGCTCCTCCGGCGCGTCGGCGAAGGCGAAAAAGGCCTCGCCGATGATCTTCTGCGTCTGTTCGTAACTCGACCAGGCAATGCCCAGCCTCTCGTAAAAAGCTTTGGCGCCTTCATTGTCGGTGTCGACCGACAGCCTCAGATAGACGCCACCTTCCTTCCGACACTCTGCCGCGACACGCCGCAACAGCCGCTCGCCGATCTTGCGGCCGCGAAACCTATCCTCGACATAGAGGTCCTGCACATAGACCCCGGGCCGTCCCATCCAGGTCGAGAAGATCGGGAAATGCAGGCACAGGCCGGCGAATTCACCGCCGACTTCGGCGATCAGGGTGGAGAAGGCGGGCTTTTCGCCAAAGCCGTAGCGGCGCAGGTCATCTGACGTGGACGTGATCTCCTGATGCGCGCCGATATGGGTGCCGAGTTTGAGAAGCGCGGCGTGGATGGTGTCGACATCGTCGATGGTGCCGTGGCGGATCACGGCATCGCTGGTCGCTGTCTGGATCTTGTCTGCCATGGATCAGGCCGTGGTCTCGGCTGAACCGGGCTTGTTCAGGAGATCGTCAAGGTCGCCGATATTGTCTTCCGAAAAGACGCGAATGCCGTTCGCTTCCAGCAGAGCGGTGGTCGTGCCGCGACCGGTCACCCGTTTGCCTGCAAAACTGCCGTCGTAGACGAAGCTGCTGCCGCAGGACGGACTGCCGTCGGTAAGAACCGCGTAGCGGCATCCCGTTTCTCGGGCGAGTTCGAGCGCAAGCTGCCCAGCTTCGAGATAAAGTGCGGTCACGTCGTTTCCCGTCTGCTCGACCACTCGACCCTGGCCGTGGAGCACAGCGCGGCCATCGCCTGCACCGCGAATTTCCGCCGGAGGACGTGGCGTTGAGAAACCTGCGGCAACCTCCGGGCAGATTTGCACGACCCGTCCCTCCGCTTGCCAGCGCATCAGTACCGGATGGTTGTTGAGCCGGTAGGAGCCGTTATAGCGGACGTGGCTGCCGAGCAGGCAGGCGGAGACGAGAACCCTTTCCATATCAGCTCCTCCCTTGCTTCTAGAAAGCCACCCGGTCGCCACCCTTCAGCGCCAGCATCTCACGCGCTTCGGCCGGCGTGGCAACCTCCAGCGACAAGCCATCGAGAATGCCACGGATGCGGCGCACCTGGTCGGCGTTGGATTTCGCCAGCTGGCGGCCATCATAGAGGCTGTCCTCCAGCCCGACCCGGACATTGCCACCCATCGCCGCGGCGATCGAGATTAGCGGCATCTGCTGGCGGCCGGCGGCCAGCACCGAGAACTGGTAGCTGTCGCCGAACAATTTGTCGGCGATGCGCTTCATGTGGATGAGATTGTCCGGATCGGCGCCGATGCCGCCCAGAATGCCCAGCACGAACTGGATGAACAGCGGCCCCGACACCAGCCCACGGTCGCGGAAATGCGCCAGCGAATAGAGGTGGCCGACATCGTAGCATTCGAATTCGAAGCGCGTGCCGCAGCCCGTGCCCAGTTTTTCCAGCACGCCTTCCATGTCGGCGAAGGTGTTCTTGAAAATGGTGTCGCGCGTGGCTTCGAGCAGCTTTGGCTCCCATTCGTGCTGCCATTCGCGTGGCTTGTCGAGCATGGGGAACAGCGCGAAATTCATCGAGCCCATGTTGAGCGAGCACATTTCGGGCTCGGCCCGCAGTGGCGCCGCCAGCCGCTGGTCCAGTGTCATCAAGGAGGAGCCACCAGTGGTGATGTTGATCACCGCATCGGTCGCCTGCTTGATGCGCGGCAGGAACTGCATGAAGACATCAGGATCGGCCGTCGGCCGGCCGTCTTTGGGATCGCGGGCGTGCAGATGCAGGATCGAGGCACCTGCTTCCGCGGCAGCGATGGCATCGGCCGCGATCTGGTCCGGCGTCACCGGCAGATAGGGCGACATCGATGGCGTGTGCACCGAGCCGGTGACGGCGCAGGTGATGATGACTTTGCGCGGCGCCATTTTTCAGCCCCGGCCTTCGACCGGCAGGTCGAGCTCGGCGGCCAGAACTTCCAGCGAGTCGCCGATAATGGAGATGATCTCGCCGACCTGTTCGCTGGTGACGATCATCGGTGGCGCGACCATGAAATTGTCGCCGTCGACACCACCCTTGACCCGGCGGCCATAGATGATCAGCCCGCGCTCATAGGCGAGATCGAGCAGGCGCTGCGTGGCTTTCTTGCCCTGGTCGATCGGCCGCAACGTCTCCGGATCGGCAACCATTTCGGCACCGGTCAACAGGCCTTTGCCGCGCACATCGGCGATGAAGGGAAAACGCTTCGCCAGTCCCTTCAGCCCGTCCATCAGCACGTCGCCCATGGCAGCGGCATTGGCGATCAGGTCGAGCCGATCCATTTCGCCAAGCACCGCAAGGCCGGCGGCACAGGCCAGCGGATTGCCGGCATAGGTGTGGCCATGCTGGAAGCCGCCGGAAGCGAGCAGCGGCTGCACCAGCCGCATCGGTGCGGCGAGCGCGCCGAGCGGCGCATAGCCGGAGCCCAGCCCCTTGGACAGCGCGACGATGTCGGGCTTGCAATTCCAATGATCGCCGCCGAGGAATTTGCCGGTGCGGCCGGCGCCGCTCATCACTTCGTCATGGATGAGCAGGATGCCGTAGCGGTCGCAGATCTCGCGGATACGCGCATAGTAGCTGTCGGGCGCCACCAGGGCGGCGGTGGCCGCACCACCGATCGGCTCCATGATGAAGGCGACGACGCTTTCGGGACCTTCAGCGAGAATCTTCTCCTCCAGCATGTCGGCATAGCGGACGCCGCGCTGCTCCATCGAGAGATTGTCGCGGTCGCGCCAGGCGGTCGGCGCCGGCACGGTCGGCATCACCCGCATCATCGGCTCGAAGGTTTCGGCCAGCGCGTCGTCGCCGGTGATCGACAGCGAACCCAGCGTGCCGCCATGATAGGAGGGGAAGCGGGTGATCACCTTCCAACGGCTGGCCTGGCCGGTGGCGACAGCCCATTGCCGCGCCAGCTTGATGCAGGATTCCGTCGCTTCCGAGCCACCCGAGACGAAGAAGATGCGGTCCATGCCTTCAGGCAATTTGCCGGCCAGTTCCCGCGCTAGCTCTTCCGCCGGCTCGTTCTCGAAATGCAGCCGGTAGGCAAAGGTGGCGCGGTCCATCTGCCGTTTCATGGCGTCCAGCACATTGCGGTTGGAATGGCCGATATTGGCGACCATCGGCCCGCTCGAGCCGTCGATGAAGCGACGTCCGTCCTGCGTCCACATATAGATGCCCTCGGCGTGGTCGATCAGCGGCCGGCGCAGGCTGGACAAATAGAACAGATGCGATTCGCGGCGCGCCTCGGTCACTTGAGCGGCGGTCTGGGTCTTCGACATGTCAGGACTTTCCAAGGTAGCGATCAAGGACATTCTGGGTGACGCGTTCGACCATCGGGTCTTGTCTTAGCAGGCCGGCCACCCATTCGCAGCTTCCGGCATGGAAGACTTCGCCCTTGCCGCGCGGGAAGTTGACGATCATGCCGTTGCCGCGTTTGACTTTTTCGAGATTGGCGTCGCTCGCCTCGCCAAACAAAGTCTCGGCGGTGAAGCGGCCATCCTCATCGGTGAGGAACTGGTCTTCGATCGGAATGTCGGCGCTTTCCTCGACCTGGGATGCCATGCCGACGGCGAGAACCTGCAAGCCTTCCGGCGCGCCGCTGGTTGCGGTGGGGTAGGGCAGGCCGCCGCGGATCTCGAAGTCGAGCCCGTCGACCTCATAGCCATAGACATGACTGTCGGCACCGAGCAGGTCGCCATAGTAGATACCGGTGCCGGCAAAGGCCCAGTGCTCCGGCCGGTAGACCGGAAAACCACGCACGCCGCGTGGCGCGCAGCCGCCCCAGCCGGCATAGACGCCGCGTGTCGCGTTGAGGCCGAAGGTTGCTGAACCCGGCCGGCCGATCTCCGGCGCTTCCCACGAATTGGTGGCGCGGGTGACGTCGCCGCCTTGGAGATAGGCGGGATCCTCCTTGCGCGCGCGGTATTTGTAGCAGACCTGCCGACGACCCTCGTCCTCCAGCCGCGTCTGCCACATGAAATTACCGGCAAAGCGCGCCGCGTGGCCGCCGCGTTCGACGTAGCTGTCGACCGCGTCGCGCATTTCCCAGGTCCAGTATTCGTCATGGCCGACGAAGACCGCGCAGTCATAGCCGTCGAGAATGTCGGGCGAAAAATGCAAATCGTGCTGGCTGGCGAGATCGACGGCATAGCCGGCCTGCTCGGCGAACCGGAAGAAATGGCTGTCGTAGCTCGCCCAGCCGGACGAGGCGTATTTCTTCGAATGGCCGGTGGCCAACGCCCATTCCATATGCGGATAGCGCGGCACCGTCTTCGGTGGGACGGCGACCTCCAACGGCACGCGCGGCGCATCTTTTGGCAGCACGACGAAGCCACGGCACCAGGGGCGCTGCGTCGACACGATCGGCGAATACTGGTTGCGATCCGGTCCGGTGATGCCCTGATAATGGTTGGAGCCGCCCCAGGTGTTGTAGGCAAGCCAGGTCCCCGTCGCGGCCACCTGCAGCACGCGGCCGGGCTTCCTCCCGGACTGGGGGCTGACGATGAACAGATGGTGGCTGTAGATCGGCCTGCCATCATGGCCAACGGCAGTCAGCGTTATCCGATAGGCACCGGACGGCCAGTCGCTCTCGACACGGAATTCGAAGGCGGCTTCCCAGCCACAACCCCCTGCGGAACATTGGTCTGAAGTGTCCTGCCAGACCGCCGCAATGCCCGATTTCTCGAACACTTTCGTCTCGGTGCCGCCGTCACGAACGATCGCCATGTTGAATGCTGGAGCCGTCGAACTGACATACAGCGTCACCGTCTCACCGGCGCGATAGGAAAAGCGGTCGCTGTAGCACCAGATCTCGCCGCGCTCGCCATCCATTCCTGGCCACTCGTAGTAATGGCCGCGCACTGCGTGGCGGCGCTGCTCCGCTGTCAGTCCGAAATCGGGGAATTCGGTTGGCAGATGGGTCATGAACACCGGAGAGGATCGAAGGCCGTCATTTCGGCCATCTGCCGGCCAAGCGTCAAATGGAAACGATCGGGCCAGCGATTGCTTAGCCGCTCTTGGCCGCACCCGGCAAACCGACTATCTCAGGCGAGGCGGTATTTTCCGCCGTGGGAGCCAGTATGCTCAAAGTGCAAAAGGTCAAGGTCGACGACATCTACGTGCCGACGGCGCGCAAGAAGACATTGCACCCCGAGACCGTCCGCCATCTCGCCGAGGACATATTGGAGAATGGCATGAAGACGCCGATCCAGGTCCGCCACGACGGCAAGCGTCATATCCTCGTCGAAGGTCTGCATCGGCTGGAAGCGGCCAGGTGGCTCGGCGAGACCGAGATTGACGCCTATCTGGTGCAAGCCAAGCGCCACTGACGCGGGTTCGGTTCGCGGTTCTCCCAGCGCATAGTCTCCAGATTTTTTCGCTGGCAGTGTCGGGTTGCCGGCGTGTGGTTCAGGAAGCCATTGCCCGGCGGGGCTGCCTGAGATGCTTGATGCCGTTCATCTCGACGAAATTCGTCGCCGCTTCCCAGAGATAATCGCCATAAAGAAACGGTTCGAAAGCCTCGGCGTCGCTTAGTGGCAGCGGCGCGATCTCGGCGTCGACACGCGGTTCATAGAAAAACGGGATCGAGAACCGCGCCGTCTTCGGCGCAATCACCCGGTGCCGCGTCGCTCGCACACGCCCGCCGGTCCAGCGCTCCAGCAACTGGCCGAAATTGACCGCCAGCGTGCCGTTGGCCGGCGGCACGTCGATCCATTCGCCTGCGAGGTTCTTTGCCTGCAAGCCCTCGACACCGTCCTGCGCCAGCAAGGTGACAAAACCGGAATCGGCATGCTCGCGGCCGATGATGGTGCGTGTCTCCCCCTTGTGGACCACCGAGAAGTCAGGCCCGCTGATGTCGATGCCCGCATTGGCGTCGCGCAGGGGATAGCGGATCAGACGCAGCGTCGAGATGCCATGCTCGAAATAGCGATCGAAGATCGTTTCCGGCAGGCCAAGCCCGCGCGCGATCGACCGCATCAGCGCGTTGCCGACGCTCTCCATCGCGCGGTAGTAATCCGCCGCAGCCGCGCGCCAGCCGGGCAGGGCGCTTTCGGCCGGCAAGGGCGTCGGCTCGCACAGCGGATCGTCGGATACCGAACGGCCGGTTGCACCAGCGATATCCGGCCCCATGTCGATGCCTTCCTTGTAGGAGACGGCTGTCGGCTGCAGCGGGAACCATCCGCGATAGACGTTCTTTTTTGTCTGGTCGAAATTCCAGCGCAGCAATTTCTGCTTCTCTGTGTCGGGAAGGGCGAAGATGCGCAGCAATTGCGCTCTTCTGTCCGGCGTCAGCCAGGCATCGCCGGGAAAATCCCGGACCGCCATGAAACCTATTCCCGAGGCAGCGGCCATGATGCTGGCGTCAGCGCGGTCGCGGGCGGCCGAGGGCGGCCCGAACAGATCCGCGATGCCGATGGTGTCGATGTCTTGCGCCATGGTGAACTCCATCGCATTCCGATTATCGATGGCGTTGTATCAAAGCTTTTCAATTGACCCTGTCGGTCATGCGACTAGCTTGCCGCTTATTCTCTCCAATCGTGGATCAAGGCGATGACTAAACATCAGGGCGGGTGCCTGTGCGGAGCGGTGCGCTATCGTGCCGACGCTATTCCCATCAACGAACGCGTCTGCCACTGCCGGCTTTGCCAGAAGGCGATCGGCGCCGCCTTCAACGCACGCGTGCTGTTTCGCATCGATGATGTGACCATTGAGGGGCCGCTGGCGACGGTGAACACCTCGCCCGATCTCAAGCGCGGGTTTTGCCCAAGCTGCGGCACGACGATGTTTTCGCGGCGCGACTCCGCCGGCATCATCGGCATCACCACCGGTTCGCTCGACGACCCCTCGGCCTTCAAGCCACAGATGCATATTTTCACCGCCTCGAAACAGCCCTGGGTGGTGCTCGATGACGGCCTGCCGCAATACGAAGGCGCTCCACCAGCCTAGACTTTCTCTCCCATCCACAGGCGCGAAGGGAAAGTGAAACCATGACCAAAATTTAATCCAAAACAACACGCGATAGCCGGCAAAACGTCATTGGCGGGCCATCATTGTCTTCCTATCTATGCTGCGCGGGCCGGCATTCGAGGAGACGACGGATGAACGACAGCATCAGCACCCTGGACGAGCTTTTGAGCGATCCGATGGTCCTGCTTGTCATGGAGCGCGACCGTGTGCGCCCGGAACAGGTACGCATGCTGCTCGAACGGGTCCGCAGCAGGGTGCCCGATGGTGCCCGTACCGATCAGCCGGTCGTTCCGCCGGCCCATATAGTGGCCAAAAGTTGTTTCCAGCAATGGCTGCGCAGTTAGGCGCGGTCAGTTGGAACTAGCCGGCAAATAGCTGTAATGGCTGCGGAAATAGGCGATTCTGAAGCCCAGGCGTGCATAGTTGCGATAGGCAGGGCCGTTGCGTTCCTCGTGCGGCGCCTCGATGTCGGCGACGAACAGTTTCGCGCCGGCCGCAATTCCGTCGCGCACCAGCGCTTCTCCAAGCACCGCGTCGAGATCGAAGCTCGGCGCCATGATGCCCGGCACCGGCGCTTCGATGCCGCTCCAGGCCGCGCCGTCGGCGCCGATGAACAGCGAGCGCACGGCCGCCACCGCGCCATCGCGCCTGGCCATGTAGTGATGCCAGCCCTGCCGGCCGACCAGAGCCAGCAGCCAGGGTGAGGTTGGCAGCCGGTAGCTTCTGTCGATGAAGCCGGCCCATTCGCTTGCCGATGCCTTCGTCACGCGTTCGACTGAAACCCCGTCAGCCATGAACAGCGGCTCGGATGACAGCGGTTCCGCCTCGCGATAAATCCGCTCCCAGCCGCCCTGGCGCTGCAGGCCGCGCGCCTCGAGCCAGCATCTGACGCGTGATGGTTCGGTGTGTGGATTGACATAGAACCAGGGCCGCGAAATGCCGGCGGCGCGGTAGTGCGCCAGCAGCGCGTCGAGCTGGCTTTCGGAGGCCGGGCTGTCGACGCCGAAATTCTTCACGCAGTTGAAATGGACGAACGGGATCGTCGTGCAGGTGGTCCAGGTGAGGTCGCCTTCTCCAGCTATCGAAAGCCCTTGCCTTGCGGCGAAATCGGCCGGCGCGGCGGCATAGAGGTCGAGCCAGGCGTTCACCTCGGCGCGCTCGATAATACGGCTGAGGTCGCGCGAGACATCGTCGATCGCAATGCCAGGCGGGTGCGGTTCGGGCAGGGGCTGCAATTCTGACAGGGCGGTCGGCATGGCTCTCCTCCGTCATTATCTTACAGTGTAAGATTAGCGAAGAATAATATGAATGCGCGGCTTGTCAAGCGGCGCCTTACAAATCCGTAAATAGGATTCCGGGGATCGCCAGACTATTGCTCGGGATCGCCCCTCATGGTTGTTCGACAGAAAGGCTCGATATGGCAGACATCTGCACTCAAGGCGTGGACACCGGCTTCGTCGGCCTGGGATTTGCCAAGGTCGCCTTTCTCGGCGTGGTGCAGGGCATCACCGAATTGCTGCCGATTTCCTCGACCGCCCATATGCGCATCGTGCCGGCGGTGCTCGGCTGGCAGGATCCGGGCTCCGCCTTCTCCGCCGCCATGCAGCTTGCAGCCCTTGCCGCCGTGATCAGCTATTTCTGGGGCGATGTCAGGGATCTTCTGTTCGGTTCGCTCGACGCGCTCACGCGCCGCGACTTCGCCGACCGGCATTTCCAGCTGGCTTCCTGGATCGTGCTGGCGACGATCCCGATCGTCATTGCCGGCGTCGCGCTATCGGGCGTTCTCAACGCCTGCAATTCGCCGCTGCGCAGCCTGAGCGTGATCGGCTGGTCCTGCATCGTCATGGCGATTTTGCTGGCGCTCGCCGAGATTTTCGCCCGCCACAAGCGCACCATCGGCGAAGCCTCGCTCACCGACGCACTGCTCGTCGGCGTGGCCCAGATCGGCGCGCTGATACCCGGCGTCTCGCGTTCTGGCTCAACCTTGACAGCAGCGCTGGGGCTCGGCTTCAAGCGGGCCGAGGCGGCGCGCTTCTCGTTCCTGCTCGGGCTGCCGGCGATCGCGCTGGCCGGTCTCAAGGAGTTGTGGGAACTGCACAAGGTTCATCTCGACGCCCATGGCTGGTCGGTCCTTGCCACCGGACTGGTCGTCGCCTCGATCTCCGCCTTCTTCGCCATCTGGGGCCTGATGCGCGTGCTGGAACGCTTCTCCGCCTGGCCCTTCGTCATCTACCGCGGCCTGCTCGGCGTCGTCCTGTTGCTCGGTGTGGCGATGGGATGGCTGGCTTAGCAGGCTCAGTGTTGCGCGCGAGCAACCACTTGGATGCGTGCGTCGATCCCCCGGAGAAGTGATCAACTGGGTTCATTGACTTCGGAAGATAACAGCCCTTAACATTCTGTTAACAAAACGGATGGGTGGGGCCGGATGGCATCCTCGATGGGTTGGCGCCGCAAGGCGAAGGGGCTGGGGCTGGCGGTTGCGCTGACCGCTTTCTGTTCGGTTGGGGCCTATGCAGCGCCTGCTTCCATGGTTGTCGGCGGCTCGACCTCCCAGCCGATCGGCCATTATGATTTTTGCAAGATCCATGTCGCCGAATGCTCGATCCGCTCGCCCAACAGCGTGCCGGAGCATCTGACCAGCAAACTGCTGCACGATATCTCAGCCGTGAATCTCTCGGTCAACACGCGCGTCAAGCCGATGAGCGACATGGACAATTACCGCAAGGACGAGTGGTGGGCCTATCCGGACAACGGTTTTGGCGACTGTGAGGATTACGCGCTGGAAAAGCGGCGTGAGCTCAACAGCCTGGGCATTGCCATAGCCAATCTTTTGATGACGGTGGTTCGCAAGCCGGATGGCGAAGGCCACGCGGTGCTGACGGTGCGCACCGACAAGGGCGACTTCATCCTCGACAATCTGACCGACAAGGTTCGCCTCTGGAACCAGACGAGCTATCGCTATCTGAAAAGGCAGGCGAGCGACAATACCGGGCACTGGGTCTCCATTCTGGGTGGCGACGAACAGCTGGTCAGCGCTGTCAAATAGTCGAGATCTTTGTATTGACGCAATTCCGGACGGAAAACCGCTTCACACTTTTCCTGGAATTGCTCAGTTGGCCCCGGCGCGTCCGAAATTGAAATCCGATCCGATCCTTTCGTGCCGGTCTTCCATGGTGCCAGCAAGTGGTGATAACCACGACAGCTGATTGAAGCTGGCATCCGCAGGCGCATGGACTTTCTGATACTTCTCAACGCCGCGCCCCTGCTGCTGGGCCTGGTCAAGGCCGCGCTGCCGCAGGCAGTCGCCACGACGATGGCACTCGGCCAATGGTTCGTGTCGCTGCCGCCGTGCCGCGACTTCGCCTTCGAGGCGACGAGCTACCTCATCTGCGAGGTTGATCCGAAACTTTATTCGATCGAACTGTTCTGGAAGGACCCGGCTGGCAAGCCTTTCCAGTCGCTGCACAATCTCGACACCGCCCAGCGTGCGGCCGGCCGCACCATGCTGTTTGCCATCAATGGCGGCATGTATCATCCAGACCTCAGGCCGGTTGGCCTCTATGTCGAACGTGGCCAGGAGATGGCCGGTGTGAAGACGGGATCGGGAAGCGGCAATTTCTCGCTACAGCCGAATGGCATCTTCTACATCAGCGGCGGCAAGGCCACGGTCCGGGCGACCAGGGATTTTGTCAGGAAGCGGCCATCCACCGACTATGCGACGCAATCCGGGCCGATGCTGGTGATCGACGGCCAGCTTCATCCGAAATTCCAGTCCGACGGCACCTCACTCAAGACCCGCGATGGCGTCGGGGTGCGCAAGGACGGTGTCGCGGTCTTTGCCATTTCGAACGGCACCGTGAACTTCCATGCATTCGCCCGGCTGTTTCGCGATGCGCTCGGCTGCGACAATGCGCTGTTTCTCGACGGCACGATATCGAGCCTGTTCGCGCCCGCGATTGGTCGCAACGATGATTATTGGAATCTGGGGCCGATGATCGGGGTGTTCAGGAAAAGGGGCTAGGTCGTGGTGAGGATTTAACTTTTACCTCAGCAGGATGTGGATTGCGCCGAGTGTGACGAAGCCCATGAAGTTGGCAAGCAGTTTGTCGTAGCGGGTTGCGATGCGCCGAAAGTGCTTGAGCTTGTTGAAGAAGCGCTCGACCAGATTGCGTTCCTTATAGAGATCCTTGTCGTAAGCATGCGGCCTGCGGCGGTTGGGCCGAGGTGGTATGACTGGCTCGGCACCGGCGTCCAGAATGGTGTCGTGAAAGTGCTCGGCATCATAGGCCCGATCGGCGATGACGAAGCGGCATGCGATCCCCTTGATCAAGGGGGCACCAAAAAGAACCTCGCCCCGATGGCCCGGGCTGGCAAGGAGGTTGGCAGGATTGCCGAGGCTATCGGTGGCGACGTGCAGCTTAGTGCCTAAGCCGCCCTTTGAGCGGCCCAGCCCCTGGGCATCAGGCCCCCCTTTTGCTTGCGCGCCCCGCTGGCGTGCTGATGGGCGCGGATGACGGTGGCGTCCACGCACAGCCATTCGAAATCCCCATCTTGGCTCAGCGCCTGGAAGAGATCATGTAAGACGCCCCGTCCCACCCAGTCGTAGTAGCGACGCTTCACGATACGATGGTCACCGAACCGCTCCGGCAGGTCGCGCCAGCGTGCCCCGGAACGGGCCATCCAGAAAATAGCATCCATGAACAGCCGGTTGTTGGTGCGTGGGCCGCGCTTGCCCTTGCAGCCACCAGGCATCAGAGGTGCTAATCGCGCCCATTGCGCATCGTTCAGGCGATCTGGATCGTAGCTCTCGGCCAAGACTGCTTCTCCCAAAAGCAGTCTTGAATCTGATTTGCCCGATCCTGGGAATCCCAACCGTTAAATCCTCACCACGACCTAACATTACAGTTGCGGTTTAGATTTCAGATGAGCTCGTCGAGCGGCCGCCTGATGGGCGCGCCTCCAGCATGACCATGCGATGACGTAGGCGGGTTTTATGCGACGCTGGGCGAGTCTGATGGCGATGCGCCGGACTTCCTGGATAGACCAGCGGATCAAATCCTGATGGTCGGCATCCGCGGTCTTTTTTGGGGCGTCACGTCATTGGCGCGGTATCGGATCACCGCCATCATGGCGAAGGCCAGCATGACGAGGGAGACGTGGCGATGCCAGCCATGCCATGACCGGGTTTCGTTGTGATCGAGTCCGAGCTCGTTCTTGGCGGTCTCGAAGCTGTCTTCGATCGCCCAGCGATGGCCTTCAACGGAAACGAGCGTCTGGATGCCCGTCCCGGCCGGGCACCATGTGGTGAAGAATGCGAGATCACCGTCGCTGATATTGCGCCGGATTAGGAGGCCACGGGTCCAAAGCCCCGATTTCGTCTCGTTATATTCGTCGGCATCGAGATCGGCGAGTTCGCAGTAGGCCCAGTCATGAAGCCGCGCGCCTTTGGTGCCCTCACCGGCGGAAAGACGCTGCCATGCAGTTGGATCAAGATCACGGGCGATCTCCTGAGCTGTGCCGGCGACCGGAGGCTTACCCGACCAGGAGCCGAAATGGTGGTCCGATTTGACCCCAAGAACGTAGCCTTTGCAGGCTCGGCGCAGGGTTCCTTCGACGTCCCCGACGCCATACACCGCATCTGCGGCCACCCATGAAAACGGCACATCGGCTGCCAGCGCACGCCGTATCATATCGACAGCCAAGCCTGGCTTGGTAGCGAAGGCTATAGCCTCAGGAACATGGGTTGCTGCAAGCCTTGCCCGATCTCCGGTCCAGCTTTTGGGCAAGTACAAGGCCCGGTCGATAAAGGCATGACCGCGAGCGGACACATAGGCGGCGAACACACCGATCTGGCAGTTCGTTATCTTGCCTGCCGAACCTGTATATTGACGCGCAACACCGCACGACGTCTTGCCCTGCTTGAGGAAGCCCGTCTCGTCGATGACCAGGACCGCATCATCCGTGGCGAGGTTTTCTACAACATACTCTCGCACGATGTCGCGAAGTGCGTCCGCGTCCCAACGCCCGCGACCCAGAACGGCTTGTTGCCGCCACGGGCCGGGGTCACCGGCCGCCTCAGCGCGCATCCAACCTGTCTTACGCCGCTCGTCACCCAGCAGGCCGTCCAGGAAGAGGTTCGCAGAGGCTGCAACTCGCTCCTGCGTAAACAGTCCGCGCATGCGAGCCTTCACGTCACGCAGCGATGATGCCCAAAGCTCAAGCGTCGTCTCGATTGATGCACCTGTCATCCATGACCTCCGAATCATGGAGACCCATAGATTCAGACCGTAGATAAATATGCAACTGTAATGCTAAGGCTTGTTGAGATTCATCGTGAGTTAATGACGGCAGCCGCGAGATTGATGAAGGCTGCAAAGCTATGGTCGGTTTTGTCGGCACGCATGGCGATGCGCTTGAACTCCTTGAGTTTGCAGAAGAAGTTCTCGATTAGGTGGCGCCATTTGTAGAGTTCCTTGTCGAGCGGCAGGGGAGAAGCGCGACGGGAGTGCTGTGAAATAACGATCTTGGCGCCGCGCTCGTTCAGATCGGCAATGATGGTGTTGCTGTCGAAGGCTTTGTCGGCGATCAAGCCGCCGAAGCAGACACCATCAATGAGCGGTGCAACGCCCACCGTGTCGAACCGCTGGCCGGGCAAAAGGACAAAGCGCACCAGATTTCCAAGTGCATCGGTGAGCGCCAGGATTTTGGTGGTCATGCCGCCCTTGGAGCGGCCTATGGCCTGGCTTTGAGTCCCCCTTTTGCGCCCTGTCCATGGCGGTGGACCTTGACGATGGTGGCATCGACCATGGCGTATTCCATGTCCGGTTCATCCGAGCAGGCCTCGAAAAGCTTTATAAAAACATCGGCTTTGACCCAATCGCGGTAGCGCTTGAAAACGGTGTTCCAGCTCCCGAAGAAGGCGGGAAGATCTCGCCATGGGCTTCCGGTCCGCACGATCCAAAGCAAGGCTTCAATGAAGCGGCGATTGTCACCCCCACTTCGTCCGGGGTCGGTTGGTTTACCCAGACAATGCGGTTCCATCTTCGCCCATTGGGCGTCCGTCAGCACGAATCGGTCCATCCAAAGCTTGAATCACAACCAAGCCAAAACTGGAATCCTGAATCTCAACAAGCCTTAGTGCATGTCGCCCAAAAGTGATCTCGGTTTTGGGAGAACGACATGCATCAAAACAAAGACCTAAAGCGCGTCGCGTGTACCCGCTTCGATGCAACGCGCTTTAGGCGCGGGCGGTTCGCCTGCGCCGGAGCTTGAGGGCGATCACCGCGATGATGATCAAGGCGATCGCGGCGATCCCAGCCAACCCGAACAGGCTGGTCACATCGAGTTCGGGGATGCTGCCGGCGCCCTTGGCCACCAGCCATCCCGGCGACAGCACGACCGGAGCCCAGATGATCGCCGACAGGATGTTGGCGATCTGGAAGCGGCGCCGGTGCATGCCCATCATGCCCGCGACCAGTGGCACGGTGGCACGGACCGGGCCGAAGAATCGGCCGATGAAAACCGCTGCAAAACCATAACGATGGAAGAACAGCCGCGCCCTGGCGACCTCGCGGCGGTAGCGGTTGAGCGGCCATTTATGGACGACACCGCGCCCCAGCCATCTGCCGAGGAAGTAGGAGATGGTATCGCCGAGCGCCGCCCCGATCATCGCGGCGAGAAGTACCGGCAGAGGCTGGACGATGCCGGCTCCCACCAGGCCGCCGACGATGATGAGCACCGTGGTGCCAGGCAGGAGAATGCCGACCAGCACCAGTGACTCGCCGAAGGCCAGCAGCCCGACCACGAGGCCGGCCCAGGCCTGATGGTTCTCGATGAAACAGACGCTCTGGTCGATGAACGACTGCACGCAGGCTCCCTGTTAAAAGCGTTTCTCAGCTGCCGCTGTCGAGCAGGCTTCTGAGTTCGTCGAGCTTGTCGTTGACGAGCCAGCCGTAATAATTCTCGACCGGCAGCTTGCGGCCCTTGCCACCGGCAACCGCCGCGCGCAGGTCGGCCGCGCGCAGCCGGGGCTGGCCGACATTGTAGAGCGTCGCGGTGATGCCCGGATTGCCTGAGATGTCGAAGCCCTGTTCCTTGTAGGCATCGATGGCGTCGCGCACGATCGCGGCGATGTAGACGATGCTGCGGTCGGGATCCATGACATCGCGATAGATCGCCTGCGGATGATCCGGCGTCAGCCTGTCGTAACCGCTCACCTTGTTGACCAGGTCGGTCACCTCAAGCGCGGTCAGCGGGCTGATCTGGCCGAGGCCGAATGTCTGGCCGGCGAAGAAGGGCTGGAAGAAGGCCTGCTGGAAGGTCATCGCGTCATAGGTAACGCCGTCGACCGTCTTGCCGCGGAAACGGTCGACCCACACCCTGTCGCGGCAACTCCAAAGAGTGGCACTGTCCTTGGCCTCGGCGCAGGCCGCGAATTCCGGCCGCTGGACAAAGGTCTGCACCGGCACGCCCTTGTAGCGGAAGGCAAAGTCGAGGCCGGAATAGGACAGCGCCTTCACATAGTAGGTCTGGACCGAACCGACAGCGGTCACATTGTAGGTATGTTCGCCGACCAGAGCGCCGACGATATGGATGGGGTCGATATCGTAAGCCGCCGCCACCTGCTTGATATGCGCCACCAGTTTCTTCTCGCGCTTCAGCAGCGCGACAATCTTCTGGTATTTTTCCGCATAGGTGGTCTTGAAGGCCCGGGTCCGCGTCGCCGATGCATCCGGGATCGGCGGTTGCGTCTGCGAGCGATTACCGGGGGGAACGACGGTCAGCGCGCTGGCGTGCGCGGTCTCGCCCATGAGCGCGCCGCCGCAGGACAGGGCCACGAGCAGGGGGGACCAGGAGAAGCCGCTGCAACGCAATCATCGGGCGCCTTTTTGGGAATCGTGGGAAATGCCGGCGGCAAACGCCGCATCCCGTCTCAACAGCCACATCATGGCACTGTCAAGGCTGAGCCGACCGTCGACGGAGAACGTCTGAAACGGGTCACAGTCATGGTAAAAAACTTGATTCAAACTTTATTGGTAATTTCTCGTTCATAACTGGGCTGGTTGTCCGTGGGCCGTTGCCTTCGGTCTGTTGTGTTTTGAGTACAGGTCCAGATGCGGTTACCAGGCGCCATCAGTTTCGTGATCGCAGCGCTGTGCCTTGCCGGCTGCTCGTCGACATCGGGCATGGACGCGCTCGACATGCAGAAGCCGTCGAATGAAACCACCAGCTCGGTGGTGCGGCCAAGCGCACCGATCGCGTCTGTACCCATGACCAAGGCCAACAAGGTGCGCAAGCTGGCCGAGGCCGCGCCCGCTGACGACAATGCTCCGCCTTTCGGCCTGGCGGAGGAAGAGACGGTGGCGTTTCCGGCGCCTGAATTGCCGGACAGCGTCGATCCGCCGGTCGAGCCGGCAGCCCTGGTCTCGCCGCCAAAGCTCTTGTCGCGCGCAGCCCCGCCGATGCTTGCCGGGCCGGTCACGCGCTACGGCTTTCGCGATGCCAAGCCGATCAATTTCGGCCGCTCCTCGCCCCGGCACCTTGCCGTGCACGGCGTCGACGTATCGCGCTGGCAAGGTGACGTGAACTGGGGGAAGCTGCGTGCCCAGGGCGCCAATTTCGCCTACATCAAGGCGACCGATGGCGGCGACCACCTCGATCCGATGTTCATGAAGAACTGGCGCAATGCCGATGCCGCCGGGCTGAAGCGTGGCGCCTATCATTTCTTCTACTGGTGCCGCACCGCCGGCGAGCAGGCCGACTGGTTCATCCGCAACGTGCCGAAGGTCGATGGCGCCTTGCCGCCGGTAATCGATGTCGAATGGAATGGCGATTCCAGCTGCCAAAGGCGGCCGTCGCGCGAAAAGGTGCTGGAGAAGATGCAGGTGTTCATGGACAAGCTGGAGCGTCACTACGGCCAGCGTCCGATCATCTACACCTCGCCGGATTTCTATCGCGACAACCTCCAGGG
The DNA here is from genome assembly GCF_014189455.1 of Mesorhizobium huakuii. NCBI lineage: Bacteria > Pseudomonadati > Pseudomonadota > Alphaproteobacteria > Hyphomicrobiales > Phyllobacteriaceae > Mesorhizobium > Mesorhizobium huakuii. Next base: position 5,828,393 of record NZ_CP050296.1, read on the forward strand.
CGCCTTTCTCGACTATCCCTTCTGGCTGCGCGCGGTGGCACGGCACCCGTCGAAGGTCTATCCCGGCCGCAAATGGCTGTTCTGGCAGTATTCCGGCTCAGGCCTGTCGCACGGCGTGACCGGCCGCATCGACCTCAACGTCTTCCATGGCGACGAGCGGCAATGGCGCGCCTGGGCCGGCGGCGGCGGCCGTCAGATGATGGCCGACGCGGACTAGGGTTCGCGTCGGCCTTCGCTCTGGTTCTGCCGCCTATTGGAGCTGGTTGCCCCCGCCATTCCTCTCCTCGCTCAGCCGCAGCTTTCTCCTCAAAGCCATGATCTCGGCAATCGCGGCATCGATCATGGTGAGAAGTGTCAACGTGTCGTGCTGGGTTGGATCGGCTCTGACATAGGCGAGCTGATTGACGATGTCGGTGTCGTCTTCGGTTTCGTCGCTCTTGGCCATCTTCCGGCTATCCTCCCTGAGAATTTCTCCATCGGATCGCATCGGTCGTCAAATTACCCTTCCATCACGTCATCGTGTCGATGGGCATAGGCAACACTATGGCTTTTGCTAACGGGCCGCCAATCCCACTGGTCCTGTCTGGCGCGCTTCTTGCGCTCGAATATCCGCGGTCTGCGCCAGCACCCAGTCCCGGAACACCTTGATCTTAGGCGTGTTGCGGCGGCTTTCCAGGTGCACCAGCCAATAGCCGTCGCCGTCGGATCCGACGATGTCGAAAGGTTTTATCAGCTGCCCCTTCGCCAAAAGCGCGCTGTAGAGGTTTTGGGTGAGGATGGCAGCAGCCTGATCGGTCAGAGCCGCCATGGCGTCATAAGACTGCCCGCCGAGTGCCGGGCCTGGGATGATGCGAGCGGGATCGAAGGGCACGCCGGCCGCTTCGAACCAGATTTTCCACCAGGGCGTTGCAGCGCCTGTTCCTGGAAAAAGACCGACAAGGCCGTCAGCGCCCGTTGCGTGCTGGCGCCGTACACGGAGGGCACCGTGCCCGCCGGCGTCAAGCGCTACACATTCAGCCCCGACGTTGCCTATGCGAAGGAACTGACGGCACTTGCCGACCCCAACGAAGTTCCCGAACCGCCCTGCGGCGACTGGGGCGAAATGCCTGACGGCATCCAGTATTTCGAGGTGCCGGCGGGTGAGGGGCGCAAGGTGCTGTTTGTCCGGGTGGGGCAAGACGAGCCGTTGTTTGACGAGCAGACGCTCAGGGTGCAGTAGGCGCTACGCCGATCCTAAATATTGGAATAGCTCGATCTGAACCGGGTTAGCCTCATCCGGCTTGGAGTTATTGTCGATGATCTTCAGGATTTCCTCCCGAGATCTAGCCAAACGGAAGAGGCGATAGTTTGCAACTTTTTGATTCCGCTCGACAAAAGTCCTCAGGATGCTGCTCGCCTTCTCAATCAGGCCAATGGCTATTGTCGTCTCTGACAACGGAATGGAAGCCCGGCGCATGAGTTCACCAATGACGAATAGTAAATGAAAATGGCCTTCGATCAGCCATGATTCCTCAAAGGAATTTCGAGTAACCGATGCCTGCCAGGCTAGGATTTCTTTTCTGCGACGCTCGATCACGGAATAACATTCGTGCGCCGCGATTATTATCTCGGGCGTTACTGCGTGAGGATTGAATGCCTCCTCATATAGGTCGCCAAATATATCGTTCGAATTAGTTTTGCTCTTCGTCGGTTCGCCGCAAAGGTACGCCAGGACGAGCTGGCCTGCTCTCGCCGCATCGATCATCCTCATTCCTGGACGAGGTGCGTTCTCTCCGCGCTTCCTGACATAGAAATAGTTGTGAGGCCGAAGACACTCAACAAGTTGGCGCTGTATGTTGTCGTTTGCTCTCAAGTCGCGATTCAGGATGCGGCTCTGAGTGTTGCTTGCGAGAGCAACCCGTTCGATAAATGTACTATCGTTCGTTTCGATGATTTTCACATGAACATAGCCGTCGGCTAGGTCGGCCATGGTTCCGGTCGAAACCGCATGAATGACAGTCGCGGTTTGACAGCCATTCACGATCTGAGGGTTTACCATCGTTATAGGGTGTCGGCCATTCGCTACTGAAACTATCTGTTCGCAAACGATTGTAAGACCGGAGTTCAAGAACCAAAAATCGCTTGCCTGTCCGGACAGTAATGTTTCGCGGATTTCCCTATTGACCTCATTATCCAAGCCAAGGAAATATCGAACGTTTTGCCAAATTAATCGTTCATCGAATGTTTGATTTTCTGCGCTGAGAAACTGAGTCAGTTCCTTCAACGAGACCTTCAGCATGACAGCCCGCTTGTTGGCCTCTTTTACGCTGAACGCAGCATCATCTGACGGAACAATCTTTTTCTGAACCGAGGCTTAGTGGCCTTTACGACACCATGAGATAGCTCGAACAATCCATATTCGAACAGCGCAATTTCGTGACGGCTCAGAGCTTCAACTAGTCGGTTGTGAGCATCTCTTTGAAGTGTGGCCTGGTTTGAAAAGAGATGAACCGAAATCCGATAACTCTCTTCCGCAAAAATATCCCATATTTCCCTAACTTTGGCAGCTAGAGGGCCGTTACATGTTTTAAGCATGTCCTCGCGATTAAGAACGAGGTCTTCAACAAAAGAGATTATCTTATCAATTTCGTCGCCGGGGAAATTCTTCCGAGAATTTTTATATGAGACAACCGTCTTGCATGACCCGATATTTATTACACGATTGTCGTGGTCGATATAGACAATGTCGATGCCGCGGTCATCAAAGCCGTCAACGATATACTCGGCGACTTCTGGTTGAGGTAGCCCAAAGACAGTTTCTAACGCTAGTCTAGTGAATGCATCACTGCGCGAGACGCTGGCGCTCTCACGTTCCCGTATGCCGCTTTCAACGACGCCGAAATCTAGGATTGTCGGCGTCGTTGCATTTACGACTTTTGGGCTCAATCAAATCCCCTCAGCTGCACCCGCTCGTAGCACCGCACGTATCGCACTTCTCGCAAGTCCCGTTCCGCACCATCGTGAAATTCTGGCACTCGGAGCAGGAATTGCCGGTGTAGCCTTGCAGCAGTGACTTGGCGCGGCGGTCGGCGGCGAGTTTCTTCGCTTCGGCGGCTTCATTGGCCGCGGCGTCGGTGAACAGCGCCGCCGTGGTGTCGGAAGCAGAGCCGGCCACTTCCTCGAAGGCGATGTCCTCGGCCAGTTCCTTGGCGCGCTCCTCATAGTCGCGCTTGTAGGCGATCGCCTCGTCGCTGGCCGGCTTCAGCGCCAGCACATTGGAGCCGGAGAAGGCCGTGGGCGCCGAGCGGGCAGGGGTGCCGGCGCCGGCAAAGCCCTTCGGCTCGTTGCCGATCGCCCTCGACACCAGCTTCACCGGCGAACCGCGGGTCAGGCCCTTGGAAACGGCGTCGGTCTTGCCTTCGCTGATGCCGCGGCCGAGCGCGGTGTTGGAGAAGTCCGACTGGTCGACATGCGCAAGGTCGTTGCGGCCGAGATAGGAGATCGCCAGTTCACGGAACACATAGTCGAGGATCGATGTCGCGCTCTTGATGGCATCGTTGCCGATGACCATGCCGGCCGGCTCGAACTTGGTGAAGGTGAAGGCATGCACATATTCGTCGAGCGGCACGCCGTACTGCAGGCCGAGCGAAATCGCGATGGCGAAGTTGTTGAGGAGGCCACGCAGGGTCGCGCCTTCCTTGTTCATGTCGATGAAGATCTCGCCGAGGCGGCCATCATCATATTCGCCGGTGCGCAGGAAGATGGTGTTGCCGCCGATCTTGGCCTTCTGGGTGTAACCCTTGCGGCGACCGGGCAGCTTTTCCTGCTCGCGCGACACGCGTTCGATGATGCGCTCGACGATCCGCTCGGTGATCTGCGCCGCGCGCGCTGCCGCCGGGGCCGCAATCAACTGCTCGACCGCATCGTCCTCGTCCTCCTCGCCATCGGCGAGCAGCGAGGCATTCAGCGGCTGCGACAGTTTTGAGCCGTCGCGGTAAAGCGCGTTGGCCTTCAGCGCCAGCTTCCACGACAGCATGTAGGCGCCCTTGGCGTCTTCCACCGTCGCATCGTTGGGCATGTTGATGGTCTTGGAAATCGCGCCCGAGATGAAGGGCTGTGCCGCCGCCATCATCTGGATGTGGCTGTTGATCGAAAGCGAACGCTTACCGATCTTGCCGCACGGGCTGGCGCAGTCGAACACCGCGATATGTTCGGCCTTGAGGAAGGGCGCGCCTTCCAAAGTCATCGCACCGCAGACATGGATGTTGGCGGCCTCGATGTCCTTCCTGGAGAAGCCCAGCGCCGGCAAGATCTCGAACGAGAAGTCGTTGAGTTGCTCGTCGGTGAAGCCGAACGTCTCCCTTCACCCAGTCGGCGCCGAGCGTCCACTGGTTGAAGACGAACTTGATGTCGAAGGCCGACTTCAGCGCCGCATTGAGCGCCGCGATCTTCTCGTCGGTGAAGCCTTTCGCCTTGAGCGAGCCGGGGTTGATTGCCGGCGCCTGGTTGAGGTTGCCGTGGCCGACCGCATAGGCCTCGATCTCGCCGATCTGGGCTTCGGAATAGCCGAGCGTGCGCAGCGCTTCCGGCACGGCGCGGTTGATGATCTTGAAGTAGCCGCCGCCGGCGAGCTTCTTGAACTTCACCAGCGCGAAGTCAGGCTCGATGCCGGTGGTGTCGCAATCCATGACGAGACCAATCGTGCCGGTCGGCGCGATCACGGTTGCCTGCGCATTGCGGTAGCCGTGCTCCTCGCCAAGCTCGATGGCGCGGTCCCAGGCGGCTTTCGCATGCTCGGCAAGCGCCTGCTGCTTGAGGTCGGAAGCGACCAGCGGCACCGGGTTGACGGCGAGCTTCTCATAGCCGTCCTTGTCGCCATAGGCGGCGCGGCGATGGTTGCGCATGACGCGCAGCATGTTCTGCGCGTTGCGGTCATAGTCCGGGAAGGCGCCAAGCTCGGAGGCCATTTCCGCCGAGGTGGCGTAGGCGACGCCGGTCATGATCGCGGTGAGTGCTGCGCAGATGGCGCGGCCCTCCTCGGAGTCATAGGGAATGCCCGAGGTCATCAGCAGGCCGCCAATGTTGGCGTAGCCGAGGCCGAGCGTGCGGTATTCGTAGGAGAGCTTGGCGATCTCCTTCGACGGGAACTGCGCCATCATCACAGAGATTTCGAGAACGATGGTCCACAGCCGCACCGTATGCTCGTAAGCCGCGATGTCGATCGTGCCGTCGGCGTTGCGGTAGGGCAGCAGGTTGATCGAGGCGAGGTTGCAGGCCGTGTCGTCAAGGAACATGTATTCCGAGCACGGATTGGAGGCCCGGATCGCACCGGCCGAAGCGCAGGTGTGCCAGTCGTTCATCGTCGTGTTGAAATGCAGGCCCGGATCAGCCGACGCCCAGGCGGCGTAGCCAATCTTTTCCCAGAGATCCCTGGCCTTCAGCGTCTTCAGCACCTTGCCGTCCTTGCGGGCGGTCAGATGCCAGTCGGCATCGTCCTCGACGGCGCGCAGGAAATTGTCCTTCAGCGACACCGAATTGTTGGAGTTCTGGCCCGAGACCGTCAGATAGGCATCCGAATCCCAGTCGGTGTCGTAGGTCTTGAACGACATCGAGGTGTAGCCCTGCTTGGCGAACTGGATGACGCGGTAGATGTAGTTCTCCGGCACGGCCGACTTCTTGGCTGCCTTGATCTCGCGCTTCAGCGCCGTGTTGATGGCCGGATCGAAGCAGTCGTCGTCATGGCCTTCGCAGTTGACGCAAGCCTTCATGATGGCTTCGAGATGCTTCTTGACGATCTTGGAGCCGGTCACCAGCGAGGCGACCTTTTGCTCTTCATTGACCTTCCAGTCGATGAATTCCTCGATATCGGGATGGTCGGCGTCGACGATGACCATTTTCGCAGCACGGCGCGTCGTGCCGCCCGACTTGATGGCGCCCGCGGCGCGGTCGCCGATCTTGAGGAAGCTCATCAGGCCGGACGATCGGCCTCCGCCGGACAGCTTTTCGCCTTCGCCGCGCAGCAGCGAGAAGTTCGAGCCGGTGCCGGAGCCGTATTTGAACAAGCGCGCTTCACGCACCCACAGATCCATGATGCCGCCCTCGTTGACGAGGTCGTCCTGCACGCCCTGGATGAAGCAGGCATGCGGCTGCGGGTGCTCGTAGGAGGATTTCGACTTGGTCAGCTTGCCGGTGAAGGGGTCGACATAGAAGTGGCCCTGACTCGGACCGTCAATGCCGTATGCCCAGTGCAACCCAGTGTTGAACCATTGCGGTGAATTGGGCGCGACGCGCTGCGTGGCCAGCATATAGGCGAGCTCGTCGCGGAAGGTGCGCGCGTCTTCCTCCGACTTGAAGTAGCCGCCCTTGTAGCCCCAATAGGTCCAGGTGCCGGCGAGGCGGTCAAAGACCTGACGGGCGTCGATCTCGGAGCCATAGCGCTCGGCTTCCGGCAGTTTGGCAAGTTCGGCTTCATCGGCAACGGAGCGCCACAGGAAGGAGGGGACGTCGTTCTCCTCGACCTTCTTCAACCGTGCGGGGACGCCAGCCTTGCGGAAATACTTCTGCGCCAGGATGTCGGCGGCAACCTGGGAGAACTGCGCAGGCACATCGATGTTGTCGAGACGGAACACCACCGAGCCATCCGGATTCTTGATCTCGGAAAGTGCCTTGCGGAATTCGATCTCCGCATAAGCAGATTGCCCTGGCTTGGTGAAGCGACGCTCGATGCGCATTGGTCCGGTCCCTTTTGTCTATATATAGCGCTTTCGTCAGGGGATTTCTGCCCCCTAATGCGAAACACGCATGTCCGCCGTCCGCCGGCGTTCGAAAACGCCGGCTCTCCATTTCGCGGTTCCCGCCGGCCTCTGCTGGTCGAGCTCCTTGCGAAGCTTTTGTCCAACGCGCCAACGAACCCCGCAGGTCCCTCAAATCTGAATTTTTTCCGAGTCCCTCACCTGAGGGAAATTCACACTATCTAGCGTCGAACCTACCTGCAAACACTAAATATAGTATTAACAGACAATTTATTCCAGTCCGACAATTCTCCCTTTCGTCGCCCCACCACCCCACAATCCCAACGCTTCCGCCGGCCTCGTAAACAGGCGGAAATGCGGGAAAAAACGCACATAATCCGGGAAAAAGACCGGGCTCAGAACTTTCCGGTCGCACTCTCAACAGGAGCGCATGGCCTATAAAAGGCGACTCGTTTTGCGCCGTCAAGGATTCGTTTGCGTAGCTTTTGTGACCCCAACATCTTGTGTGTCACACATGTGGATAACGGGGATAGAAATGCGCCGCTGCGATTGCCAATTGCAGCAGCGGGTTTGCGCGCGTTGACGCTCAGGAGGCGCCCGTCCGATGTAATCTGGGTGGCAGCGAAAGCTGTCAGGCCGATATGCCAGATATCAGCCGTAGTGCAGCTTCGGCTTCGGCTCGGTGCCAGTGAACTGTACACCGATCCGATCGTTGCGGCGCCAGCGGACCTCGCAGCGATATGCGACGCCGTCGAGCGGCACATAAAGCAGGAAACGATCGGGAACCCGCGCCTCGAGCGGTACTTTCAATTCGGCGCCCCCGGCATGCTGGTTGCGTAGCGTAACGGCGATTTCCGAGTTCTGAATCCCGGTGATAACGGAACCGCCCTTGAGCACGCGCGGACGGTGCTCTCGCTTGGAGGCGTCGGTATCTTGCTTAAGTGGGTCTACAGAGTTTGCCATCGATCAATCGCCAGATTGGCCGATTCTTAGCGAAGAAAAATTAGCAAACCATTCATGCGGCACATCACATGGTTGTGAATCCCCAGCGGAGCACGCGCAAGATGTCGCTTAGGAGAATCTGCGTGGGTCGGCACAGAAATAGGCGATGATCTGGCAAAGATCCGGTTCATTGACCATGCGCACCGCTTCGCTGGAATTGACCCATTTGCGGGTGCGGGAATGCTTTTCCTTCCAGCGGTCGGCGATCTTGTCGACGTGCAGCGGAAACACCAGCACCTCGCAAGGCACTTCTTCGCCTGATGCCAGAACCTTGGCATAGAAGTAACGGCCGGCCTCGAGATGGGAGACGCTTCCGCGCAATCCGGCTTCCTCGCCGGCCTCGCGCGCCGCCGCCTCGCAAAGCGGCTCCCTGGCCTCCGGCCAGCCCTTCGGCAACACCCAGCGGCCAGTATCACGGCTGGTGATCAGCATGATCTCGACGCCATTTCCGGTATCGCGCCAGGGTAGGGCGGCAACCTGCAGACGGCACGGCGCGGTGCCGAAGAGTCGCCGGACCCTTTCAGCCAGGTGGTTGTGCGTCGTTGGCCTCGTCAACATAGGAGAAGCTAGCCCCAGCCTCCAGAATCGTTTGCCGCCTCACGAATCTTACGGCTAATTGTGACCAATAAAAGTAAAAACTTTGATCAGGCTGGCCGATTTCCGCCAACAAGGGTCGATTTCACAGGATAACATGCCCTGCGGACCCGTTCGCGGAAGCAAATATTGTCATCGGTGACGGCTTAACTGGAAAAAGTCGGCCTGTTGCGAATCAGCCGGCGTGGTCGTCGGCGATCGGCTTCTGATAGGTGAAGCCCATGTCCCAGGGGAAATAGATCCAGGTGTCCTGGCTGACCTCGGTGACGAAAGTGTCGACCAGTGGCCGGCCTTTGGGCTTGGCGTAGACGGTGGCGAAGTGCGCCTTGGGCATCATCGCGCGCACGATGCCGGCGGTCTTGCCGGTGTCGGTCAGGTCGTCGATGATCAGCACGCCGGCGCCGTCGTCGGCGAGCAGCGCGGGCGTGATTTCCTTCAGCACCTGCAACTGCCCCTGGCTGGTGTAGTCGTGGTAGGAGGCGACACAGACCGTCTCGATGACACGGATGCCGAGCTCGCGCGCAATGATGGCCGCGGGAACCAGACCGCCGCGCGTGATGCAGACGATCGCTCGCCATTGCCCCTTGTTGGCGCCGGAAAGCCGCCAGGAAAGCGCACGGGCGTCACGATGGAACTGGTCCCAGGAGACCGGGAAGGCTTTTTCGGGAAGGGACATTTTTCGCGCACTCCGCAGCACGCGAAGGCCGCGTGCACAAAAACAGGGGAATGCGCGCGGAATTAACTGAAAAACCTTGGGCTTGGCAAGTGGCGGCCGGCAGCGATGGCTGTGGACTTATCGCGACAGGAAAGCCGCCACCTGTGCCGTGCGCAGCACCGTGCGCGTCACCCCGCCGAATAGCAGCTGGCGCAGCCAGGAATGGCTGTAGGCGCCAAGCACCAGGAGATCGGCGCCGGTCTCGGCGACCCGGTTCTGGATCATGTCGTCGACCGAGGTGCCGCCCGATTGCTGCACCGAGACGCTGACATTGGCGCCGTGGCGCGACAGGGCCGATGCGATTTCGGCGCCGGCGGCCTCCGGGCTTTGCTCGAGCGTGTCGGGCGGATCGATGACCAATATGTCGGTTTTCTCGGCCTCGATGATGAAGGGCAGGGCGTCGAAGGCGGCGCGCGCGGCCTCCTTGCTGCCGTTCCAGGCGAGCAGTACCCGCTTGAATGTGGTGACCAGCGGACCCGCGCTCGGCACCACCAGCACCGGGCGGCCGGCATCATAGACCAGCGTGTCGACATCGGCACTCGGGTCGCCGCCGGTTTCGCGTTGGGCGGCGACGATGAGATCGGCGGCACGTACGCTCGAAATGCCGGTCAGCGCGCTGTCGCCGGAAAAGCTCTCCAGGCTGCGCCACTCGAAGGAGAGGCCGGAATCCTTGATGCGCCGGAGAAAGACGGCCTGCAGCTTGTCGGCCCGCTCCCGGTTCATGTCGGCCGACACTTGCAGGAACTCAGTGTCCGGGAAGCCGGTCGCCGATGTGTAGGGCACCGGAAGCGCCTCGGCATGGATGCCGATCAGATGGCTCTCGAAGCGGCTGGCGAGCGGAATGGCGCAGTCGAGCACGCGCTCGGCGTCCTGCTCGTTCTGCAGAATGGCAACGATGGTCTTGAAGCGCATGATGATCCCTCAATCTGGCGAGCCTTCAATCTCGCGTGCAAGGAAACGTTGCGGCGCCGCGCTTGGTTCCGGCGGCTCAACTCGCCTTGGCGGCGAAACCCGCCACCATCGCCTCGACGTCGGCGCGCGCGGCGTCAAGCGCCTCCTGGCTGCGGGCGCGAACGACCAGTTCGGTCCAGAACTTGCCATCGCCATATTTCGGATAGGAGCCGATGATCGTGTCCGGATGCGCCTTCTGGATCTCGCCCAGAGGTCCGCCGACGAGGCCTTCGCCGAACGGACAGTGCACCGTCGCCGACAGCATCTTCGTGCCGGTCTTCAGCGTCGGCACGACATTGTCGAGCATGGCCTGGAAAATCGAGGGCACACCGGCCATGACATGGACGTTGCCGATGCGAAAACCGGGCGCTACCGACACCGGGTTGTCGATATGGTCGGCACCGCGCGGCATCCGCGCCATGCGCTTGCGCGCCTCGGTATATTCGATGCCGCGCGTCGCATAGCTTTCGCCCAGCATCGCATAGGCCTTGGCGTCGTATTCGCAGGGCACGCCGAACGCCTTGGCAATCGAATCGGCGGTGATGTCGTCATGGGTCGGGCCGATGCCGCCGGTGGTGAACACGTAGGTATAGCGCGCGCGCACGGCATTCACCGCAGCTATGATCTCGTCTTCCTCGTCGGGAACGATGCGCACTTCCTTCAGATCAACGCCGATCGAGGTCATGATGTCGGCGAGATGGCCGATATTCTTGTCCTTGGTGCGGCCGGACAGAATCTCATCGCCGATGACGAGCATGGCGGCGGTAACGATTTCAGGCATGGAAGACTCCGGCAGGACGGGGTCGCCTGAGATAGCGCGGCGCGTGGCCGTCGGCAATGCCACCGGGCGGTGAGCATCCGCACTTGGACCCGCCCGTTGCGATGCGAGGTTGCAGCACGACCGGATGCGGGTAAGCTCAAACCGGTTCTGGTCCGGGTGAACAATGCTGATATCGATCCTGTCATGGCTGCTGGCCCTGTTGTTGCTGCTGGCGGTGCTGGGGATCGCGTGTCTGGTGCTGGCGACGCTGTGGATTGCGGCGAAGGCGCAAAGACTGGTGCCGCCGGTCGGAAAATTCGTCGAGATCGACGGCAACCGCATCCACTATGTCGATGTGGGCGAGGGCAGGCCGATCGTCTTCCTGCATGGACTTGGTGCGCAACTCCATCACTTCCGGCACACTTTGTTCGGACATTTCGGCCCGGGCTACCGGCTGATCGCGCTTGATCGTCCGGGATCGGGCTATTCGGTGCGCGCGAACGGCGCCACCGGCCGGTTGCCCGAACAGGCAGAATTGGTGCGCCGCTTCATCGAAAAATTGGGACTGGAAAGGCCGCTGGTGGTGGGTCACTCGCTGGGTGGCGCCATTACGCTGACCCTCGCCGTGGAACATCCCGAGGCGATTTCGGGCATCGCCTTGCTGGCGCCGTTGACGCATCTGGAAACCAGGGCACGCCAGCGGTTCGACCTGCTCTACATTCCCTCACGCCTGCAGCGTTGGGTCATGGCCTATACAGTGGCGATACCCCTGAGCCTGCGCTATGCGCGGCCGACAATGGAATTCATCTTCGCGCCGCAGGCTTTTCCGGCGGACTACATGGTTGACGGCGGTGGCTGGCTCGGGCTGCGGCCTGCCCATTTCGAGGCGACATCGGCCGATGTCGTGGCCGTCGAACAGGATCTCGGCCGCATCGAGCTGCGCTATGGCGAGATCGCCATGCCGGTCGGCATCCTGTTTGGGGCCGCCGACCGCGTCATCGACATCCGCGTCCATGGCGAGCCGATGCGCGGCAAGATCGATGGGCTCGATTTCGAACCCGTCGACGGCGTCGGCCATATGCCGCAGTTCGTCGAGCCGAGGCGGGTGATTGGTTTCATCGAGCGGATTGCCGCCCGCGCGTTTGCATCACCACAGCCTCACGACAATTTCAATGAACCAACCGGCTGACTGCCGGGTTTACCCCGTGTCGCACCCAAGGCGACCAAGACACGGAGTAATGCAATGTACAGGAAATTTCTCGCGACATCGGTTCTGACGATCGGTCTCGCCACATCGGCGATGGCCCAGTCATCCGACGGCACATATTCCAACCGTCACAGCTGGTGGCCGTTCGGCAACGAACAGTCTTCAAGGTCGACCAGAACACGACCGGAAGCATCAATGGCGACACCCTTGGCAATCCTGGCGACCCGGCAGGACCTTGTGCCTATAGCTCGGCCGGTCCTGATGCGAACCATCAGGGAAATGTGAACGACCAGTATTGCGGTAAATAGTCGACCGCGGGGGCCCGCAACTGGCCACGAGACGTCCCCCTCTCCGGACGTCCGTGGCCTGCGGCCTTCGGCAATAAACTTAGTCAGAGACCTCGGTCTGCGGCCGGTCGCGGCCATCAGCCAGTTCCTCGTGCCATTTGCCGTCGGCGTCCTCATACTGGATACCGTCCGTCGCGCCTGCCACCTGCTGCTCGGCCGAAGCGATCTCGGCGGCGCGCAGCGCGTCCTGATGGGTGGGAAATGTCTCCGAGTAGGTCGAACCGACCTTGTAGGCCCAGCCGCCGTCATGCTCGACGATCTTGTAAGTCAGCTTCGCCATCAAAAACCTCCGGTTGAAAGGTCCGCCTGCTTAATGCAGCCGGTCGTCGGAAAGCCTGTCGTCGGGCACCAGCACTTCCGATTCCCTGGCGGCCTCGATCAATGCCCGTCGCGCTTCCGCTGTCGAACGATAACCTTCCAGCACTTTGAGGCAAGTGTCGAGGGCATCCTGATGGCGCGGGCCGCGATTGAGCGGCCACACTGTCATCAGGCACTCCGCCGCTTCCTGGGTGCTTCGGATATGGCGGTATTTGCCGACATGGCCAAGTTCGACCACAACCGGCGTTTCAAAAGGTTTGTTGTCCATCATGGCCGCAACGCAAATCAGCCAATTTGGTTGCAAAAGTGGCGCGGAACCTGCGCCCAAAAGTCGCGTCGCGTTTACGACGCGCTTTCGGCCTTTTTGTTTGATGCATGTCGTTGTCCACTTTTGGGTGGACATGCATCGGCGTCTCAGTAGTCGCAATCGTTGCGCAGCCAGCGCGCATTGGCCCAGCCGGTCGTGCCGCCGATTTCGACCTGATACCAGTTGCCGCGCCGGTCGAAGATCTCGACGTGATCGCCATTCAGTAGTCGCAATCGTTGCGCAGCCAGCGCGCATTGGCCCAGCCGGTCGTGCCGCCGATTTCGACCTGATACCAGTTGCCGCGCCGGTCGAAGATCTCGACGTGATCGCCATTGAACAGCTGGCCGATCATCCGCGATGACGAGTTCGGCCGTGTCCGCACGGCGAGAAAGCCGCTGCCGGTGGCCAGATTGTAGCGGCCGGACAGGCCGTGCACCGTACCCTCGCAATATTGCGCGACGCTCGGCGTCGACGCACCGAGCCAAAACCCGGCCACGGCCACAATAGCTGCAGCCGGCAAGAATGCCCTGAACGACATGATCTCCTCCCAAGCCCGGCCGCGCCCGCCGCAGCCTCACCCAGCGTAACAGTTTGCAGCCAGAATTGAAGCGGGCTGTTGCAAACGGGCCGGGTAGGATCGCGCCGAGATCAGGGGGCCCCGGCATTAGGAGAATGGCCCGATCAGCCCGCCGCCTTCATCCAGTGCTCCATCGTCGTCACCGAGCGGGCGAGCTGCGGCGCCGGATGGATCTTTTCGCTGAATGTGGCGGCCGCACGCCAGCCCCAGCGCGGATCGGCGAGAAAGGCGCGCGCCAGCGCCACCATGTCGGCGCGGCCCTCGGCGATAACAGCCTCGGCCTGCTTCGGATCGTCGATCAGGCCGACCGCGCGGGTCGGGATGCCGGCGCCCTTGCGCACGGCTTCCGCCAGATGCACCTGATAGCCGGGGCCGGTGGGCAGTTTCTGCAAAGGCGAATTGCCGCCGCTGGAGCAGCAGAGATAGGCGACACCCTCGGCCTTCAATACCTTCGCCACCTCGATCGCGTCCTCGACGTCGAAGCCACCGTCGACCCAGTCCTTCACCGACAGCCGCGTTCCAAGCATCAGCTTCGGCACTGCCTTCTTCACCGCCCTGGCGATTTCGACGACAAGGCGCATCCGGTTTTCCAGCGAGCCGCCCCAGCGGTCCGTGCGCTGGTTGGACAGCGGCGACAGGAACTGGAAGATCAAATAGCCGTGTGCGGCGTGCAGTTCGATGAAGTCGAAGCCGGCGCGTTCGGCCCGCCTTGCGGCTTCGGCGAACCGCTCGATGAGCTGCAGGATTTCCTCGTCTTCCAGCGCGTGCGGCACGTTCCAGCCGGTGTCATAGGCGATAGCCGAGGCCGAGACGGTCTGCCAGGGATCCTCGTTCGGCTGCAGTGGCCCGCCGCCCTCCCAGGGCTTACGGTTCGAAGCCTTGCGGCCGGCATGGGCAAGCTGCGTGCCGAATTTCGTGCCGGGGGCTGCGACGCGTCGTGCGGCATCCAGTGTGCGGCGCGCAGCGGCTTCGTTGTCGTCGGAGTAAAGTCCGAGGCAGCCATGGGTGATGCGCCCGCGCCGCTCGACATCGGTCATCTCCACCGTGACCATGCCGGCGCCGGACATGGCCAGGTTACTCCAGTGGTAAAGATGCCAATCGCTGGCGCGGCCGTCCTCGGCGGAATACTGGCACATAGGCGCGACGGCGATGCGGTTGGGGAAGCTCAAGCCGTCGAGCGTGATCGGCTGGAAAAGCGATGTCGTCATGAAAGGACTCCGGGAAGGGAACGCGCTATTTAGGCAACGGAGCTTTCCCATACCACACACGAGAGGGTGAAGCGCGCTCTGGACCAATGGCTGCCCCAATTGCGCCGGCGCCGGTTCGCGGCTACGCCTGCGCCCGGCAGCAAAATACCGAGGTATCCAATGGACGATCGCATTCGCATCCGCTCGGAAGAGGTTCTTTCCGACGACTGGGCCGTGCTGAAAAAGACCGTGCTCGACTATCGCCGGCGCGACGGCCAGTGGGAGACGCAGATCCGCCAGACCTATGATCGCGGCGACGGCGCGGTGATCCTGCCCTACGACCCCACGCGTGCGACGGTGCTGCTGGTGCGGCAGTTCCGCTATCCCGCTTACGTCACCGGCCACCGCGAGCCGCTGATCGAGGCCTGTGCCGGGCTGCTCGACGAAAACGACCCGGAAACCGCCATCCGCAAGGAAGCCGAGGAAGAACTCGGCTACCAGCTGAAGGACATTGAGCGGCTGTTTTCACCTTACATGAGCCCAGGCAGCGTCACCGAGCGGCTATGGTTCTTCGTTGCCCGCTATTCGCCTGCCGACCGCATCTCGGCCGGCGGCGGCGCGCCGGAAGAGGGCGAGGACATCGAGGTCCTGGAAATGCCACTCGACGAAGCGCTGGCCGGCATTGCCGACGGCCGCATCGTCGATGCCAAGACGATTATCTTGATCCAGCACCTGAAATTGTACCCGATGAAGGCCTAGTCTCTCGAAGCTCGCCGAGCATTTGCCTTACGGCTGCGGACAGGCCGGCACGTCCATTTCGCGGATGAAGTTGCGCAAGGCCTCCATGTCCCGGGACAGAGGCCGATCGTCGGAATAGTGGGCGATTTTTTCCCGGACCATTTGGTAGATGGCATCGGTACCGGGCGCACGTGTACCGCGCTGCGCCAGAAAATCATGGGCCTGCGCGGCTGCCATGAGTTCGATCGCCAGGATGTATTCCGCGTTGTCGATAACCGCCAGAAGCTTGTTGGCGGCGACGGTTGGATGAGCCAGAAAATCCTCTTGCAGGCCGGATGTGACGCCGCCGTCGGTCGCCGCCGGGGCGGCCAGACGCCGATTGACGTTGCTGAGCGACGTGGCCGTGTATTGGGCGATCATGAAGCCGGAATTGGCTCCGTCCTCATCGGCAAGGAAGGCCGGCAGATTGTTGACAAGTGGATTGACCAGACGATCGATCCGACGCTCGCTCATTCCAGCCACCTGCGCCAAGGCGATGGTCAGGCCGTCGGCCGCCTGGCCGAGGGCGGGCGCTACCGCATGCGCCTCTGAAACGACCTGAGGATCGTTCAAAGACCCGAATACCGCGGGATTGTCGGTGACGGCAGCCAATTCGCGGTCGACCAACTCGGCGGACCGGTCCAGCACCTCCCGGGCGGCGCCATGAACATGGGGCACGGCGCGAAGACTGAGGGCGTCTTGCGTGCGACTGCCGTGGGCGAGCGCGATAAGTTCGCTGCCATGAAGCCAGCCACGCAGCGATTTGCCCACCTCCTGAATGCCGGGTGAGGGCCTCATCGCCAGGATTTGTTCACCAAAGGCCGGCATTTGCGCGCCGGCGGCTTCAAGCGTCAAAGCCGCCGCTGCGTCGGCCCATCCCAACAGACGCTCCGCGCGCAGCACAGCGATGCTTGTCAGGCCGGTTGCGCAGGCGGTGCCATTGACGAGGCTCAAGCCTTCCTTGGCGCCGAGCTCCAAGGGCTCCAGACCCATTTCGGCCAGGGCCTCGAGCCCGCTCATCGAGCGGCCCGCCATGGTTGCACTGCCTTCGCCGATCAACACCAGTGCCACATGCGCGTTGTGCGTCAAATAGCCGGCCGATCCCCGGGACGGCACGTCGGGAACGCAATCGCGCTCGATAAAGGTGAGCAAATTACGAACGATCGCAGGGCTGACGCCTGAATGGCCATGCGCGAAATTCGCCACCTGAGCGGCAATGATGGCGCGCACGCCGCGTCTCGGCACGAGGTCACCGACGCCGCAGGCGTGACTGCGAATGATATTGCGCGACAGTTTCTTTTGCAGGGCAGGCGCCACGACCTTGCTTGCCAAGGCGCCTACCCCGGTATTGACGCCATAGGCGCGAATGCCTTTTTCGACGATGGCGGCTACGATCTGGTGCGCAAAAGCGATCCTGTCCCACGCTGCCTGGCTAAGCGCCAGGGATTCGCCTTCGCTCACCCGCGCGATATCGCGCCAGCTGGCGTTTCCATCTATCGTTATTGTCATTGCCCGTTCCGAAAATAGCTTTGCGAATGCGCAGGTGCTGTTGGCTCACTCGAAGGGCGGCGTGAGACCCTTGCTTCGGCTCCTTACCGCACAATCGCGGGCATAATGGCGATGGAATTGCCGACTGATGCGACTGTAGCGACGTCGTCGGTCATAAAAGACATGCCGCCTGCGATCAGACGCTGGAAATCCGGCGCTCCGTTTGAAGTCACTTTCGAGGGTAATCTCGAAGACCTATAGGACGGCAGCCCACGGGCATATGCGGCTATTCCGTGCGGACAGTTTAACGGGGGCCTCGGCGCCGAGGTACGATCCCATGGAGGCCAAAGACGCTTCCGGGAGTCGTATATTAGCAATAAACAATATATTAATAGCTATAATGCAGCCTTGGCACAGGGACGGAAATACCTCCCATCGACGTTCCGACACGCGCCCTGGAGCGCTGGGACGTTTGACCAATGCGGAGCAAAACGCATGAGTGTCGGAGCAGCTCTCGAGCAATTGCTGCGGCTGATTTATCGCCGAGCCATGAAATTGGCGATGTTGCCGGAGGATGAAAGGGATTCGCACTACGACCACATCCGCCTGTCATGTTGCGCGGCCGCCGAGCACATTGGGCAAGATCCCGACAGGGCAGCCATCACGGCAAACGATATGGTCGAGTTTGTTCGCGCGCTGGTTGGAATCATTGAGATGGGCTCTGCACCAGACCATGAGCCAAGCGCCGATCAGCGGCCGCCGGTACCACATTTAGGCGACCAAGGGACTGACACGACGCGCATCTAGCACACAGGCAAGAACGCTACCGTTGGCAACGGCAACGAGGCGGCTATCGCTGGCGCTGAACGATGTAGCTGCTGGTGCTGGCGTCGGCGCCGCGGCCGCGAGTAACCACAACCGTTGTGTAACCGATCGGCAGGGAGCCCGTGTTGGTCGCATCGACCGGACGGCATCGCCCGATGATCTCGCCGTTCGAGGACCTTGCGAGCCTGTCCTTCAGCGAAGCCATGCACAGATCGAGAGATGCATACATTGCTGGCTCCATCTCGACGGGTTTGCAGATGGAGGCCTCGCCCGGGGTGCACGAGAGCAAAACCATCATGGCCGCGGTTGCCGGATCCATTTTCTGAAATCTCCGTCGTTTTGACGGACCTCAACGTGGAAATGCCGCCTTTGTTTCGCTTCCGCTTAGAAATCAGTTCGGATGGCCGTCTCCAGGACGGCTATCCAGCCAGGCGTCTTCAATGTGGTGGCCAGTGCAAGGCAGCCAAATCTAGCTTTGATTTCAATCTGGTGCGGACGACGGGAATCGAACCCGTACGATCAGAGATCGAGGGATTTTAAGTCTCTTTTTCTGCGGTGCTTCCCGCTCAATAGCCTGAAAAACCAAGACTTCGAGCTGATGGTGAAGTCCGACTTTCTCCCACATGCGTGGGAAATCCCCACGATATTTCCCACACAATCATGTGTGCGAGCATGCTCCCTTGCTCTTTGCAAAATCCCACACCACGCGTACATGTGCGGGCACTGCGGGCGTGGTGAAATTGGTATACACACCGGACTTAAAATCCGGAGGCCTCGGCCATGCGGGTTCAAGTCCCGCCGCCCGCACCACTAGGTCAGTTGCTGTATGCGATTTGAGTTGTTTTTCTTGGGACGGATACCGTCGGGCAACAAAGGTGGCCCGCACTGGAACTTTGCCGCCGACTTCCGGACCCAGATGCACCACCAGCTTGTTCGCCTCTGGAAAACTAACCCACTTAGTGAGCACACAAAGTGGTTATCCAAGCCCTACAACGACAACACGTGGGAGGGCGTCGCGACGTTCGAGCGACACGGCTTGGACTTCGTGGTCGTCGCGAGCCAGCGCGTTTCACTATCCATCAAGATGGATATTCATTTTTATGAACCTGCCGGCGAGTTGTCGGTGGCAAGTGACGTTGCCGATGTCGACAACAGGGTCAAAGTCCTATTCGATCTTTTGAGACTACCCGACAATCCCAAACATGTTCCACAGGGGTTGGTGCCACACTATTGCCTGATGGAGGATGATCGCCTCGTTTGGGAACTGACGGTCAAGCGTCATAGGCTCCTTCGCACAGTGGAGACAGCGGAGTACATGACAAGGCTTGATATTAGCGTCCTTCCATCTCGCGGGGCGATGGGAAATCTGTCAATCGTAGACACCTCGGTCTACTAGCAATCGTCTAATCCAAGGTTTGGAGCCTGATATTTCTCCCACATGATTTCCCACATGGTCCCTTGCGCGCTGCAATAGTCGCTCGAGCGGGAACGTTGCACTTCTACACGCAACAATCTTAGCAAAAACAGTAGGTTGGTATCACAACTTCAGGTAGTTAGACATATAGGTGCAACCGTAAGGTCTATGACCAACAGTTCTGGTATGCTAAAGCATTGTTTTTGTTGACGACGCATCGACCAATTTTTTAAGTCCCTTGCGTCTACCAATTCCGCCACGTCCGCAGGTCAGCCCTTTTCAGATGCCAGACACAGGCCGTCAAGTCGTGTTCTTGAGCTGTCCGAACGCGCACCCCAGAGGAGGGGGCGCGGCGATACTGGCGTGATCGCGGAATTTAGCGCGGCGCGCGCAATGCGTAGGGTGTTTGAACGGCGGACTTGATCCGCCGAGGCCGGCGTCTACCAGGCCCAACCCATTCCCCCGCCCACTGGGGGCGCCGGCCGCCCCTCCTCATCGAAATTGCTGATCATATCCAGCGGTCGCTCGCCGATCGCTGTTGGCAGCGCTCAGAACTTGTAGCTGAGATTGATGCCGACGGTGTTCAGTTTGGTATCCTGGTCGCGGCCGACGAAGTCGCTGGACCCGTCATAGTGTTCGGAGCCGAAATCGTAATAGCGATACTGCGCGCCGACGACGAACTTGTCGGTCAGCGCATAGTCGACGCCGGCACCCACGGTCCAGCCGACATTGGTGCGCGTCTCGGAGAAGGCGGAGCCTGCTGATTGCGAGGTCTCGATACCGGCGAAGGCGACGCCGCCTATGCCGTAGACCAGCACACGATCCATCGCATATCCGGCCTTGGCGTTGACCGAACCGAACCATTTGATGTCGGTGCCGACGACATTTCCGGGTCCGCCGAGTTCCGCCGTGCCGTCGATCGAGGAATAGTTGAGCTCGGCCTCTGCGCCGATCACCGCCTGGTCGAATTGCCACAGCCCGGCCACGTGCCCGCCGACGAAACCGCCGTCAATGTCGGGCGAGACAGAAAACGGTCCGCCGTCATTTCCTGAGATATCGGACCGGCCCCAGCCATATCCTGCCTGCAGGCCGGCATAGTATCCTGTCCAGTCGAAGCCGGGCGCGGTCATCGGCACATCGGCCGTCGGGTCGGCTGCGAGAGCCGGCACGGACAGGACGGCAAGAAGACCGGCACTTGCGACCACAAGGCGATACATCGAACTCCCCGAGCGAAGAGTCGGAAAATCTTGGGAGCCAAGGTAGACCGTTTTGCGACGAAACGGAAACCTGTTTCTGGCTGCGGCCGTGCGCCGCTCGCCGAACGGCAGCCTGCAAGCCGACGACAGCTGACATTGTCGGGCGAATGTCAGCGTGCAAGATGAGCGTCTTGCAGGGGAAAATCCTGATGAACAGCCCGGCTCGTCTCATCGCTGCAGTAGCCATCCTGCTGCTCGCTTGCGGCCTCGCCATGGCCGAGCCATTGACGCTCGCCATTGCCAAGGCAGCGGTTGTTTCCGATCAAGCGTCCGGGCAGATGGTGCTCAGCCTCAAGATGACAGCGGACAGTGCAAAGGCGTTCGCTGACTTCACCAGGGTGAACATCGGAAAGGTGGTCGATCTCAGCATCGACGGCGCCGTGGTGATGTCGCCGCGGCTGATGGAGCCGATCATCGGTGGCGAGATCATGGTCGGCGGAACATTCGCGCCGGGCGAACTCGAGCGGATCGTCGAAAAGATCTCATCCGGTGGTGTCAGCGTTACGGTCGATGCGAGAGCCGAGCAACCGGGCGGGTGAAACAATCGCCGTCCGCAAACTGGTCCTTGGATATCTGTTCGTCTCTCCCGATATCAGTCCGGGCGGCAAACTGAAGGAGCATTTCATCGTGGACGTGTCCGGGCCTGACAGAATGACAATCACCTTGATCGGCGGCCCCACCGCGCTCATCGAGATCGCCGGGATCCGCTTTCTGACCGATCCGACTTTCGACGTGCCCCAAGCTTATGACGCGGGCGCAGTCCGGCTGGTCAAGCAATCCGGTCCGGCCATTGGTATCGACAGTTTGCCGCCCATCGATCTGGTGTTGCTCAGCCATGACCAGCACCTAGAGCATTTTCCGTGAACGCCGAGTCACATTTGGGATTCACGCGGTGGCGGAAGTCTGTTTCATTTTCCCTGTGATTTGCAGGGAGATGACGATGACACGCAGCTTGAGTGCGGACCTTCGCGGTCGGGTGATTTTGGCTATATCGGAGGGTGTTTCGACGCGGGAGGCAGCACGCCGGTTCCGGATCGGGATTGCTACGGCGGGGAACTGGTATCGCCGCTATCGCGAGACGGGTGAGATGGCGGCACGCAAGCAGGGCCAACCGTCGCGCTCGAAGCTTGATCCTCACGAAGCCTTCATCCTCGGCCTGATCGAGGAGACGCCCGACATCACTCTGGCGGAGATTGCCGAGAGGCTGGCGGCCGGGCATGGCGTGCGCGTGGTTCCTTCGACGATCTGGATGTTTCTCGACAGGCGCTGCGTCACGTTTAAAAAAAGACGGCGCATGCCAGCGAACAACAGCGCCCCGACGTCAAGGCGCGCCGTTGCGCCTGGTTCGACGGCCAGCTCGATCTCGACCCCGAGAAGCTGATCTTCATTGATGAGACTGCGGCCTCCACCAAGATGGCGCGGCTGCGCGGGCGGGCCAAATGTGGCGAACGCTGCCGTGCGCCGGTTCCTCATGGTCATTGGAAGACCACGACCTTCACCGCTGGACTGCGGCTGAACGGCCTGACCGCACCGATGCTGCTCGACGGGCCGATGAACGGCGCCGCCTTCCTGGCCTATGCCGAACAGGTGCTCGCGCCTGAACTTTCTCCCGGCGACATCGTCGTCATGGACAACCTGCCGGCTCACAAGATCACCGGCGTTCGCGAGGCCATCCAAAGGACCGGCGCACGGCTTCTGTTGCTGCCGCCATATTCGCCCGACTTCAATCCCATCGAGATGGCGTTCTCGAAGCTCAAAGCCCTACTCAGAAAAGCAGCCGCCCGCTCCATCGATCAACTCTGGTCCGTCATCGCCGACTGCCTCGACGCCTTCAAACCGGCCGAATGCCGAAACTACTTCGAGGCAGCCGGGTATGACCCGGAGTAAGTCGAATCTGCTCTAGACAACCTCGATCATTCAGGTCGTGCATTCCTGCCTCGCGCCTCTCGAGTGCTCACGACCGAGGTTGGTGCAGGGCGCTTGGGCGGCTCGACGGAGGGGCTGGCTCCCTGGCAGAGCGTTGAAGTTGATGTATCGGATGGCCGGCGCCTATGTGTGACGGCCACGCCCGCGCGGCACGGTCCACATGGCATTGAGCCGATCAGCGGCGATGTTGTCGGCTTCGTCTTATCACTCGATAGCGAAGGTGGCCCGAGTGTCTACATCTCAGGCGACACTGTCTGGTTCGACGGCGTGGCCGAAGTCGCGCGCCGTTTTGACGTCAGGGCCGCGATCCTTTTCACTGGCTCGGCCAGGCCACGCGGCGCCTTCCATATGACCATGGACAGTAATGACGCGATCGAGGCGGCCAATGCCTTCTCCGATGCGACGATCATCGCGATCCACAATGAGGGTTGGCAGCATTTCACCGAGACGCAAAGCGAGCTTGCCAATTCCTTCAAGGCGCTCGGTATCGCAGGGCGTTTGAAGCTTCTGGAACGTGGCATTGCCGTCGACTTGCAATTGTGAGGCCGTTCAAGCCGGTCGTCACCTCTGGCTACGCGCGCCGACATTTGCGAGACTGTTCGTAACCGAAGGAATCGCCTGATGCCGACTGCAAAGACCGCCAGTGCCGCCAAACCAAAACCCTGGACCGAGATGGCGACGCATCTGGTCGACGTCGCCATGGGCCGCAAGCCCGCCGATCTCGTCATCCGCAACGGCCGCTGGGTGAACGTTCACTCGGGCGAGATCATCGCCGGCACCGATATCGCCATTGCCGGCGGCCGCTTTGCCTATTGCGGGCCGAATGCCAGCCACGCCATCGGCCAGGGCACCAAGGTGGTCGATGCCGGCGGGCGCTATCTGGTGCCCGGCCTCTGCGACGCGCACATGCATGTCGAGAGCGGCATGGTGACGGTGACCGAATTCTGCCGCGCCGTCATTCCGCACGGCACCACGTCGATGTTCATCGATCCGCACGAGATCGCCAATGTGCTGGGCCTGCCGGGCGTGCGGCTGATGCATGACGAGGCGGTGGCCATGCCCATCAACGTGCATGTGCAGATGCCGTCCTGTGTGCCATCGGCGCCTGGGCTGGAGCATGCCGGCGCCGAGCTCACGGTTGCCGACGTGGCGGAAGCGATGACCTGGGAAAACATCATCGGGCTCGGCGAAGTGATGAATTTTCCGGGTGTCGCCGCCAACGATCCTGTGATGTCGGGCGAGATCGCCGCGACGGTCAAGGCTGGCAAGACCGTCGGTGGCCACTATGCCTCGCGCGATCTCGGCCTGCCGTTCCACGGCTATGTCGCCGGCGGACCCGAGGACGACCACGAAGGCACGCGCGCCGAGGATGCCATCACCCGCGTGCGCCAGGGCATGAAGGCCATGCTGCGGCTGGGCTCGGCCTGGTACGATGTCGCCGCGCAGATCAAGGCGGTGACCGAAGGCGGCATCGATCCGCGCAACTTCATCCTGTGCACCGACGACAGCCATTCCGGCACGCTGGTGCATGAAGGTCACATGGACCGGGTGGTGCGCCACGCCATCCAACAGGGGCTGAAGCCGGTGACGGCGATCCAGATGGCGACGATCAACACCGCCCAGCATTTTAGGCTGGAACGCGAGATCGGTTCGATCGCGCCGGGGCGGTTGGGCGATCTGCTGATTGTCTCCGATCTCGCCGCAATGACCATCGATGAGGTCTATGCGCGCGGCGTCAGGCTGGCCAAGGGCGGCAAGCTCGATATCGACATTCCCGCCTATGATTACCCGAAGACGGCGAAGAACACCGTCAAGCTGGGCAAGAAGCTGAAGGCCGGCGACTTCGACATCGCGGCCCCCAAGGGCGCCAACGAGGTGCGGGTGCGGGTCATCGGCGTCATCGAGAATCAGGCGCCGACGCGCGCGCTGGAGGCCGATCTGCCGGTCGAGGACGGGCTGGTCGCCATGGACCGCCGCAACGATGTCTGCCATATCGCGCTGGTCGAGCGGCACAAGGGCACGGGCGGCGTCACCAACGCCTTCGTCTCCGGCTTCGGCTATATGGGCGATTGCGCCATGGCCTCGAGCGTGGCGCATGACGCTCATCACATCATCTGCGTCGGCACCAACAAGCAGGACATGGCGCTGGCGGTCAACCGGCTGGGCGAAGTCGGCGGCGGCGTCGTGCTGTTCTCCAAGGGCAAGGAACTGGCGCTGGTCGAAATGCCGATCGCCGGGCTGATGTCGGACGAGCGCGCCGAGATCGTCGCCGCCAAGGCCGAAAAACTCACCGAGGCGATGCGCAAGATGGGCTGTTCCCTGAACAACGCCTACATGCAGCATTCGCTGCTGGCGCTGGTGGTCATTCCGGAACTGAGGATTTCCGACGTCGGGCTGATCGACGTGACGACGTTCCAGAAAGTCGACCTGTTCGTCTAGAGCGGTTCGCGTTTTGTCTGAATCGGGATTCCCAAGACTGAGCAAATCAGATTCGATGTTCTGACCGTTGGAGGTCGGGACAGATGGCCAAGCCTTATTCGATGGATTTGCGGGAACGGGCGTTGGCTCGCCTTGAAGAAGGCGAGACGAGCCGAGAGGTGGCCGCGGCACTGAAGGTGGCAGTTTCGAGCGTGATCAAGTGGGCGGCGCGCAAGCGTCGGCTGGGCAGTGCGGCACCCGGCAAGATGGGCGGTCATCGACCCTATCTGATTGACGGGGAGCATCGTGCCTTCGTCCTGAGCGAGGTCGAGCGGGATGCCAACATAACGCTTCATGAATTGACGGCCGCACTGGCTGACCGGGGTCTCATCATCCACCCTGCCAGCGTCGGTCGCTTCCTGCATCGCGAGGGCAAGAGTTTTAAAAAAAACCGTTCTGCCGGCTGAGCAACTCAAGCCAAAGCTGATGCGTCGGCGGACGCAATGGATGCGCTATCAGACCCGCATTGACCCAACGCGCCTGGTCTTCCTGGATGAAACGTGGGTCAAGACCAACATGGCGCCGTTGCGCGGCTGGGGTGTGCGCGGCAAGCGGCTGATGGCTCACGCGCCATATGGTCATTGGAAGACGATGACCTTCATCGCCGCACTGCGGCATGATCGGGTAGAGGCGCCTTGGGTCATTGACGGACCCATCAATGCGCAGGCCTTCCGTGTCTATGTCGAAACCGAACTCATCAAGACCCTGAAGCCGGGTGACATCGTCATTCTCGACAATCTCGGATCTCACAAGGGCCAAGCCGTCCGCGACATCGTCAGGGCCGCCGGTGCGCGGCTCTTCTTCCTGCCGCCTTACAGTCCAGATCTCAATCCAATCGAGAAGCTCTTCGCCAAGCTCAAGCACTGCATGCGACGTGCCGCCAAGCGAAGCATCCAGGCCGTACACAGCGCCATCGCCAGCACCCTCGACGTCGTCACCTCAAATGAATGTAACAACTACATCGAAAGCGCCGGATACAAGTCAACCTAAATGCGAACCGCTCTAGGTATGTCGATATTCGGATATGTCGGCCTGCAAGCGGCTGCGGGTGGTAGTGTACCTAAAGCAAGCGCATCCGTTGCTCACCCGCCGGTGGCAATGGTCAGCACCTTGAACGGCGTGGTGATGACGACCTCGGCGACAGAGCCGACAGCCTTGCCAAGACCTTGGCCGAGATTGTTGAGCTGTGCGGGGTCCTCATCGGCAGCCAGGCCAGCCGGCGTGCGCAGGCGGTCGCCGAGCAACTGCACCAGGATCGGATTGTCGGCAAATTTGGCGTGGTTGAGGCCACCGTCGCCGCCCTTGGCCTTGGTCAGGTCGACCACGGCCACGCCGTAGCTGGCGAGATCGGCCGCATTGCCGTAGTCGCCGACACGTGGCTTGTCGCCGGAGATAAGTGAAGACAGTTTGAGCGCCCGGTCATCGCCTGATAGCAGCACGGCAAACGGCTTGTCCGGCCTGCCGTAACGCATCATCTGCTTCTTGAACACGTCGACATCGATATCGGGCGAAGCCAGGACGACATAGCCGAGTTTGCCGCCTAGATCGCGGTCACCGGTGATGGCGAGCTGGCGCAGCGCCTCCATCGTCAGCCAGGTTCCCATCGAATGAGCGATGATGTCGATGCTCTTGACCCGCGTCTTGGCGAGCATTCTGAGCGTCGCCTCGAGGTCGTCACGGGCAGCGTTGGCACTGTCCTTGTCGTAGATGTAGCCCGTCGTCTTGGCGCTCGACGCCCAGGAAAACAGCACCGGCGTGCCCGGATATTTCGTGTCGTGAGCGATCTGCGTCAGCCGGTAGATGCCGTCGTCGAAGCCGTTGTTGAAGCCATGCACGAAGACCAGTGCGCGGTCGCCGCGCATGGCGATGTCGGCGCCGACCGCCTTGGCGAATTGCGGGGCGTCACCATAATGGACGACATTGACGGCGGTGAATTGCTTGGCCGGGTTCGAGTCGGCCGAACCCTTGGCCCGCTCGATGGCGCCGACCTGGTGGACTTTCGGCACGGTGACGTCGACACGGGCGTAGCTGGTGGTCAACGAGCGATCGCCGTCGAATACCTGACGCGGATCCTTGGTCGCCTGCTGGCGGGTGGTGGCGACGAAAATTTCGTGCGTGGCCGCGATGTCGGAAGCTGGTACCGAGACCGTCGTCTTGTTGAGAAGATCATGCGTGTTCTGGCCGGCGCAGCCGGCAATTGCGAGCGCCAACGCGACGACGAAACTCTTCAAACGCACGGTCACGCGTCGGCTCCCGTAAAGGGGGACGTCAAAAGCATGACGTCACCAGTCATTCCGATAAGGCCAGAGACGGGCTCGGTCCAGTTCAAAGTGGGCCAAGGCCTCCGCAAGGCTGGATTGGCATGGCAAACCCGTGGCGGTGCACCTACTGTCCGAGCAGGCCGATGCGGTCGGTCACTTCACGGTCGCTGGCAAAGCCGTCATCCTCGCGCAGCCGCTGACCGATCATCTTCACCAGTTCCGGATTGTCGGCGAATTTCGTGTGGTTGAAGCTGTCGCTGCCTTTGACCTTGGAGAGATCGACCACGGTCACGCCATAGGAGGCAAGATCGGCGGCATCCTTGTAGTCGCCTACGCGTGGCCGCGAACCGGCGATCAGGCCGGACAGCCTCAGCGCGCGGTCGTCGTCGGACAACAGCAAGATGAACGGCTTGTCGGGCTTGCCGTAGCGGCGCATCTGGCTCTTGAACACGTCGACGTCGATGTCGGGCGAGGCCAGCACCACGTCGCCCAGCTTGCCGCCCAGGTCACGGTCGCCGCTGATCGCCATCTGGCGCAGCGTTTCCATGGTCACCCAGGTTCCCATCGAATGCGCGACAATGTCGATGCGCCGCGCGCCGGACTGCTGCAGCATGCGCAATGTCACTTCGAGCTGGTCGCGTGCGGCGCTGGCACTTTCCTTGTCATAGACATAGTCGGTGGTCTTGGCGCCCGATGCCCAGGAAAACAGCACCGGCGTGCCGGGGTAGCCGGAATCGTGAACGAGCTGGGTCAGGCGATAGACCGCATCGTCGAAACCGGTGTTGTAGCCATGCACGAAGACCATCACGCGGCCGCCGCGCGCCGCGATATCGGCGTTGAGCGCGCTGGAAAATTTCGGCTGCGTGTCGTAGCCGACAACTTCGGAAGCCATGAAATATTTGGCCGGATCATCCGACTTGCCACGCGAGCGCCGCTCGATCTGGCCGGTCTGGTGGATGCCGGGCACGGTGACGTTGACGCGGGCATAGTTCAGCGTCGCCGAGCGCTCGCCGTCGAAAACCTTGTTGGGATCGTCGGATTTCTTGCGCGTCGTGGCGATGAAGATCGAGTGGTTGCCGGCGATGTCCGTCACCGGCGCGGCGACGATGGCGCTGCCAAGCAATTCCTGCGTTTGCGGGCCGGCGCAGCCGGCGACGAGCAAGGCGAGACAAACGGTAACGATCTTCTTCAAAGGCACTTCTGAAATTCCACTCCGGCCAAAAGGCCCATCCACCCCCGCGACACCTCCCGGACAGGGAGAGTGCGGCAGAACTAAGTCGTGTCCAGTCGAAATGTGGTCAGCGCCTGGTTACAGCCATCGCACTGTTGCGCGAAAGCCAAAATGGCGGAAGGAACGCCGGAATGTTGGAGAAAGGCAGCACCTCCGGCTTGAGGCGGATGCCGAGAACATCCGCCACGAAGGCGCGGCGCGCTTCGATGCGGCTCCAGGCTTCGGGATAGCGTGCCGCAATCTCTTCGCGCAGCGCCTCGTCGGCGAGCGCGATGCCATCCTCAATGTTGGTGGTGAAATAGTCGCTGCCGGTCGCCGGGATGATGTCGACCTGCAACGCCATGCCAGATCGCAATTTGATGTCGGAGCCGGAAAACACCGGCGAATGCATCCATTCGTCGATATGGACGAGATGGCCGGGATTGAGGGTGACGCCAAAGAACGGATCGCCGATGCGGTCTTGCACCGCCTTCCACAACGCGCCGCCCGTCGTGCCGATGCCGATCGCTTCGTACCAGTCGACAACCGCCGCGAAATACGGCGCGACCAGCTTTTCGACGTAGTCGCGGATAGCAGGACGCAACTCTGAGGCATCCTCGGCGAGGAAGCCGGCACGGGCATTGAGCGCGCCCTGGATGCCATAGGCCATGGTGATCGGGTCGCCGCGCCGGATGATGTCGAGGCGAGGGCTGGGCAGGCCATAGGCGGCGCGCTTTCCCGCCGACAGCATCGGGTGACAACAATGCGGCAGGCCATTCATGCCCATCAGCCGCGCCGCCTGCAGTTCGCTCATGCCGGGCTCGATGCCCTGCAGGACATTGCGCAACCCTTGCGAGGTGAAGGTCGCGGCGAACTCGAAGCTGGCCAACTGGTCCGCCTCGTTGATCGCGCGCAGGCCGTCGATGGGGTTCATCAAAAGATTGGCGGCGTTCACGACCGCGCCTTTGTCGCCGACAAGCGTACGTAGCGTATCGGCAATGAAGGAGGGCAGGTCGAGCGTGGTCTCATCGAACCCGGCGTCGCCGGCGCCAAAAAGCTTCCAGCCGATGGCGCCGATCCTTTGGCCGGGCTTCAGGCCGCAACCGGCAAGGATGTCGGGCAGCGCGTCCGAGCGGTCGCGTGGCTGCGCCGGCAATGAGAAGGTCTGGTAAAGCACGCGCTCGTAGGGGCCGTCGCAGATTTCGGCATAGCCCCAGCCCTCATTGCCGACGAGAAGTTTTGGCTGCTTGCCGGGAGCGATGACCAGCAATGTCTCCTCGAAGCGCGGATCGTAGCCTGAGAGATAGGCGACATTGGCGGCGTGTTCGCGGTCGCCATAGACGGCGAGGGCATCGAAGCCGGCCCTGGCGCCGCGCGCGATCAGCGCTTCGATGCGCGCTTCATAGGTGCTTCGCGCAACCAGCGGCATCACCGTCGGTTCGCCGAATTCCGGCAGCGACATGGATTTCAGGCCGACCGATGCGACAGGCATGAACAAACGCCCCCAAGTGCCTGCAAGAATACTGCGAAATGCCCTTTGCGCATGGGCATGAAGGGCCGGACAATGGCGTTGCGGGGCCGGATATGCAATAGGCAGAATCGATCGCGCCGGATCAGGATGCAACAAACAGACGCTGAGCAGCCGGATCGACGACAGGGATCTGTACGAGACATGCGGCACAAGGTGGCTTTCCGATGACCAGTTTTTCCTCCCGCGTCGCTACCGCAGCCGCCGCGATCCGCCAGATCTTTCCGGAAACGCCGCTGCAGGAAAACGACTATCTGTCGAAAAAGACCGGCGCGCGGGTGCTGCTGAAGCGCGAAGACCTGTCGCCGGTGCGCTCCTACAAGATCCGTGGCGCTTTCAACTTTTTCCGCAAGGCGCTTGCTGCCGGCAATCAGGCCGATCTGTTCGTCTGCGCGTCGGCCGGCAATCACGCGCAGGGTTTTGCCTTCGTCTGCCGCCATTTCGGCAAGAAGGGCGTGGTGTTCATGCCGGTGACGACGCCGCAGCAGAAGATCGACAAGACCAGGCTGTTCGGCGGCGAGTTCGTCGAGATCAGGCTGGTCGGCGACTTTTTTGACGACTGCTACCGCGCCGCCTTCGAATTCACCGAAAGCTCAGGCGCCCACATGGTGCCGCCCTTCGACCACAAGGACATCATCGAGGGGCAGGCGACAGTCGCCTATGAGATTGCGGACCAGATGCCTGGCGCACGCATGCCCGACATCATCATGCTGCCGGTCGGCGGCGGCGGGCTCGCTGCTGGAGTGACGCACTATTTCGCTGATCAGGGCCGGGAGGCGCGTTTCGTCTTCTGCGAGCCTGCCGGCGCGCCGAGCCTGCATGACAGCCTCGCGGCCGGAAAACGGCTGAAGCTCGCCAAGGTCGACAACTTCGTCGATGGTGCCGCGGTCGCCGAGATCGGCCGCGAACCCTTGAGGTACCTCAAGGAGTTCGCCGCCGACACGGTGCGGCTGATCCCGGAGAACCGGCTCTGCGCGACCATGATCGAGATGCTCAACGTCGAAGGCGTCGTGCTCGAGCCGGCCGGCGCTTTGGCGATCGACGCCCTGAAGGATTTTTCCAGGAAGGAAATCCGCGGCAAGACCATTGTCGCCGTGGTTTCAGGTGGCAATTTCGATTTCGAGCGGCTGCCGGATGTCAAGGAACGGGCGCTGCGCTACGAGGGCCTGAAGAAATACTTCATCATCCGCTTCCCCCAGCGGCCGGGCGCGCTACGCGACTTCCTTGAAATGCTGGGTCCGGACGATGACATTGCACGCTTCGAGTATCTGAAGAAGTCGGCGCGCAATTTCGGCTCGGTGCTGATCGGCATCGAAACCAAGGACCGCCGCAATTTCGACCTGTTGAAGGCAAACTTCGAGGCCGAGGGCGTCCAGTATCAGGACATCACCGACAACGAGACATTGGCGGGGTTCATCATATGAACGCAAAGGTCTTCATCGCCCTGTTTTCCGGCATCAATGTCGGCGGCAACCGCATCGTCAAGATGGCGGAGCTGCGCTCGTTCTTCGAGGATATCGGCTTTTCCAACGTCGCCACCTATGTGCAAAGCGGCAATGTCGTGTTCCGCGCCGGCAAGGGCGACGCGACCGCGCTGACCAAGCAGATCGAAGCGGCCTTCGAGCAGAAATGGGGTTTTCATTCGCGCATCATGGTGCGCGATCTCTCCTGGTTCGAACGGCTGGTGAGCGAAAATCCTTATCCGGAAGCAGCGGCTGACCACACCAAGCTCCATGCCTATGCGCTGGAGCGTGAACCGACCGCCGATGAGGTGGCGCGACTGGGTGAAAAGTGCACCGGCCCCGAACGCTTCGAAGTCAAGGGAGATGTGCTCTACCTCAGCGCGCCGGACGGGCTCGGCAAATCGGTGTTTGCCAACCTCATTCCGCGCGTTCTGAAGGTGCCGGGCACCGCGCGTAACTGGCGCTCGGTGCTGGCGCTGCTGGAGATGGCCGGGCAGGCCGATAAAAATTAGGCCGATTACGCCGCCGTGGCCGGCTTCCAGTCGAAGGTCAGCTCTTCGCGGAAGGCGAAGCGCTTGATGTGATCGGCGACAACACTTTCCAGGCGCTCGAGCGAACCCGCCTCGTCGGTCGACACCGTGATGTGCAGCGTGCTCGCATCGGCATCCATGACCGTGCGGCCGAGCGACAGGTCGATGGCGCCATGGGTGGGATCGAATTCGACCGGGAATTTATGTGCCCAATGCTTGCACAATTGCTGTAGGTAGCGGCTGGCGTTCTCGGTGGCGATGTCGGCATGGCTGGATGGCATGAATGACTTCTCCTGGTCTGGGCGCTGGCCTGCCGGCCAGGCGTGATGACTGGTCAGATAGGTGGCGTGGCGCGAAACGGCAAAGGCGGCCGGCTTTTACCCCGGCCGCCGCGCTTCAAGATGGCGTGATTGCTACCAGCTTCCGGTGTTCGCCATCGACGCCCAGGGTTCGGCCTTGGCTTTGGCCGGACCCTTCTGCAGAAGCTCGATGGAGATGCCGTCGGGCGACCGGATGAAGGCCATGTTGCCGTCGCGCGGCGGCCGGTTGATGATGACGCCGTTGTCCATCAGATGCTGGCAGGTCGCGTAGATGTCATCGACCTCATAGGCAAGGTGGCCGAAATTGCGCCCGCCCTTGTAGTCTTCCGGATCCCAGTTGTAGGTCAGTTCGACCAAAGGTGCCTTGTCGTTGATGCCGCTCTGCTCGTCTTCGGAGGCGGCGAGGAAGATCAGCGTGAAGCGGCCTTGCTCGTTTTCATAGCGGCGAACTTCCTTCAGCCCGAGCTTGTTGCAGTAGAAGTCGAGCGAGGCATCGACATCGGCGACGCGGACCATTGTGTGCAGATAGCGCATGAGTTTTCCTCGATCTGTTGGGGTGCGGCGCAACATAGGGTCGGCGCGGCGAAAGGGCAATCGCCCGCGGTCGGCGATGCCGGCAAAGAACAAATCCGGTATTCCCGCAATGAACCGTGAAAAAAGGCACGGCAGGTCTTGCACACACCGGAAGCCGCGGTGTTAATCTGGTGTCAAGAATCAGTTGCGGTGTTCTTGCAAAAAGGGGGCATTCTTATGGGGGAAAAGGCCTCTTTGACGGGGCGGGCCGGAACCCTTGGCGACGCCTTGAAGCGCGACGAAGGCGGCGATGCCGCCGACCTGACCGAAATTGCCGGCGCCATCAAGTGGTTCGATGTGGCCAAGGGCTACGGGTTCATCCTTCCCGATGACGGTGTTTCGGGCGATATCCTCCTCCATGTGACATGTCTTCGGCGGGACGGCTTCCAGACAGCTCTGGAAGGCGCGCGCGTGGTCTGCCTTGTCAAGCAGGGCGATCGTGGGCTGCAGGCCTTCCGTGTGCTTTCCATGGATGTCACCACCGCCGTCCATCCAGCGGAAATGCAGGAGCAGCGCACCCATGTCGCGGTGACACCGGAGAGCGGGCTCGAACGCGCCCTGGTCAAGTGGTTCAATCGCACCAAGGGCTTCGGCTTCCTGACGCGTGGCGAAGGCACCGAGGACATTTTCGTCCATATGGAAACCTTGCGCCGCTACGGCATCACCGAGCTTCGGCCGGGGCAGGTCGTGCTTGTCCGTTTCGGGCGCGGCGACAAAGGCCTTATGGCCGCCGAAATTCACCCCGATATGGGCACCTTGCCGGTTTCGCACTAGAACTCGACCCATCCCGATAAATCGAGATGGTTCAGGTTGCAGCTCCTCTTTGTTTGACCATGATCTTGTCCGAAACCGGTTTCCACTTTTCGGGATCATGGTCTAGGACGATTTCCGGTCGAGGATTTTGGATGGCTCACAGGAACTGGCTGACGGCGGGCGTGCTTTGCGCCATTGTTGCCGTGATTGCGGCCTCGGGCGCCTTCTTCTATTCAGAACGGCCGACCTCGGCCGACAGCCGGGCGATGATCCTTCCGGTCGACCCGACGCCGCTGGTCGTTGTGACGAAAGATGGAAATCGCTCCTTTTCGATCGAAATCGCCGACACCGATACAGAGCGCGAAGCCGGCTTGATGTATCGCCAGGATATGGCGGACGATCACGGCATGCTGTTCGTCTTCGAAATACAGCAGCAGGTCAGTTTCTGGATGCAGAACACGCCGATGCCGCTTGACCTGATCTTTGTCGGCCAGGATGGCAAGATCCGGGCCGTCAAGCATGGCGAGCCGCAATCCCAGGCCATCATCTCACCCGGCGTACCCGTGCGCTTTGTGCTCGAGCTCAAGGCCGGCACCGCCGCCAAATACGGCATCGAATATGGCGACCTGTTGCGCCACCCGGCCGTCGGCACAATATCTGGCCCTGGCATACCACCGTCGGACAAGGGCGATTCCCCGAACGTCGATTCCAACTGAGCGCCGGGGATAGCCTTCCGATGCAGTTTTTTTCCCATGACGGGTTCGATCTTGCCTTCCTCGACCGCCAGCCTGCCTCGGGCGAGGGCGACCCCGTGCTCATGATCCACGGCTTCGCCTCGAGCCACTATGTCAACTGGGTATCGCCCGGCTGGTTCAAGACGCTCAACGATGCCGGCTATCGCGCCATCGCCTTCGACAATCGCGGCCACGGTTCGTCATCGAAGAGCTATGAAGAGGCCGATTATACACCGGCGAAAATGGCGTCTGATGCCGCCGCGTTGCTCGACCATCTCGGTATCGAACGGGCCCATGTCATGGGCTATTCGATGGGCGCGCGCATCGCGGCGTTCCTGGCGCTGTCCGATCCGGACAAGGTGGCGACGCTGGTCTTTGGTGGCCTCGGCATCGGCATGGTCGACGGTGTCGGCGACTGGGATCCGATTGCCGCGCCCTGCTTGCCGACGATCCGACGGCCACTACCCATCCGCGCGGCCGCTCTTTCCGCGCCTTCGCCGACCAGACCCGCAGCGATCGCCGGGCGCTCGCCGCCTGCATCGCCAAATCGCGGGAGTTGCTCAGCGAGGACGATATTGCCCGCATCGCCCAGCCGACGCTGGTCGCGGTCGGCACCACGGATGACATTGGCGGTTCTCCG
This sequence comes from Mesorhizobium huakuii, assembly GCF_014189455.1. Lineage (NCBI taxonomy): Bacteria > Pseudomonadati > Pseudomonadota > Alphaproteobacteria > Hyphomicrobiales > Phyllobacteriaceae > Mesorhizobium > Mesorhizobium huakuii. The sequence goes on from NZ_CP050296.1 coordinate 5,863,265, forward strand.
GACGAGCTTGCCGCCCTGATGCCGAACGCCAGGGCTTTCCACATCGAGGGCAGGGACCATATGCTGGCGGTCGGGGACAAGACCTTCAAGCAACGCGTGCTGGAGTTTTATGCTGAATATCCGCTTTGAGCGGTTGGCCGGGGGCAACAGTGGCACAATGGAGAAGAGGCACGGCTGGCCGCCTTCTCGGCGGCAATGGCCTCGACGATAGGCGCCTTCACCTGATCGCCCCTAGCCCATAGCGAGCGCCTCCAGCGACCGAGCCATGTTCAGCCTGGCCTGCGGCTCGAAACGCTGGCGGAATTCCTCCGTGTGGAAGATGTGCGGGCGGGCCAGGAAATCCTTCAGCACAGCACCCCGTCCGGCACGCCACATCGGCTCCTCCACCCAGTCATATTCGCGGCGGACCGCGCGCTCATAAGCGTCGAACGCATCCGGCGCGGCACCCAGAATCGACAGGTCCATATCGAGGAACAGGCTGGCGTCGCGCGTCGCCGCCGCGTCGTCGAACCGGGGCAGTTGGTGCGTGGCGGTGGCAAGGATCATCGCGCTGATGCGGCTCAGGCGGTCGGCATCGGTGCGGCCCGCGAGCTTTTCCTCGGCAAGGGCGGCACTTCTGGCCTCATTGCCCTTGGCCTTGCTGTCGTAGATGGCGTCATGGAACCAGATCGCGGCTTCGACGGCCTCGGGATCGCCGAGCTGCGCTCGATAGTCGCCGGCCAGCGCCAGCATCGCCTCGATATGGGCGAGGTTGTGGTAATGGCGATCTCCGGCGCTATAGAGCGCCGAAAGCTCGGCTTTCAGGGCCGTGTCGATCAACGGCTGGTCTTTCATTTTTATCATCCGTCCAGTTAATCGATCTCAGCCCCTCGGAGTCAAAGAACCGATCACTGCGAACCTTGCATGGGCCGGGGCTCTGAGGAATGCTGCCAGTCCAAGAAATATCCAACCCAGGGAGGCTGACATGACCAATACGCCCAGCAGCGAGACTCCGAGACCGGGGACGATCGACATGAAGCTGGAGGCCGTCATCATTGCCGTTGCGGATGCCGATCGGTCCAAGCGTTTTTATGGCGGCCTCGGTTGGCGGCTCGACGCCGACTTCGTCGTCGGCGACGCGTTTCGGGTCGTTCAATTCACGCCGCCCGGTTCGCCGTGCTCGATCCATTTCGGCAAAGGCCTGACATCAGCCGCGCCAGGTTCGGCGAAGGGGCTTTATCTCGTGGTGTCCGATATCGAGGCGGCGCATGCCGAACTCGTGGCGCGCGGCGTCGAGGCGAGCGAGGTGTTTCATCGCGCGGGGCCTGGGCAGCCGCCGATCAGCGGTCGGCATCCGGAAGGGCGCAGTTATTCATCCTATGTCACGTTCAGCGATCCGGATGGCAACAGCTTCATACTGCAGGAAATCACCCAGCGATTGCCTGGACGCGTGGATGCCAGCGACACGATATTCACGTCGTCCGGCGAGCTTGCCGCGGCGCTGCGGCGTGCGGCGGCCGCACATGGCGAACACGAGAAACGGACTGGCGGACAGCATGATGTGAACTGGCCCGACTGGTATGCCGAATACATGGTGGCGGAACAGGCCGGCACGCCGTTGCCGACTTGAACGGCGTCCGTTGCAGCGCGGCGTCATCGGCGCCGCGCTGACCTTGAGCCCGCCACCAGATCGCTCTACGCCTTCCCCGCAGCGAGGCGCGGAGGGCCGCTTTCAGGCGTCCGGCGATCAAGGGTTCGTTTTCCATGGCTGCTTGAATTCCCGCGAACCAAATCCATTTGACAATGCACTAAGGAAAATTGAGTTCAATCGTGCTATGATCTGGCTTATATGTGCGGCCGGAAAACAGGCAAGCCAGCAGGACGCAGGACGAGACGTCGATGAACAGCATCAGCATTTCCCGCCACAGCGCGTTGCAGCCGGTCGATCCGATCTGGCGTTCGATCCGTGACGAAGCGATGGACGCGGTCAACCGCGACCCCTTGCTCGCCGCCTTCCTCTATTCGACGATCCTCAACCAGGAGAGCCTGGAAGAGGCGGTCATCCACCGGATCGCCGAGCGGCTTGCCCATCAGGATATCGGCTCTGATCTCATCCGCCAGACCTTCAAATCGATGCTGGCCGACGATAAGGACTGGCCGACGACCGTGCGTGTCGACATCCAGGCCTATTACGACCGCGACCCGGCCTGCGACCGCTTCATCATGCCGGTGCTCTATTTCAAGGGCTTTCACGCCATCCAGACCCATCGGCTGGCGCATTGGCTGTGGAACCAGGGCCGCAAGGACTTCGCGCTCTATCTGCAGAGCCGTTCGTCCTCGGTCTTCCAGACCGACATCAACCCGGCCGCACGCATCGGCAAGGGCATCTTCATCGATCACGCCACCGGCCTCGTCGTTGGCGAGACCGCGTCATCGAGGACGATGTGTCGATCCTGCACGGCGTGACGCTCGGCGGCACCGGCAAGGCTGGTGGCGACCGCCACCCTAAGATCCGCCGTGGCGTGCTGATCGGCGCCGGCGCCAAGATCCTCGGCAATATCGAGATCGGCCATTGCTCCAAGGTCGCCGCCGGGTCGGTGGTGCTGTCGCCCGTGCCGCACAACAAGACGGTTGCCGGCGTGCCGGCCCGCGTCGTCGGCGAGACCGGCTGCGACCAGCCTTCCCGCCAGATGGACCAGCTTCTGCCATCGCAGTCGATGGACCAGGTGGTCAGCTTCGATATCTGATTTACGCGCCGGCGCGTCGTCCGGCGTCATTGCGATTTTGCCCGGCGGCGCCGCCGCTTCCGGTGCAATACGGCCGGCTTGCCTTTACATCGCCATTGTCGACGTGCCAGAAGCGCCCTTCAAACCAGCAAGCCCGATGATCGGAGAAGACTGTTGAAGCCGGACGAAATCAGAAAGCTGGACGCCTATTTCAAGCGCGTCTTCCAGAACCCCAAGCTTGAGGTCAAGGCACGGCCGCGCAAGGAAGATTCCGCCGAAGTCTATGTCGGTGACGAATTCCTCGGCATCGTCTTCAAGGACGAGGACGACGGCGACTACAATTTCTCGATGGCGATCCTCGACATCGATCTGGGCTGAGCCCGCGATCAAAAGGCAGGCCGCGCCCTGGCGCGGCCTGCCTTTATCTCTCAGTGTCCGGTCTTCAATATCCGCCCGGCCTCTGCTGTCATCGCCGCGTCGAGTGCCTGCCAATCGTCAAGGAATTCCTTGGGAAAACGATAGGTGAGGCTGAGATCGTCGCCGACATGGATGTCCCGCTCGCAGGGCGCCAGCGATTGCCCGGCACTCGGCCCGCTCAGGCAGCGGGCGACGAAGGGATCCTTGCCCACGCGCTTGCCGACCACCAGCACCTCGTTCAGATAGCCTGATTTGTCGTTGAAACCGTAGACCGTCATGCCGCCAGGTCGCGGAATGCCGGGCTGGACAATCAGCGCGCTGTAGATCGGCGCGAACCGGCCGCTCATGTCGCGCGACATCATCTGCTGCTCGAAGGACAGGAAGATGATGCTTCTGTTGGCTTCCGAATGATTGAAATCATCGCGCGCCGCTTCGCTGTAGCCGTCCATCTGGGGATAGCGCAGATAAAGGTCGAGACGTGAGGCAATGCCGTCGCGCCGGGCCTGGTCGAAACGGATGAAATTGGCCGGCACGGAAATCACATTGTTGCCGATCACCACCCGACGCACCGTCGTGTCGTCGGTATATCCGGCCATGGCGATGGTATGGCCGAACCACTTGCCGCCAAGGCTGATCGCCACCGACAGCAAGGCAAGTGCGGCGAAGGCATAGAAGACCCGCTTCATCAGCGTGGAATCGACCACGGTGAGTTCAGGGCCGTCGGCGATCGCTGCCTGCTTCATCTCGGTCCTCATCACCAACCGCCCGTCTTGTGTCCCTAGGCGGCACACATCGCGCGGCACGGCCCTTGCAGCCTTCCTGAAACGACTGTGCGATTTCATGGTAAATGGATGGTTAAGATGGCTGAGATGGAACTCTTCCTGTTTGCTTTTCTCGTCGGCCTGACGGTTTGCGGGCTGACGGGCTCGACGATGGAGTTGGTGTCGGGCCGCAAGGTCGCCTTCGCCGAGCCCTATGTGTCGCCCGCGCATGTGCTGCGCTCGCTGGCGGCCACCGCTGGCGCCGGACCGTTCATGCTGGTCAACGATGCCCTTGATGCCCGCCGCGAAAACCGCATTTCGACGATGGCGCTCTTGTCGTGCGGCTGCACGGCGATTGCCTGGTCCCTGGCGCTCGGCATCGTCGTGCTTGCCATTGCCTCATGGACGATCGGTCTCTTAGGGTCCGGCATCTGAGACGATTCGGAGGCCGACAATGCCGCTTTATGCGATCGACGGAACAGAGCCCAGCTTCGCGGATGCGGATACAAACTGGATCGCGCCCGATGCGACGCTGATCGGCGATATCAGGGTCGGCCGCAATGCTGGCTTCTGGTTTGGCGTCGTCATTCGCGGCGACAACGAACCTGTTGTCATCGGCGCCGACACCAATGTGCAGGAACACACGGTCATGCACACCGACCCCGGCTTTCCGCTGACCGTCGGCGAAGGCTGCACGATCGGCCACCGGGCCATGCTGCATGGCTGCACGATCGGCGACAACAGCCTGATCGGCATGGGCGCCATCGTGCTGAACGGCGCCCGGATCGGCAGGAATTCGCTGGTTGGCGCCGGCGCACTGGTCACCGAAGGCAAGGAATTTCCAGACAATTCGCTGATCGTCGGCTCGCCGGCGAAGGCGATCAGGGTGCTGGACGACGCAGCCGTCGAAAGACTGCGCGGCTCGGCCGCGCACTACGTCGCCAACGGCAAACGCTTCAAGGCCGGGCTGAAGAAGGTCTGAGGTAGCTTTGGTCGATCCGTGGGCCTGCGGTTTCAGCGCCCACTCATCGCCCGTTGGTGCCGCGCCTGGCCATCGCATCGCGCAGCAATGAAGCACCGGCTTCAAAGCCGGCAATGTCCGCTTCCTCGATAGCCGTGCTGTAGTCATCGATACGGGTTTCGAGAGTCGGGTCGGCGCCCGCCGCCAAAAGCATGCGGATCGCGTCGGCGCTACGAATGGCCACCGAATAGTGAAGCGGCGTCCAGTCGTTCACGCCCCGCATGTTGGGATCGGCGCCAGCCTCGATCAACAGCTGGACGATTTCCAGTCGGTCGGCCCGGTCAGTGGACAGCGCCGCAATGATGGCCGGAAACCCACCATGATCCCCGTAATTCGGATCCGAGCCCGCATCCAGCAGGGTCGAGATGAAGCGGACGGGGCTCCAATAGATCGCATATTCCAGCGGATGCCCGAGGCCGAGTTCGAACGGCATGCGTTCGTCGAACCAGCCGGGCGAACCGCCCAGGGCCTTGCCGAGCCCCTCGAAATCGCCAGCCTTGAAGGCATCGTCGATCGCCTTGAACAGACGATGGCGCTCGCATCGATCTTCCGGGATTTCCAACATCGCCGTGATCCAGAGGACGAAACCAACGGCCTATAATGCCTCGATCCGCCACCCATGCAAAGGAGCTGTGAGATGGTCGGATGCACGTGGCGGTCGTGCCCCGCTGGAGGCCGAGCGCCTCTCGCTAGGCGGCTTTGTTTTTTCCTTTTTCCCGGCCGCAGGCCTGATGCGAATGCGCATGGCTCCTCCTTTGGGCGCCTCGATTTCGAATTCGGCTGTACTCCTCACCAGGTCACTCAGTTTACCGAAACCATAGGTGCGAGGGTCAAAATCGGAGAAGAGGTTTGAGAGCTGCTTTCCGAATGTGCCGAGCAGCACCCAGCCATCTTCGCTGTCCATCTGGCCAATGACTTTCTTGAGTATGGGCAGCGCAGCGCTGGATGATTGAAGCGGCTTGGCTGCAGGCGCGGTATCCGGGATGTTCGCCGGGCTGCGAAGAAGGTTTTCGGTGTAGATGAACCTGCGACAAGCCTGCCGAAAGCTCTCCGGGGTCTTCTGTTCGCCGAACCCGAACACGTCCACGCCCTGTTCACGAATGCGCGCAGCAAGCCGTGTGAAATCGCTGTCGGAAGAAACCAGACAGAAACCGTCGAAACGGCCGCTATGGAGCAGATCCATCGCGTCGATCACCAGTGTGATATCGGAAGCATTCTTCCCGGTGGTATAAGCGAACTGCTGCTGCGGAATGATTGCGTGCTTCGCCAGTATGTCCGCCCAGCCTTTGGACCGGGTGCTGGAGAAGTCGCCATATATGCGGCGCACGCTGGCCTCGCCGATCTTCGCGATCTCCTCGAACAGACCGTCGGCGATCTTGGCGGAGGTGTTGTCCGCATCGATAAGAACCGCAAGACGTGGTGATCGAGCTTCGGTCGGCATAGGACCTCCTGCGGCTTATATCCTGGCGGCGCGAATACACCATGCCAGCGAAATTGGATCAATTTTAGCAGCTGCCCCCAGAAATGGCGGAGCCGGCCCGGGGACAGGGCCGGCTCCTTAGACCCGGTCGTTGGGGACGGGGAGGGTGGGGACTCGACCGGGTTTCTCCTCAAGCGCCTCGCGTCAGTGCGACGCGCTTAACCTCTGTTCCATGCATGTCGCAAACCATTGCCCCTCTGGGCGACATGCATTGGCGTCCTAGCGGACGCTGGCGACCGCGTCGGAGCGGCCGTCGTTGATCGTCACCCAAACGCCGGAATTCTCCGTCGATTGACGCTTGAGATAGGTGTAGTCGGTGTCCGTCCAGGACAGCACCTTGGTTTCCAGATTGTCGAGGATGAACTCGCCGAGGCTGGTGCGCACGGTCAGCACGGCGTGGCCGTCGCCATTCGGCTGGCGCGCGACCGTCATCAACAGATCACCCGCCGGCACGCCGGCATTCATCAGCTCGCGGCGCTTCTCCAACGCATAGTCTTCGCAATCGCCATAGCCATTGTCGGGATAGGCCCAGTACTCCTCGACACCGTAGTTCTCCATGTCGGTGCGCGGCTTGACGCGGGTGTTGACCGAATTGTTGATGTTGACGATCGTCGCCCAGAGCTTGCGGGTCAGGTCGACCGGCGCGCCTTTGGGCGTCTTCTCGTTGCATTCGCCAGGGATGCGCTGGCAGAATTCATAATGGCCAACAGGCTGCGTGGTCCGACCGCCGGTGTGCATATAGGCCGGTCCCGCGGCATATGCTGATCCCCAAGCGGAAAGCTGCATCGCCATTGCCAACAGCAACAGCTTGCCCCTCTTTGCTTTCATTTTTAGTCTCCCCGTTCGAAGGAGACATTGCCACAGCTGGATTTATTTGACGCAAAGGCGCGAAGTAGACTTTAAGTAAAACGCCGGTAGAATAAACATAAAATTTGAATCATTTGAGTATTGAATTGTTTGGATTGCCAGGACTGGGCTTGCGGTATGCGTGACGCTTACGCTGAGCGTTACAGGTCGCAGCCTCGGCTGTCAGAACGGATATCAATCGCTGTTGCCCAGAAACAAAAAACCGGCCGCTAACGGCCGGTTTGACTGGGGCGTCCCGACAGATCTGGTCAGGCGCGCGGCGTGTTGAATTCGGAATCGAGCGTTTCGGGGCGCTGGATGACGGCGAACTCGATGGCGACGCCATCCTCGAAATGGCGAACGATCTGGCCGCGCATGGTGCCAAGCATGACCTGGACGCCGATCGCCGGCTTGACGTCGATTTCGATCGCCGCGCCCGACAGCGACAGGTCGATGATCCGGCACTGATATTGGCGGCCGTCGGTGAGCTGCAGCACGCTGGTCGGGTTGCGCGGCGCGACGCGTTCGTGGCGGCGGTCTTCCGGCAGGTCGAGTTCGTGCTTGTTGGCAAGCCAGGTCAGCTGCGCCGCCAGCTTGTCCTTCTTGCGGTCGGACGCGATCACCGTCATGGCGAAGCCGTCCTGCAGCGTGCGCGTGACGACACCTTCGATGCGGCCGATATGGTCGATATAGGCGATGACTTTTTCGCCGGGCATACCGATGCGGTCGGTGCGGAGCGCGACGTTGCCGGGCGACATGTCGACAACCTGGCAAGGATGCTCGGTGCGGTCTTCCAGCATGAATCGTCCGTATATTTTGACCCGGACGCGCTGAAAGTTACGCCTTTCAGCTTGGGACGGCGCGTAGTCGACCGCCGCTGACCTCATGACTGCCTACACCCCGTTTGGCATCCCGCGCGCCAATGCGAGGGACTTCATCAAAGAAGTACAACAAAGCGGGTTAACAAAGGGAAAAAACGAGCCTGCAAGACTGTGCGATCATCAACTATTCCTCGCGCCCACCGTCGAAGACGACGAGATGGCGGATGCGGCGCGCCCGGCCAAGCGCCGAGATCGTGTCAGGGGCCTCGAGCTCGGCTGGAACAAGCGAGGGAACGTCGATTGCCGGGCGGTTGTTGAGCAGCTCTTTCTCCGGGTCGATGACACGGATCGAATCGATCATGGCGTCCGTGATCGGGTCGGCGCCCAGCCAGAACGGCTTCTCCGCGGCACTGATCACGCCGAGACAGCGCGGATTTTCGATGCCGCCGTCAAGCGGCAAGGCAAGCAATTCGAACTTGTTGGAGCGACCGTTGCGGCTGAAGCCCTCGAACATGATCAGCACCACGGATTTCTGGTCGAAAACCCCATGAATCAGCCGTGAGACCAGACGCTGATCCTTCTCGCGCCACAGGGACGGGAAGGAGAACCCCTTGAGTTCGCGGCCATAGCAGGCGCAGAGCCTGGTGCCGGCCAGGCGGAAGACGGGTTGCCCGCGTGTGTCCTTTTCCAGGATGAACGTATCGGCCAGCAGCGACTTGATATCGGCGGGCTCAACTTCCGAACGCTTCGGAGCAGGGCGTCCGTCACGCAGGCGGTTCCAATAATGGAACAGCGTGATCGATCCGTTTTGGTTCATGGTATGCTGCTCCGCGCATTCTGTCGTCTGATGTCCCATCGGTGAACAGAAGGGCGCCCTCCGATGACCTACATGCGTTGCGGAGCAGGAAGCGTGCCAGCGTCGTTAACACTTGTTCACGGGTCGGGGCCGTTAAGGTTAACAACTGGTTTACGTTGCGCCCGGGCAGGCCCTGTGGCACACCAAAACCACTCCAGAAGCGGTCGTTTCGCGACGATCGGCAGCACTTCAGTCAAGAGTTTTAGGGGAGCAGGGGGCTCGACCGGCCGTTCAAGGGAAACCTTGGACGGCTTCTTTTTGATTCGCGCCCGGTGATTCGCGGTTAACGGCGGGCATGATTTTCGCTCATCGCAGCCCTTGCGGCGGTCCGATGATCAATGGCGCCGGGATAGCCTGATCCCCGCGCTGTGCGACAGGCAGCAGCAACATTTGCCAATCACGCGCCGCGAAAGAGAAAAATCTGCGTTCCGAGCGGTTCTGTTGCCGCTGTACCTTCCATGAATTCGCTCCTTGAGGCGCGACGGCGGCGATCCCGCGGTCCGGAGACGTGCCTCGTCAGCGTAATTCTCTGGGGAAACCTTCATGAAGACTTCTATCCTTGGACTGATCACGGCCGGCCTGCTGGCCAGCGCCATTCCGCTCGGCACCGTTCACGCAGCCGGAATCGCGGGTGCTCCGGCTCCTTTCGACAAGGGCGGCGTGAAAGTGGCGCTCGTCACCTTCATCTCGGCCGGCGATTTCTTTCAGGCCTATCAGGCCGGCGCGACGAAACAGGCGAAGGCGCTCGACATCGACCTGCAGATCTTTTCCGGCCGGCAGGATGCGGCCGCGCAGCGCGATCAGATTGAGCAGGCGATCAATCTCGGCGTCCAGGCCATCATCATCGACCATGGCCAGCCCGAAGCGCTGAAGGACGTCGCGCAGAAGGCGCTCGATGCCGGCATCAAGGTCGTCGCGTTCGACGTCAATCTCGACAACCCGAAGATTCCACAGGTCGAACAGTCCGATCACGAGCTTGCCAAGGCGTCGCTTGGCCAGGCGCTCAAGGATAATGGCACCTCGTTCCAGGCAGGTTACGTCTATGTCGCCGGCTTCGCGCCGCTCGACCGCCGCAACGAAATCTGGGACGAGACCAAGAAGGCAAATCCCGGCATTGTCGAGAAGGCGCGCTGGGGGACGGTCAACGACACGACCGCAGTGTCGACAGCCGACCAGACCAAGGCGGCGTTCCAGGCCAATCCCGACATCTCGGTCGTCTTTGCTCCCTATGACGAGTTCGCGCGCGGCGTGAAACTGGCCACCGACGAACTCGGCATCTCCAACAAGGTGAAGATCTATTCGGCTGACGTGTCGACCGCCGACATCACCGAAATCACCGCTGAAGGAAGCCCGTGGGTCGCCACCGCGCCACCAACCCGGCCGTCGTCGGCGCGGTTTCGGTGCGGGCGGCGGCCAAGCTGATCGCCGGCGAAGATCCCGGCCACAACATCGTCGTCAAGCCGGTGCTGCTGACACAGGAAGAGCTGCGCAAGAACGGCATCAAGACAGTCGAGGATCTCGACGCCAAGCTTCCAGCCTTCGGCCAGAGCGACGCGGCGGCTGCCAGCTGGATTCCGTCCAACTGATCCCTGTTCTCCTCTCCCTCGCGGGCAAGCGAGGGAGAGGAGATATCGATTGGAGGGTAGGGTTAGCGCTTCTTTCCCAGGCCGAAGGTCAGTGCCAAGGCTCCAACCAGCACGACGCCCTTGACGAAGTCCTGCGTGTAGTAGGGTGCGTTCAGCATGGTGAGGCCGTTGAGCAGCACGCCGACGAAGATGGCGCCGACCACCGTGCCGATCACATGCGGGCGACGCTTGTCGAGCACGGCATAGCCGATCAGCGAGGCCGCCACGGCATCGAGCAGCAGCGAATTGCCCGCCGAAACGTCGCCACGGCCGACGCGCGAGGCCACGATCAGCCCGCCCAGCGAAGCAAGCGTGCCTGACAGTATGTAGGCCCAGAGCCGGTATCTCTTGGTCGCCGCGCCGGCAAGATGCGCGGCCGTTTCATTGCCGCCGATCGCGTAGAAGACGCGGCCCCAGCGCGTGCGTTCCATCAGGAACCAGGCCAGCACGGCGACGATAGCCATGACCACGACCGACAGCGGAATCGTGTCGAAGAGCCGGGACCGGCCGAGGATCAGGAACGCCGGATCGTAGGCGCCGGGAACCGAAGAGCCGTCGGGAAGCACCATGCCGGCGGTGATCGAGCGGCCACCGGTCGGGATCAGCTGCAGGCCGGCGAGCAGGAACATACTCGCCAGCGTGGCGAGAAGATCGGGCACGCCGACGCGGACAATCAGCAGGCCGTTGATGAGGCCTATCAAGGCACCCATCAGCAGGACCAGCACCATGGTCTCAGCCGCGTCCAACTGCCACACGACCATGGCATAGCTCGCCGCCATCACCGACGAAGCGGCGATGCTGCCGACCGACAGATCGAAGCCGTCGGCCGCCATGGTGATCGACACCCCGACGCCGAGGATCGCCACCACCGAAACCGCCTGCAGGATCGAGAACAGATTGGCCGAGCGGATGAAGGCAGGCTGCGCGTACCAGAACCCGACCACCATCAGTGCCAGCAGCACGAAGAGGGCGTAGCGCCGGGTTTCGCGGAAAAGCGATGTGCGCGTGGGGGACGGATGTGTCGTCGTCGAATAGGTCATTGGTGGTCTCCGGCCTTGTCGCTCTCGACCTTGCCGATCTGGTCGGTCAGTGAGCCATGGCCGTCTCCGGCCTCATGAAGTGTGTGGTTGCGCATGACGAGGATGCGGTCTGCAACCTCCAGCGCCTCTTCGGTGTCGCTGGTCGCGATCAGCGTGGCCGAACCACTTTGGCTGTTGCGGATGGCGGCGATCAGATCGGCGCGGGCGCCGACGTCGACGCCCTGGAACGGCTCGTCGAGCAACAGCAGCCGGCAAGGCGCGGCCTGCCATCGCGCGAGCACGACCTTTTGCTGGTTGCCGCCGGAAAGCTCGTCGAGCGTGTCGTCGGGTCCGCGCGCCTTGATGCCGAGCCGCGAGATCGCATCGGACGCGACCTTGCGTTCGCGGGCTGTGCGCAGCAGGCCGCTTGGAAACCAGCGCTTGAGATGTGGCAGGGCGATGGTGCCGGCGATCGAGGCGCCGGGAACTTCAGGCGGCAGCAAGGACGATTGCCAGCGATCCTCGGCGACCATGAAGACACCGCTTTCGATCGATTGGGCCGGCCCGCTCGACAGCCATGGCTTGCCATCGAGCACGAAGCCGCCTTGCGCCAGCGTTTCCAGTCCGAAAAGCGCGCGCAGCAGCCGGCTCTTGCCCGAGCCGAGCGTGCCGGTGATGGCGACGACCTCGCCGGAGCGCAGGTCGAGATCGAAAGGCTCCGCCCCGGCAACCAGCCGCGCGCCCGTGATGGAGGCGATGATCGGGGCGGTCGACGCCTTGCCGTCATGTGTGGCGGCTTCCAGTGTCCGGCCGATCATGGCCGCGACCGCGCCGGGAAATCGATCGGCCTGGCGAAGGCACCGACGATGCGGCCGCCGCGCATGACGACGGCGCGATCGGCGATGGCCGCAAGGTCGCCAAGCCGGTGCGAGATATAGAGGATTGCCATGCCGTTGGCGCGCAGCCGGCGGATGATGGCGAACAGCCGCTCGGCTTCCGTGGTCGACAGGCTCGACGTCGGTTCGTCGAGGATGAGCACCGAGGCCTTGGTCGCAACGGCGCGGGCGATGGCGATCAATTGGCGTTCCGCCGGGCGCAGGTCGATGAAGTCGCGATCGAGCGGCAGATCGAGGTCGATCAGCGCCGCGACCGCGCGCGCCCGCCGGCGGATCGATGCCGCCGAGACGAGGAAACGCCCGCTGCGGCCGCAAAGCTCGTCAAGCAACAGGTTTTCGGCAACCGTCAATCCGGCTGCACCCGCCTGGTCGGTCGCCTGATGCACCGTCGCGATGCCGGCAGCCTTGGCGGCGCTGGGGGAGGCGAAGCTGACAATGTTGCCGCCCAGCGTGATCGTGCCAGCGTCGGGCGTGTACGACCCCGAAAGGATCTTCACCAAGGTCGACTTGCCGGCGCCGTTGGCGCCCATCAGCGCCACGACCTCGCCGGGCGCGACGGCAAGATCGGCGCCGGCGAGCGCGCGCGTCGGCCCGAAGGATTTCTCGATGCCGTTGACGGAGACGGCGATGGCTGAGGGTGCTGGGGACAAGATGCGTGAGCTTCGGGTTATGGCATTGCGCTTGGGGCGGCGAGTTTTGGCCGTCGTTCTCACCCGTTATGGCGCCGCATTCTAGGGAGGGGCCTTGTCGCATCCGAGAACGCTGGTTGCGAGTTTTTCAGCTCCCGGAGCATTTCCGGTTCGTTTCCTTTTCGGTTCGTAGCAAAGGAGGGCGACATTGCGCGGACATCGGCTGTTTCGAGAAACAGAATTGTTCCAAGTCGGGCATCCTTGCTCTAAAGCTCGCGCATCGAATCCCTGGACCAGACGCGTATGAGTGAACCGGTAGGCCCTTCGGAAGCCGAACCCACCGAACCGACCCCGGAGCCCCGGCGTGAGCCGGTCTTCAACCTGCCGCCTGTGGTGCTGGCGGTGATTGGCATTTGCGCGGCCGTCTATCTGCTGCAGCAATATGTGCTGAACGACGAGCAGCAGATGACGCTGCTCTATGATGGGGCCTTTATCCCTGTCCTTTACACCGGACAATACGGCTTCGACTGGTTCCTGTTCACGCGGCCCTTCACCTATGCCTTCATGCATGGCGGTTTTGCCCATATCGCCATCAACATGGTCTGGCTCGCCGCCTTTGGCTCGCCGCTGGCCAATCGCCTTGGCGGGCTCAGGTTCGCGCTGTTCTTCGCTGCCACCGGACTGGCTTCCGTGGCGCTGTTCTGGGCCATGCATCCGTACGGAGAGGCACCATTGGTCGGCGCCTCGGGCGCAATTTCCGGCATGATGGGCGCTGCCGCGCGGTTCGGTTTCCGCACCGACCGCTCGGCCGGCAAGGCAGCCTTCGCCGGCCCGGTGCTGCCGATCGCCATTGTCTTGCGTTTGCGTGGCGTCGTGATCTTCCTCGCCGTGTGGATGATCATCAACCTCGCCACTGGCCTTCTCGGCTTTGCGCCTGGAACAGACGGTCAGATCGCCTGGGAGGCCCATATTGGCGGCTTCGTTGCCGGCTTCTTTGGCCTGCGCTGGTTCGATCGGCGATGGCAGCCGCCTGAGTGGGAAACCACCGACCGCCGCACTTGAAATGCAGCCGATCACGGCGCACGATGTTCACTCTTACGTGAAAGCCGGTCAGGCAGGAACCGGCAGGCAAAAGCAGAGGAGGACGCCATGACGGTTAAGGCAATTCTCGAGAAAAAAGGCCACGACGTGTTGACGCTCGGGCCGAATGAAAAACTTAGCGTGGCCATCCGCATGCTCGCCGACCACAAGATCGGTGCGTTGGTCATCACCAATGGCGATCGCAAGATCGTCGGCATTCTTTCGGAGCGCGATATCGTGCGCGTCGTCGCCAAGGAGGGTGCCGCCGCACTTGATATTGCTGTGCGTTCGGCGATGACGCCGAAGGTGAAGATCTGCAATGAGAACCACACCGTCAACGAGGTGATGGAGATCATGACCAGGGGCCGCTTCCGCCATCTGCCGGTGGAAAAGGACGGCCTGCTCGATGGCATCGTGTCCATCGGTGACGTGGTCAAGCGCCGCATCGAGGATGTCGAGCGCGAGGCGGATGAGATCAGGGCCTATATCGCCACCGCCTGAGCGGTGAACGGAACCGCCGGCCGGATACCCGGCCGGCGGAACCATTTCTATCTGTTGTCGAGTTCGGAACGGACGAGTTCGAGCCCGCGCCTTGTGATGCGGTAGGGACCACCGCCCGACGACGAAACCGCCTTCTTGCGCTTCAGCTTTCGAAACAGGTCGAGATCGACGCCCGGATAATGCCAGCCGTCACGGGTCAGGCATTTGGCGGAGGCGATCCGTTTCTTCTGGTTCTTTTTGATTTCGATGCGTCCGCCCTGCGCCAAAAGGTGCAGGACGCGCTGCTCAGTGCGCGAAATATCCATGGGAGAGTTCCGGGAAAACAAAAAATCCGCCGCCGCGAAGCCTCGCGGCACGGGGTTTCAGGTTTTGTCGCCCTGCCTCGCTACGAGGTCAGGGCCTTAACGGGACTGAGCGTAAGTGGACATCCACTCTCCATTGGGATGAGCGGCCTATAGGCGAAAGCGGCTGAAAAGGCCAGCCCGTGGCTTTGCGCTTGTCTCTTCTGGCGGTTTGCACTAGCGAAGGCCAACACCCAAATTCGCGAAAATCGCAATTTTCGCGAGCTAGAAGCGCAGGCTACCATGACCCTCATCGATACCCGCACACCCGACGCAAAACGCCTGATCTCTGGCGCCACCGGCGACTGGGAAATCATCATCGGTCTCGAAGTGCACGCGCAGGTCATCTCGGAAGCAAAATTGTTTTCCGGCGCCTCGACCGCTTTCGGTGCGGCCCCCAATGCCAATGTCAGCCTGGTCGATGCGGCAATGCCGGGCATGCTGCCGGTCATCAACGAGGAATGCGTCAAGCAGGCGATCCGCACCGGTCTCGGGCTGAAGGCGCAGATCAACCACAAGTCGGTTTTCGACCGGAAGAACTATTTTTATCCCGATCTGCCGCAGGGCTACCAGATTTCGCAGTTCAAGCAGCCGATCGTCGGCGAGGGCACGGTGATCGTCTCGGTCGGGCCTGACCGGCAGGGCGAGTTCGAGGACATCGAGGTCGGCATCGAGCGGCTGCATCTGGAACAGGACGCCGGCAAGTCGATGCACGACCAGCATCCGACCATGTCCTATGTCGACCTCAACCGCTCCGGCGTGGCGCTGATGGAGATCGTCTCCAAGCCGGATCTGCGTTCCGGCGATGAGGCCAAGGCCTATGTCACCAAGCTGCGCACCATCATGCGCTATCTCGGCACCTGCGACGGCAACATGGATGAAGGCTCGCTGCGCGCCGACGTCAACGTCTCGGTACGCCGGCCCGGTGGCGAGTTCGGCACGCGCTGCGAGATCAAGAACATGAACTCGATCCGCTTCATCGGCCAGGCCATCGACTATGAGGCGCGCCGCCAGATCGCCATCCTGGAGGACGGCGGCAAGATCGACCAGGAGACGCGGCTGTACGATGCCGTCAAGGGCGAGACGCGCTCCATGCGCTCGAAGGAAGAAGCGCACGATTACCGCTATTTCCCCGATCCCGATCTTCTGCCGCTGGAATTCGACCAGGCCTATGTCGATGCCTTGGCAAAAGGGCTGCCGGAACTGCCCGACGACAAGAAGGCGCGGCTGATCTCCTCGCTGGGTCTGTCGACCTACGACGCTTCGATCCTCGTGTCGGAAAAGTCGATCGCCGACTATTTCGAGAAGGTGGCCTCCGGCCGCGACGGCAAGCTTGCCGCCAACTGGGTCATCAACGATCTGCTCGGACAGCTGAACAAGGCCGGCAAGGATATTGAAAATGCTCCGGTTTCGCCTGATCAGCTCGGCGCGGTCATCGACCTGATCAAGGACGGCACCATCTCCGGCAAGATCGCCAAGGACCTGTTCGAGATCGTCTGGAATGAAGGCGGCGATCCGCGTGCACTCGTCGAAAGTCGTGGCTTGAAGCAGGTCACCGATACCGGCGCCATCGAGAAGGCGGTCGACGAGGTGATCGCGGCCAATCCCGACAAGGTCGAACAGGCGCGCGCCAAAGCCGACCATGGCCGGCTGGTTCGTCGGCCAGGTGATGAAGGCGACGGGCGGCAAGGCCAACCCGCAAGTGGTCAACGACCTCGTCAAGGCCAAGCTAGGCATATCGGATCAATGAGCGCAGACGCAAAGCCGGGCAACCCGGCAAGCGTCTCGTCGGCCTTGTTGATTACCGGCGCCGTGCTGCTTTTTGTCGGCACGTCGCTGCACCCAATGCATGAAGATCCGAATGATGCGCTTGCCGCCTTCGGTGAATATGCCGCCGACCATATCTGGCTCTATAGCCACATGGCACAGCTTGCCGGGGTCTTCGCGATGGTTGCGGGGCTTTTGCTGGTCCTTGGCCGTCTGTCCGACGGTCCGGCCCGTGGCTGGACCCTTCTGACGATCGTGTTCGGCGCGGCATCGCTGGCGGCGGCGGCCGCCCTGCAGGCCGTCGACGGCATTGCGCTGAAAGCGGTGGTCAATGCCTGGGCCGCAGCCGATGCCGCGACAAAATCGTCGCTGTTCAGCGCCGCTTTCGCCGTGCGCCAGGTCGAAGTCGGATTTGCCGCGATCAGCGCCATGCTGCTCGGCTTGACGGTTCTGCTCGCCACTGTCGCCCTCCATCAGGCCAGGCGCTGTCCGTTGTGGCTGTCGCTGCTCGGCGGCGCCGGCGCCGTGGGCGTCCTGTTCGGCGGCTTGGCCACCGCGGCAACCGGTTTTTCCGGCCTTGCCATGGCGGCCAACATGCCGGGCAGCATGGTGCTTCTGGTCTGGGTCGTGCTGCTTGCCGTGGTTGATTTCAGACGCAATCGCGTCACGGCATAAGCGGGAGAGAGAACCATGTTTGTCCGCACCGCAGGTGAACGCGACCTTGATGCAATTCGGGCAGTGCTGGTCGAAACCTGGCATGCGACGTATGACGCCATATACGGCGCCGCCAAGGTCACCGAAATCACCGATGAATGGCACTCGATCGCCTCGCTGAAGGCGCGGTTGATCAAGCCGAACAGCGACTTCCTTGTCGCCGACGACGGCAAGCGGATTGGCGGCGTGGCTTTTGCCGAAAGCATCGATGGCGGCAAGCTGGTTGTCCTGAGGCAGCTTTACGTGCTGCCCAGCCTGCAGGGGAGGGGCATCGGCGGCATGCTGCTCGACGAGATCATCGAAAGTTTTCCGGAAGCCCAAGCCATCCGTCTGGAAGTGGAGGCGCAGAACACGCGCGCCATCGCCTTCTACGAAGCAAACGGCTTCGTGCGATCGGGCGATACCGGCGAGCGCACGGGTACCTTTGGCGAGCCGACATTGGTCTATCGCCGGCCTCTTGCCGGCTGATCCCTTCGGCGTAAACCTGTCTGGATCACCTTCGCGCGAGCGGTGCGCCAAGGGCCCGTTTTCGTTTGACGGCCCGGGGGTCACACACCAAGCTGCGGGTAGCTGACCGTGCGGAAGCCGGAATGGGCTGGCGCGCAAGGCGGCGAGGGGGGGAACCATGCCAAGCTTGCCGGAACTGATGCCGACACAGGTGTCGGATGAAACCTTTGGTGGCGTCACCTATCACATAGCGGGCGAGCTGGTGCCCGTGCTTTCTGTCGATGTGACGCAAATGCCCGTCTATTTCGAGCATCACATCCTGTTGTGGAAGAACTCCACCATCACCATCGGCCTGAAATCGCTGAAGGGTGCTCTGAAGCGCATGATGGCCGGCATGCAGATCTTCGTCACCGAGGCGTCGGGAGCGGGCATCATCGCCTTCAGCCGCGATGGGCCCGGCCACATCGTGCCGATCCATCTCAGGCGCGGCGAGGAGATCCAGGTGCGCGAACACCAGTTTCTCGCCGCCACCGGCAATGTCGACTACACCTTCGAACGGGTTCGCGGCCTGGCGACGATGCTGTTTGGCCAGAGCGGCTTCTTCATCGACCGCTTTCGCGGCGATGGCGGCGACGGCATCGTCTGGCTGCACGGCTACGGTAATGTCTTCGAAAAGACGCTTGCCGCAGGCGAGACCATCGACATCGAGCCGGGCGGCTGGCTGTTCAAGGACACCTCGGTCAGGATGGAAACCAAGATCGACCGCCTGTCGAGCGGCTTCTTCGGCGCCAACATGAATTTCATCGTCAATCGCTTCACCGGCCCGGGTCGCGTCGGCATCCAGTCGATGTATCTGCATATGCCGACAGAGGAGTAAGAGCGCGCCAGAAATCTCGGATGAGTGACGCGCCAGGGGACAAAGCGTGGCGTAGCTCAATCCGCTCAGGCGACGGCAACGTCCACATTGTCGATGAGTCGTGTCTTGCCAAGCCAGGCAGCGGCGAGCAGGCGCCCGGCGCGGTCGCGGTGCCACGGCGCCAGTGTCAGGCTTTCGCGAGCCTCGACATAGTCGACTTTCTGGAAGCCGGCGGCGATCAGGGCGCGGCTGGCTTCACCGGTCGCTTCATCTTGATGTGCGCCGGCCGCCAGAGCGGCAGCCGCCTTGTGCAGGATGGCGTTCAACTGACGAGCGACAGCAAGTTCGGCCTCGCTGAGATAGGCGTTGCGTGACGACATGGCGAGGCCATGCGTGTCGCGTATGGTCGGGGCGCCGATGATCTCGACGGGCAGGTCGAGGTCGCGGCAGAGCTGTTTGACGACGCAAAGCTGCTGATAGTCCTTCTCGCCAAAGATCGCATAGTCGGGCGTTGCCTGGAGAAAAAGCTTGGCCACCACGGTGGCCACGCCCTCGAAAAAGGT
Source organism: Mesorhizobium huakuii (assembly GCF_014189455.1). Taxonomy (NCBI): domain Bacteria; kingdom Pseudomonadati; phylum Pseudomonadota; class Alphaproteobacteria; order Hyphomicrobiales; family Phyllobacteriaceae; genus Mesorhizobium; species Mesorhizobium huakuii. The sequence continues at coordinate 5,882,610 of NZ_CP050296.1, forward strand.
GGGGCGAAAGTCCGATTCGAGCCCGGCGGATGGGCCGCCGACCGAGATCCTGGTGGCAAAGCCGACGGGGTACATCGCGCCGACCGTCGGCGTGAAGGCAAGATCGGCCTTGACCGTCGTCAGCATGTCCAGATCGCGGGCGAGCTGGCGCGGATATTTGTCGAGATCCTCGCTCGGCGCGAACTGCGTCGGGTTGACGAAGATCGACACCACGCAGCGCTCGGCTTTTTCCCTGGCGATCCTGATCAGGGAGAGATGCCCTTCATGCAGCGCGCCCATGGTTGGCACCATGGCGACGCGCAAGCCATCGCGCCGCCACTCCTGAATCCGCGCGCGAAGTGCGGCAACGCTATCGACGACCTCGGGACGGCTCATGATTCATCCCCGCCATTTGCGTTCGAAATGGCATTCGAACTGGAAAAGGCCTTTGAGCCCGAAAAAACATGGGTTGGGCCGGGAAAAGTCCGGTCTCGCACCTCCGCTGCGTAGCGCTCGGCGGCGTGCGCGATGACGCTGCGCAGATCGGCGTATTCCTTGACGAATTTCGGCACGCGGTCGACGGTCAGCCCGACCATGTCGTCGATGACCAGGATTTGGCCATCGCAGTCGCCGCTGGCGCCGATCCCGATGGTCGGAATGGCAATGCGGCGTGTGATGTCGGCGGCGACCGCCTCGATGGTGCCTTCGATGACCACGGAGAACGCGCCCGCTTTTTCGACGGCGAGCGCGTCGGCCATCAGCGCCGCAACATTCTCGTCCGTGCGGCCCTTGATCTTGTAGCCGCCATCCTTCTCCACCGATTGCGGCAGCAGACCGATATGGCCCATGACCGGAATGCCGGCGGCCACTATTGCCGCGATCTGACGGGCCATGTCGACGCCACCTTCGAGCTTCACCGCCTGGCAGCCGGTCTCGTCGACGATGCGCCGCGCCGAGGCCACCGCCTGGCGCCGCGGAATCCTCGTAGCTGCCGGCCGGCATGTCGACGACTACACAGGCCCTGGCCGAGCCGCGCATCACGGCTTGCCCATGCGCGATCATCATCTCCAGCGAGGCGCCCAGCGTCGTCGCATGGCCATGCAGGACCATGGCGACGCTGTCGCCGACCAGGAGCAGGTCGACATGGGGATCGAGCAAGCGAGCGACGGGATAGGTGTAGGCCGTCAGGCAGACCAAGGGGATGCCGCCCTTGCGGCGGCGAATCAGCTCGGCGCCGATGCGAATGTCGGTGGTCGGCAATTCCGTGGCCAATCGTCACCTCCCTTGGCCCATGGCCGGATTGGATATCCGCATGGGCGCGCTGAGCTTTAGAAAGAGCGCAAAGGCTTGGCAAGCGCGCATCCTGCCGCCTCTTGGGATCACAGGCTTGTGTCGGCTCCCCGGCGCGCCATTTGCGCACCCCCGCGGCAAAACCCTTGCCTTCCCGAAGGCCTGACGCCATAAGCAGGAAACAGGCGCCGCCTGCGCAAAGGGTTCCGAGATGAAGACTTTCCTGACGCAGTTTTTCACCTGGTGGAACAGCCAGACGCTGGGAACACGCCTGCACACCTGGCGGTACGGCAAGAGGGTCGGCCAGGACGAGGTCGGCAATGTCTATTACGAAGGCGGTATCGATTCGGAAGGCCGCACGCGCCGCTGGGTCATCTACCGCAACTATTCCGAAGCTTCGGCCATTCCGCCTGGCTGGCACGGTTGGATGCATCACCGTGTCGACGTCGCGCCGCCGAGCGAAGACTACAAGCCGCGCGAATGGCAGAAGTCGCATCAGCCCAATCTGACCGGCACGCCGGCGGCCTATCGGCCGAAGGGCTCGGTGCTGACCAATCAGCATCGCCCGCAGGTCACCGGTGACTATGACGCCTGGACGCCCGGGTCGTAACGGTCCCTGGATGTAACGGCGCCCCGACTTGTCACAGCACGAAGTGCAGGCCGGTCCTTTATCGCCACAATTGGTGTTTAGCTGCTTGCTGATCAGAAAACGGCGACTAGCCTTGGCGATCGACGGAATCACCCGGGCGCGAACCACCGGTACCCCTATATGAGCTTTTTCAACCTGATATCGACGGGCGGTCTGACGCTAGCCGCCAGCCTCGCCGTCAGCACTGCGGCCTTTGCGGCTTCGCCCACACCGGCTGCACCCGCCGCGCCCGCCCCGGCGGCGCCCACGGGATCGGATCGAATCACCAACCCGGTTGCCGAGTTCGCCGGCATCGACAAGATCACCGGCCGCATCATCACCTTCGACGTCTATATCGACGAGACGGTGCAGTTCGGTGCTTTGCAGGTGACGCCGCGCGTCTGCTATTCGCGGCCGCAGACCGAGGAGCCGAGGACCGATTCCTTCGTCGAGGTCGACGAGATCACGCTCGACCGCAAGATCCGCCGCATCTTCACCGGCTGGATGTTCGCCGAAAGTCCTGGGCTCAACGCCGTCGAGCATGCCGTCTATGACGTCTGGCTAAAGGAATGCAAGCAGAAGTCGGATGTGCCGGCGCCCGATGCCACCAAGGCTGACGCCACCAAGGCCGACGCTTCGAAGCCGGCCGCGACCAAACCAGCCGCCGCCAAGCCGAAGCCTTCGGCCAGCCCGGATGTCGAACAGTCCGCCCCCGTGGAACCGGACGCCACCGACGCCAACTGATCCCCGGAACCGTCACGTCCATCATGCGTTGGAATGCTGACGACCGCGCATCGATGCGCCCGGAGGATATTTCGATGTCAGACAGCAAGCGGATCACGGCGAGCAAGAAAGAGTTGCTCGAACTCGAAAAAGGGTTCTGGACAGGCGACGAGGCCTACTACGCGGCCAATGCCGACACGGAATGCCTGGTGGCCTTTCCGCAAATGGCAAAGGCGATGGACAATGCCGACCTGGCCAAGACCGCGACCAAGCCCAACCGCTGGCGCGACCTCGATATCGAGCTCAAGGGAATTATCGAACCCGGCAGCGACATCGTCATGCTGACCTACGAGGCGCATGCAACGCGGGAGAATGGCGACCCCTACGCGGCGCTGGTCAGCACCGGCTACGTGCACCGCGTCAACGGCTGGAAGATGATGTTCCATTCGCAGACGCCGCTGGAGGCTGCAGCGAAGAGCTGATCATCTGGGTGGTCCGGCGTATTCGTTCACTCGGTGATACGTATCCCATGCTCGGAGAGAGCAGCCATTATGTCTTCGATCTCGGTCGAACTGAATTCCCGCTTGGGAAGCAGTTGGTCGAGTTGACCCATTGTGACGTCTCTGCCCTTTGCGATCAGCGCTAGAACAACTGGCGGCATATTCGCTCGAAGGTGGTTTTCGCCCGACATCGAAGCTCTCCGGTCACGGACAAAAGATCGCCTCACCCTTCAACGCATCCGCCAGCATCTTCTCATACTTGCCGCGCGGGACATCGACCGCGCCAAAGCGCTTGAGGTGCTCGGTGGTGAATTGCGTATCAAGTAGCGCGAAGCCGCGTGCCTTCAAGCGCTCGACGAGATGCACGAGGCAGATCTTCGATGCATCCGTCGCCTTGGAAAACATGCTTTCGCCGAAGAACACCCGTCCGAGCGACACGCCATAGAGGCCGCCGACCAACTGGTCCTCATGCCAGGCCTCGACTGAATGGCAGTGGCCCATGCGGTGCAACTGCACATAGGCCTCACGGATCGGCGCGTTGATCCAGGTCGAGCGCCGCTCCTCGCGCTTTTCGGCACAGCCGTCGATCGTCGCCTCGAAATCGAAGTCGAAACGGATATCGAACGGGTTTTTGCGGATCGCCTTCTTCAGGCTTTTGGGTGTGTGGAACCCGTCGAGCGGGATGATGCCCCGCGTCTCCGGCCGCACCCAGAACACTTCCGGGTCGTTGGCGCTTTCGGCCATCGGGAAGACGCCCGAGGCATAGGCCTTGAGCAGGAGGTCGGTGGGGATGCGATAGCCGGGCGCGTATGGACGGGTCATCGCGTCCCCGGACTACTCTTCCTTGGCCAGGTATTTTTCCAGCCAGTGGATGTCATAATCGCCATTGGCGATGTCGGCATTGCCGACCAGATCGCGAAACAGCGGCAATGTCGTCTTGATGCCGTCGACGACGAATTCATCCAGCGCCCGCCGCAGCCGCATCATGCATTCGACGCGGTTGCGCCCATGCACGATCAGCTTGCCGATCAGGCTGTCGTAATAGGGCGGGATCTTGTAGCCGGAATAGACGCCGGAATCGACGCGGATGCCGAGACCGCCTGGCGTATGGAAATGCGTGATGGTGCCGGGCGAGGGGGTGAAGGTGCGCGGATCCTCGGCATTGATGCGGCATTCGATGGCGTGGCCATTGAACTTGATGTCTTCCTGCTTGACCGAAAGACCGCCACCGGAAGCGACGCGGATCTGCTCATGCACGAGATCGATGCCGGTTATCGCCTCCGTCACCGGATGCTCGACCTGCAGGCGCGTGTTCATCTCGATGAAATAGAACTCGCCATTCTCGTAGAGGAACTCGATCGTGCCGGCGCCGGAATAGCCGAGATCGGCAATGGCCTTGGCGCAGATGCCGCCGATGCGGGACCGCTCCTCGGCGTTGAGGGCCGGCGAGGGCGCCTCTTCCCAGACTTTTTGATGGCGGCGTTGCAGCGAACAGTCGCGCTCACCGAAATGCACGCCGCGGCCGAAGCCGTCGCCGAACACCTGCACTTCGATGTGGCGCGGCTTTTCCAGGTATTTCTCGATGTAGACGGCATCGTCGCCGAAGGCGGCACCGGCTTCCGTGCTCGCTGTCTGTAAGGCAATCTCGAGGTCAGCCTCGGTAAGCGCAACCTTCATGCCGCGCCCGCCGCCGCCGGCCGACGCCTTGATGATCACGGGATAGCCGATCTCGGCGGCAATGCGCCTGGCTTCCTTTTGATCGGTGACGGCGCCGTCCGAACCGGGAACCACCGGAATGCCGAGGCGCTTGGCGGTGCGCTTGGCCTCGATCTTGTCGCCCATGATACGGATATGGTCGCCGGACGGGCCGATGAAGGTGATGTTGTGCGCGGCCAGGATGTCGGCGAACTTGGCGTTCTCCGACAGGAAGCCGTAGCCCGGATGCACGGCGTCGGCGCCGGTGATCTCGCAGGCCGCGACGATCTGATGGATGTTGAGGTAGCTGTCGCGCGATGGCGGCGGGCCAATGCACACGCTTTCGTCGGCGAGCCTGACATGCATGGCGTCAGCGTCGGCGGTCGAATGCACCACCACCGTCTGGATGCCGAGTTCCTTGCAGGCGCGCAGCACCCGAAGCGCGATTTCGCCGCGATTGGCGATGAGGATCTTCTGAAACATCCGGCCCGCTCTACTCGATCACGACGAGCGGCATGCCGTATTCGACCGGCGTCGCATCCTCGAACAGGATCGCCGTCACCGTGCCGGCGCGCGGCGAGGGGATCTGGTTCATCGTCTTCATCGCCTCGATGATCAGCAGCGTCTGGCCTTCCTTGACCTTCTGGCCGACCTCGATGAACGCCTTGGCGTCGGGCGACGGTGCCAGATAGGCGGTGCCGACCATCGGCGAGGTGACCGCGTTCTTCGATACGTCGACCGCTGCCGGGGCGGCCGTGGCCGCGGGCTGGGCGGCTGCCGCCGGCGCATAGTTGGGCGGGGGGCGGCAATCGCGTGGACGGCAGGTGCCTGCCGCGACACGCGAACCTTCAGATCACCCAGTTCAACCTCGATCTCGGTCAGGTTGGTGTCGTTCAGTATGCCCGCCAGATCGCGGATCAGTTGCTGGTCAACACCGGTCTTCTTTATCGACATTTTCGAGCCTTCTGTTTGTTGGCCGGTCATAGGCGTGCGGCCAGCGCCTGCAGCGCCAGCGTGTAGCCGAGCGGCCCAAAGCCACAGATCATGCCGACGGCGACCGGCGCGACCATGGAGACGTGGCGGAATGATTCCCGCGCATGGATGTTGGAAAGGTGAACTTCGGCGACCGGCAGCGGCGCAACCGAACGGATGGCGTCATGGATCGCGATCGAGGTATGGCTATAGGCGCCTGGATTGATGACGATGCCGGCGGCCTTGTCGCCGGCTTCCTGGATCCAGTCGACAAGGTCGCCCTCATGGTTCGACTGGCGGAAATCGATCTCGAGCCCGAGCGACGCGCCGGCCTGCTTGCAGTCGTCGGCGATGGCGGCAAGCGTCTTGCCGCCATAGATGCCCGGCTCGCGCTTGCCGAGCGCGTTGAGATTGGGACCGTTCAGGACGAAAACCGTTTTCAAAAAAGCCGACCTTTTCCGGCGCCGGTAGCAAACCGGCGCGCTGGGCCTCTATACCGGGCATAGCCGTCCGCGAAAAGAGCGCAAGTGCGTTCTTTCACTGTCCACAACAGGTCGAAATGCGCCCGTGAAGAAAACCCCCGGCTGATCAAAGCGCGGCCTTCGCCGCCTCGATCTTTTGCGCCAGCACTTCCTGCCCGAGAGCGCCGAACACGACCTCGTTGCCGACGACATAGGACGGCGTTCCGGTGATCGACAGCTTGTTGGCAAGATCGTAGGTCTTGGAGAAGGCCTCGGTGATCGACGGATCCTTCATCTTCTCGCGCAGCGTCGCCTCGTCGGCACCGAGCGAAAGCGCGATCTTGATCGCGGCCGCTTCGGTGGCGCGTCCCTGGCCGCCGAGCAGCGCGTTGTGGAACTCGCCGTATTTTTCCGGCTTCATCAGGTGGAAGGCCATCGAGACGACGCTGGCTTTTTGCGAATCCGGGCCAAGGATCGGGAATTCCTTGAGCACGAAGCGCAGATCCGGATCGGACTTGGTCAGCGCCCGCATGTCCTCGATGGCGCGTTTGCAGAAGCCGCAATTGTAGTCGTAGAACTCGACGATGGTCACCTTGCCGTTCGGGTTGCCGACGATGCCGTCGAAGCTGGAGTTGAAGATCTGCTCCTTGGCGTTCTTGATGACGCCGAGCGCGGCGATCCGTTGTTCTTCCTTCTGCTTGGCCTCGAGCGCGTCCTGCACTTCGAGCAGCACTTCCGGGTTCTTCAGGAGGTAGTCGCGGATTATGCCCTCGACCTCGGTGCGGTCGATCTTGGTATCGGCCGCCTTGGTGTCTGCCCCTGCCGTCTGGACAGGCTGAGTCGCCTGGACAGGCTGCGTTGTACCGGCCTTGGCAATCTGCGGGCTGCCGGCGACGAAACCGAAAGCCAGCATGGCGAGGGCCACAGCGATCCCCGTGGTGCCCAGCAGCAGTGCCTTTTTCATCGTTCTCGTTCCTTTTGCCTGTTTCCCAGTCCGGCTGTGTCGCAGCGCGTGATCGGAAGGTTCACTAGATCTTGCTTGTCGATTTGTAGTTTATGATATCCTGGGCGCGTATCCAACGTGGCTCGCCGCGCTTCATCTGCTGTTGCGCGCGCATGGCGAAGATCTTCGCATCCTTGTAGTTACCGGAATAGAAATGACCCTCGGCCGTGGCAAGCTCGGCGCCCGGTATGTCACCCAACTCGCCGTAAGCCTGCGCCAGGTAACGATACCCCTCGGCATTTTCCTTGTCGCGACCCAGACCATTGTTGATCTGCACGACAGCTTTCTTCAGCGCGTCAGGCGTGCCGACCGCCATCAGCGCCTGGCCAAGCGAGACGGGCAGCAAGCCGGACCGCGCGGGATCGAGGCTGACCGCCTTGGCATAGGCTTCGGCTGCATCCTTGGGCTTGTTCGCCTTCATCAAGATGTCGCCGCGCAACTCCTGGAAATAGGCGTTCTTGGGCTGTGCCTTGATCAGGGCATTGGTCTTGGCGAGTGCGCCGGCGATGTCACCGTAAAGGTAGGTCGATTGGGCATCGCCATAGAGTGCCGCGAGGCTGCCCCGCATCATTTGCATCAGCCTGCCTGCGGTGGCCTTGCCTTCCATATAGACGGCGATCTTCACCCGCATCATGTCGTGGCGCTGCTGCAGTGCCGGCGGGTCGAGCTTATCGACATTCGGGCTCTGCTTGACCAGCACTTCGAGATTCGCGATGCGCTCCTGCGGCATCGGATGGCTGATCCGGTAGGGATCGATCTGCGCACCCGACAGCGACAGCGCGGTCTGGAAGCGCCGGAACGTCTTCAGCATGCCCATGCCGGACTGGCCGGTGGCGTTGAGATAGGTGATGGCGGAGCGGTCGGCTGTTATCTCTTCGGTGCGCTGGTAGGCGAGGATGCTGCGCTGTGCCATTTCGCCGCCGCCGGCGGCAACACCCATGCCGGCGCCGGCAAGGCCGCGGCTGTTGGTGGTCGCACCCGCCACGATCGCACCTGCGCCAAGCAAGGTGGCGATGATGGCCATCGTCTTGGCGCGCTCGAGCTGGTCACGCAGTTTCTGCTGGTGGCCGCCGGCGATATGGCCGGCCTCGTGCGCGATGACGCCGATGATCTCGTTGGGCGTTTCGGCCGTCATCAGCGCACCGGTGTTGATGAACAGCCGCCGCCCGGTAACGAAAGCGTTGAAGCTGGAATCGTTGACCAGCACGATATCGATGCCGTCATTCGCCAGCCCCGCCGCCTTGAAGATCGGCCGCGCGTAGTCACGCACCAGAGCCTCGATCTCGGCATCGCGTACCACCGGCACGCTTTGGGCGAAGGCGGTGACCGAACTGGCCACGGCGACGGCGACGCCAAGCGATAGCGTCGCGAAAACACGCGCTGCCCGGGCAATCGTCGATCTGGGTCGGCTCAACATGACGTGTCCACTGGTAGACGAGCGGGCGAAAGATGAAAAGTCGGCACCGGAAAAACTTCCTCAACTTGTGATCCTCACATCAATCGGGCATTTGTGCGGCGCATATATTCGAGGGCATGGCGTGCCCAATCGTCGGGATAGGGATAAAATGGTCGTTTCGCTCTCACGTCGTGGCAATGTCGAGCCATTCCACGCCATGGATGTGCTGGCCGAAGCGAACAGGCTGAGGGCCCAGGGCGTGCCGGTGATTTCTATGGCGGTCGGCCAGCCCTCAGATCCGGCGCCCGCACGGGTTCGCGCGGCCGCGGCCAAGGCCTTGGAGCACGGCCGCATCGGCTACACCGATACGCTGGGACTGGCCGCTCTGCGCAAGGCGATCGCCGCGCACTACGCGGATCACTATCGGCTTGAAGTCGAGCCCGGCCGGATCGCGGTGACCACCGGATCATCGGCGGCCTTCAATCTCGCCTTCCTGGCGATGTTCGATCCGGGCGATCGCGTCGCCATCGCAGCACCTGGCTATCCTGCCTATCGCAACATCATGGCGGCGCTCGGCATCGAAGTGGTCGAGATCGAGCTCGGCGACGCGGCCTACCTGCATGCCGGTCATCTGGAGACCGCGCATCGCGAGAAACCGCTGAAGGGTGTTCTGTTCGCGAGCCCCGCCAACCCGACCGGCGCGGTCATACCGGCCGACGAACTGTCGGCGCTGGTCAATACGGCGGAGACACTGGGGATCGCCGTCATTTCCGATGAGATCTACCATCGGCTGGCCTATGGCGCCCCTGACACCACGGCACTTGCCTTCGGCAACAGCGTGACGGTGATCAATTCCTTCTCGAAATACTATTGCATGACCGGCTGGCGCATCGGCTGGATGGTGTTGCCGGAAGAGCTGGTGCGGCCGGTCGAGCGCATTGCCCAGAGCCTCTACATCTCGCCGCCGGAGCTCTCGCAGATCGCCGCGATCGAGGCCTTTGCCGCGACCGATGAGCTAGAAGCGGTCAAAGGCCGCTACGCCTGGAATCGCGAGCTCTTGATGAAACGCCTGCCGGAACTCGGCTTTCCGCTGGCAGCACCCATGGACGGCGCCTTCTATGCCTTTTGCGATGTCACGAGGCACTCCAATGACAGCATGGCCTTCGCGCGCAAGATGCTGGCCGAGGCGCATGTGGCGGCGACGCCCGGCCGCGACTTCGACACCCAGGCGGGGCACCGAACGATGCGGTTTTCCTATGCCGGTAGCCACGACGACATGGTCGAGGCGATGGCGCGCATCGAACGCTGGTTGAGGTAGAACCATGCCGGAACTCGAACAGGCCCCCAAACTTGATCAAGCATTGGCCGAAGTCGCCGCCGAAATGGCTGAACGCACCGATCGCGGCGATGTCGCGACCTACATTCCCCAATTGGGCAAGGTCGATCCGAAAAAATTCGGCATTGCCGCCGTAACCAATGACGGCCGTGTGCTGATGGCGGGCGATGCCGACCAGCCGTTCTCGATCCAGAGCGTCTCCAAGGTGTTCACCTTGACGCTGGCGCTCGGCAATGTCGGCGACGCGCTGTGGAAACGGGTCGGGCGCGAGCCGTCGGGCAATCCTTTCAACTCGATCGTCCAGCTCGAGCACGAGAACGGCATTCCGCGTAATCCGTTCATCAATGCCGGCGCCATCGTCATTTCCGATATCCTGCTTGCCGGCCACCAGCCGCGCGAGGCGATCGGCGAGATCCTGCGCTTCATCCAGTTCCTTGCCGACGACGAGACCATCATCATCGACCGTGAGGTCGCGGCCTCCGAACGCGCCACCGGCTATCGCAACTTCGCGCTGGCCAACTACATGAAATCCTTTGGCAATCTTCACCATGCGCCGGAACTGGCGCTGGGCGTCTATTTCCATCATTGCGCCATCGCCATGAGTTGCCGACAACTGGCGATGGCCGGCCGTTTCCTCGCCAATGGCGGCAAGAACCCGGCCACCGGATATCAGGTGGTGTCGGCGGAGCGGGCGCGGCGCATCGGCGCCATGATGCTGACCTGCGGCCACTATGACGGCTCCGGCGACTTCGCCTTCCGCGTCGGCATTCCGGGAAAAAGCGGCGTCGGCGGCGGCATATTGGGCATCGTGCCGGGCGTCGCCTCGCTTGCCGTCTGGTCGCCCGGCCTCAACGCCAACGGCAATTCCAAGCTGGGTTCGATCGCGCTGGAGAAGCTGGCCAGGATGATGAACTGGTCGATCTTCGCGCCTTAGCCTCTCGTGTACGTTGGAGAAATGAAAAATCCCGCGCCGTCTTTCGATCGGCGCGGGATTTTCTTATCAAAAAATCACTTCAACCAGTTGAAAGGCTTAGAAAAAGCCCTTCCGCTGCCACCAGCCGGCACGCCTCGGCTTTTCTTCAGTCTTGGCCTCCGGTTCATCGGCGACGGTCGAAGAAACCACCGGCACCACCGGTGCATCGATGGCAGCCGGCTTGCGCCGTGACGGCCGGGCCTTTGCAGGCTCTTCCACGACAGCCGCGACCACTGTTTCCTCGGCAACCGCCACCGGAGCCTCGACCGGCGTTTCCGCGGCCGCTTCGACAACGGTCGTTTCGGTGACGGCCTCGGCGGCTGCCTTCTTCGGCTTGGCTGCGCGACGCGGCTTCTTGGGCTTCTCGGTGCTCGGCACCTCTTCGCTCACCGCAGCCACCGGCTCATCAACGGCAGCGACTGGCTCGATCGACACAGGCTCGCTTTCGGAAGCATCGGCCTCCGAAGCCTCGGTCGTTTCGCCGGCGCTTGCCTCGGTCTCGCCTTCGCCGTCTTCGCGACGGTTGCGCTTACCGCCGCGCTTGCCGCGCCGGCGCTTCTTGCCCTGGTTGTCATCCGCAGCCTGCGCCGCCTCGTCAGAGGCGCCGGCAGCGATCGGAGCGGCATCGTCCGTTTCGGTGTCGTCATTGTCCGCCGCATTTGCCGATCCGGCGAAATCGCCGGCCGGAGCAGAGACGGATGAGCCGTCCGTCGGGGCGCCATGCTCGCGGTCGCGATCCCTGCCGCCGCGCCGTCTGCGACGCTTGCGACGCTTGCGGTCGCGGCCTTCGCCATCCTCGCCGCCGGCAGGCCGCGGCTGCTGGTTCTGCTGCGGCTGCTGGCGTGGCTGCTCGGCTTGAACCACGACCTCATCATCCTCCTCGACGACGACAATCTCGTCCTCGGGCTCCTCCGGCTCGACATAGGCCGGCAGACTGCGCGCCTCGACAAAGCCCTCGGGTTTTTCGGCCAGGGCGCCGCGGAAGATCGCATAGTGCTGGGCACCAACCGTGTCGTCGGCCTCGATGGTGATGGTCAGGCCGAAGCGGCTTTCCAGTTCCACCAGTGTGCCGCGCTTGTGGTTGAGCACGTAGAGCGCGGTCGCGGCCGGCGTGCGCACCGTGATGTGGCTGCGCGAGTCCTTGAGCAGGAATTCCTCGATCGCCCGCACCACCATCAGCGCAACCGACGAATCGGACCTGACATGGCCGGTGCCGCCGCAATGCGGGCACGGCTTCATGGTCGATTCCAGCACACTGGCGCGGATGCGCTGGCGTGACATCTCCATCAGGCCGAAATGCGAGATGCGGCCGACCTGGATACGGGCGCGGTCGTTCTTGAGGTGATCCTTCAGCCGCTTCTCGACGGAGCGGTTGTTGCGGTTCTCCTCCATGTCGATGAAGTCGATGACGATCAGGCCGGCCAGATCGCGCAGCCTGAGCTGACGCGCGACTTCCTCGGCCGCTTCCAGATTGGTGTGGAGTGCCGTGTCCTCAATCGAATGCTCCTTGGTGGAGCGACCCGAATTGACGTCGATGGCAACCAGCGCCTCGGTCTGGTTGATGATGATGTAGCCGCCGCTCTTCAGCGTCACTTGCGGCTGCAGCATGCGGTCGAGCTGCGCCTCGATGCCGTTGCGCACGAAGATCGGCGTCGTGTCGCGGAACGGCTGAACCACCTTGGCGTGGCTCGGCATCAGCATGCGCATGAAGTCCTTGGCTTCGCGATAGCCCTCCTCGCCGGAGACGAGAATCTCGTCGATATCCTTGTTGTAGAGGTCGCGCACCGAACGCTTGATCAGGCTGCCTTCCTCATAGACGAGGGCAGGGGCGGTGGACTGGAGCGTGAGATTGCGGACATTTTCCCAAAGCCGCATCAGATATTCGTAGTCGCGCTTGATCTCGGCCTTGGTGCGGCTCTCGCCGGCGGTGCGCAAGATGACGCCCATGCCTTGCGGCACTTCGAGATCGGCGACCACCTCCTTGAGGCGCTTGCGGTCGACCGCGCTGGTGATCTTGCGCGAAATGCCGCCGCCGCGCGCCGTGTTCGGCATCAGCACCGAATAACGGCCGGCAAGCGACAGATAGGTGGTGAGTGCGGCGCCCTTGTTGCCGCGCTCTTCCTTGACGACCTGCACCAAAAGGATCTGCCGGCGCTTGATCACTTCCTGGATCTTGTACTGGCGGCGCACCGGCTTGCGGCGATTGCGCACTTCCTCGAGCGCGTCCTCGGCGCCGACCGATCTCGACCTCGTGATCATCGGGATGCGAAGACTGTACTTCCTCCAGCATGCCGCGATCATTGTCGCTGGAGGTGGCTTCGCTGCCCTGTTCCGCCTGCGGGACGGGCTCGGAAATCACATCGCCTTCGACAGAGGCGGCGATCGATGTCGGGCCGCCCTCGCGGGTTTCGGTTTCGTCCTGTTCGGCGGAACCTTCATCATGGCCGGACGCATCAGCATGCCCCGAGGTGTCTGAATGTTCGGATGTATCGGCTGCGTGTTCGATGATCTCGGAGGTGTGGGAGATCTCCTCGACAACGATGTCGCCATTGTCGTTGCCTTCGCTTGGCTCGCCGGAGCCTTCGCCTGCCTCGCCCGCATCGCGCTTGTGCTCGCCGCGGTCGCGGCTCTTGCCGCCACGCCGGCGCCCGCGCCGTCCGCGATCGCGGCTCTGGCGGTCATCGCCGTCACCGTCCTCGTCCTCCTCGTCTTCGGCCTCCTGCGCTTCGGCGCGCAGCAGTGCCTGACGGTCGGCGACCGGGATCTGGTAGTAGTCGGGGTGTATTTCACTGAAGGCGAGAAAACCGTGACGGTTGCCGCCATATTCGACAAAGGCTGCCTGAAGGGAGGGTTCGACGCGCGTTACGCGGGCGAGGTAGATATTTCCTTTGAGCTGCTTCTTGTCCTGGGATTCAAAGTCGAATTCTTCGATACGGTTACCGCGTACGACGACAACTCGTGTTTCCTCCGGGTGGGAGGCGTCTATCAGCATCTTGTTGGGCATTATTTCGTTTCCCCCGGCAGCCGTCAGCCACAGCTGGCGGGGTAAAGCCCGCTGCTGTGTGTCTGGAGAGTGGGTGCCGGATAATTGAATGTCCGCCGGACGGTGCCTGCGCGTCATGGCGGTGCCGCCCGCAGCCATACTGGCGCGGTTTGATGCGGACCTTTCCATGATTGCGCTTGAAGCCATCGTCACCAGCAGAACCTTTTGAACCAAAGCCCGGAAACCGGACCAGCTTGTTTGCTCATACAGAGCCGGCACGGGAACAGACCCGGCCGTTTTCCTCACGCAGGTGATTCCCCCGCCACGGGAGCACACCTGCGAAATTCGTCGCAATCACCTGAAGCCTTTTCGCGTGAAGCGAAAGGAGCCGCCTTTCATCTGACCCTGTAGCAGGAAGCTGCGGAGGAGGGCGGTTCCAGGATTGCAGTGATCCACTATCGCTTTTATGATTTGGCGGGTTGGAAGGCAACCCCGATTTCCGATGCCGGCAAAAAGCAGTTCCGTAACGTAAGCTTGGGTTCTGATCCTTGTGTGAAAAGGCTTGGTTAACCTTCTCTGGATACCAATCGTTAATCGAGTTCGCGCCTAACCGGCACTTCGACGAAACGAGCGGGCGCCTGGCGCCAAACCGGGAGCGACTGGAAGAGAGATGGGACTGGCAGGCTTCACAGGCAAGGGATGTCGTGTCGGCGGCCGGATTCTGGGCGCCCTATGCCTTCTGCTGCTGGTGGTGATTTCACAGACCTTTTCCTCGGTTGCCAATGCCGCCGACGCGCCGCTGGTGGCAAAAGGCTACAAGATGGCGGGCGATGCCACCAAGATGCGCATCGTCATGGATTTCGATCGGGAACCTGACATCAAATGGTTCCTGTTGCGCGGCCCCAATCGTCTGGTCATCGACCTGGCGAATACCAAGCTGGCCATCGACGCCAAGGATTTGAAGCCGCGCGGCCTGGTCAAGGGCGTGCGCCTGGGCGCGCTCGGCGAAGGCGTTTCGCGGCTGATCCTCACCGGCAAGGGGCCGTTCGCCGTCGACAAGCTGGATGTGCTCAAGAATGAGGACGGAACCGGCTACCGCATCGCCATCGACATGTCGGCGGCCTCGGAGCGGGAATTCGACGCCGCCCTTGCCAACCAGGCGCTGACCACCGGCTCGACGGTTTCGACCGACAAGGGCGGGCGGGTCGGCACCGGGCCGGTCTCCAATCCGGGTCACCGCTTCACGGTCGTTATCGACCCCGGCCATGGCGGCGTCGACGGCGGCGCCGAGGGTCTGAACGGCACGATCGAGAAGAATATCACGCTGGCCTTCGCCACGGAGCTGCGCGACAAGCTCGCGGCCGTCGGCAAATATGATGTCTTCATGACCCGCGACACCGACGAATATCTGCGTCTGGACGACCGCGTGCGCATTGCCCGCCAGCATGAGGCCGATCTGCTGATTTCGATCCATGCCGATACAATCAGCGTCAAGGGCATCCGCGGCGCCACCGTCTACACCGTCTCCGACAAGGCGTCGGATCCCGAGGCGCAAGCGCTTGCCGACCGCGAAAATCTCTCCGACCAGTTCGCCGGCATGGTCATCAAGGACGATAACAAGGAAGTGACCGACATCCTGATCGACCTTATCCGCCGCGAGACGCACACATTTTCGATGAGTTTCGCCCACACCTTGGTCGGCCAGCTGTCGACCAGCGTCGGCCTCATCAACAATCCGCAGCGTTCCGCGGGCTTCAAGGTGCTGAAGGCACCGGACGTGCCATCCGTTCTGGTCGAACTCGGCTATCTCTCGAATGCCAAGGACGAGGCACAGCTGCTCGACGCCGAATGGCGCAACAAGGCCGCGCAAAGCATCACCAACGCCGTTGCGCTGTTTGCCTCCGCCCGGGCCGGAACGGTGACCGGAGGTTGACATGCCTGGCGGCGCCTGCAACCTGAGGCAGCGTTGCTGGATGACAACACCCGGTGCCTTTTATTTCCGGCGCGCGGTCACGAAATCAGGCCTTGCCGTATTTTGTCCACATGGTGGCGACATGGGTTTTCGATTACGGATTGGGACCGGCTCGAAAGCTTGCGTGGAAGGCGGCTTCGTTTAGGAAATTCCCGAACCAAGGACTGGAGCGGGTATGATTCGTCTCATTGGCTATTTCTTCGGCATCGGCACGACGCTGGCCCTTCTGGCCGCGGCGGGCGTTGCGCTTTACATCGGCCATGTAGCAAAGGATCTGCCTGATTACGAAGTGCTGGCCAAGTACGAACCGCCGGTGACCACCCGCATCCATGCCTCGGATGGCTCTCTGATGGCGGAGTATGCGCGCGAACGGCGCCTGTATTTGCCGATTCAGGCGATCCCGGATCGCGTCAAGGCGGCGTTCCTGTCCGCGGAGGACAAGAACTTCTACAGCCATCCCGGTGTTGACATAACGGGGTTGGGTAGAGCGGTGCTCACTTACGTTTCGGGTGGACCGATGCAGGGTGGTTCGACGATCACCCAGCAGGTTGCCAAGAACTTCCTTCTCACCAACGAGCGCTCCCTGGAACGCAAGGTCAAGGAGGCCATCCTTTCGTTCCGCATCGAACAGGCCTATTCCAAGGATCGTATCCTTGAGCTCTATCTCAATGAGATTTTCTTTGGCTTCAACGCCTATGGTGTCGCTGGCGCCGCACTGACCTATTTCGATAAATCGGTGAACGAACTGACCGTGGCCGAGGCCGCTTATCTGGCATCACTCCCCAAAGGTCCGGCCAACTACAATCCCTTCAAGCATGCCGATCGTGCGATTGAGCGGCGAAACTGGGTCATCGGCCAGATGGTCGAGAACGGTTACGTGACCCCCGAAGAGGGTGCGAAGGCGAAGGCCGAGCCGCTTGGTGTCGCCCCGCGCCGCACCGGCTCCTATTTGTTCGCGGGCGAATATTTCACAGAAGAGGTTCGTCGGCAGATCATCGCCCGCTATGGCGAGAACGCGCTCTATGAGGGCGGCCTTTCCATTCGCACGACCCTTGACCCGAAGGTTCAGCTCATTGCCCGCAAGGCGATGCAGAACGGTTTGATGAAATACGACACGCTGCGCGGCTATCGCGGCCCGGTGACGTCGATTGACGTGTCCGGCGACTGGGGACCTCCACTGGGCGCCGTCAAGGGACTGGAAGACGTTCCCGAATGGTCGCTCGCCGTCGTGCTCGACTCCTCGGCATCAGGCCTCTCGATCGGCCTGCAGCCCGCACGCCAAGCGTCGGGCGACATCGTCAAGGAGCGTGTCGAAGGCACCGTCAGCAAGGACGACATGGGCTTTGCCATGCGCCATGTGGTCGACGGCAAGACGGTCAAGGCCAAGTCGCCGGCCGACGTGCTGAAGCCGGGCGACGTCATCTTCGTGCAGAAGAACGAAGGTTCCGACAACACTTACAGCTTGCGTCAGGTTCCCGAGGTGGAAGGCGGCCTGATTGCCATGGATCCGCACACCGGCCGTGTGTTGGCCATGGTCGGCGGCTTCTCCTATTCGCAGTCGGAATTCAACCGCGCCACCCAGGCGATGCGCCAGCCGGGCTCCTCGTTCAAGCCGATCGTCTATTCGGCCGCGCTCGACAACGGCTATACGCCGGCCTCGGTGATCATGGACGGACCGATCACCATCCAGAGCGGCAACACGACTTGGACGCCGAAGAACTATGACGGAACGGTCGCCGGGCCGGCAACCCTGCGCTCCGGCATCGAGAAGTCGCGCAACCTGATGACGGTGCGGCTTGCCAACGACATGGGCATGAAGCTGGTCGTCGAATATGCCGAGCGCTTCGGCGTCTACGATCATCTGGCACCGTATCTGCCGATGGCGCTAGGCTCCGGCGAGACGACCGTCATGCGCATGGTTTCGGCCTATTCGATCATGGCCAATGGCGGCAAGTCGATCAAACCGTCGCTGATCGACCGCATCCAGGACCGCTACGGCAAGACCGTGTTCAAACAGGACGAGCGTGGCTGCGAAGGTTGCAACGCACCCGAATGGAAGAACCAGCCGGAGCCGGAACTGGTCGACAATTCCGAGCAGGTGCTCGATCCGATGACCGCCTACCAGATCACTTCCATGATGGAAGGCGTGGTGCAACGCGGCACCGGCGCCACCATCGGTGAACTCGGCCGCCACATCGCCGGCAAGACCGGCACCACCAACGACGAAAAGGACGCCTGGTTCATCGGCTACACGCCGAACCTCGTGGTCGGCCTCTATATGGGCTACGACACGCCGCGCGGCCTTGGCCATGGCGCCACCGGCGGCGGTCTGGCCGCCCCGATCTTCAAGGATTTCATGCGCGTGGCGCTGGACGGCACGCCCAATGTCGACTTCAAGGTTCCCGACGGCATGAACCTGATCGCCATCAATCGCAAGACCGGCATGCGTGCCGCGTCGGGCGATCCGGGCACCATCATCGAGGCCTTCAAGCCGGGCACCGGTCCCGCCGACAGCTATTGGGTGATCGGCATGGGCGCCGACGGCTCCAACGCCTCGGGTGGCGCATTGTCGCCGCAGGCCAACCAGGCCATCCAGGACGGCGGCGGCGGCCTCTACTGACGGGTCCCAAATGCCGACCGCTGGGCTGGCCTGGGGCCGGCCCATTTCGCTTTACACATGGCGGCGCCGTCCCTATGTATCGCGCCGACCGAAGTGTCACTTCAGCAACAGGACAAAATACCAGGCCATGCGCGCGGAAACGCAGAATATTGTCGACGAGATCAGGCAGGCGATAACCCTGCTGAGGAGGCATCTTTGACTGGGATCAGGCCATAAAGCGGCTTGAATACCTGAATGTGCGGGCCGAGGACGCCAGCCTCTGGAACGAACCGTTGGAAGCACAGAAGCTGATGCGCGAACGCCAGGGCCTCGAAGAAGGCATTGCGGCGGTCAAGGGCATTACCCAGGCGCTGGAAGACAATATCGGCCTGATCGAGCTCGGCGAGGAAGAAGGCGACGAAGGGGTCATCGCAGAGGCCGAAGCGTCGATCCGCTCGATGCAGGGCGAGGCGAAGGCCCGCCAGGTCGAAACGCTGCTGTCGGGTGAAGCCGACGCCAACGACACCTATCTTGAAGTTCACGCCGGCGCCGGCGGCACCGAGAGCCAGGACTGGGCCTCGATGCTGTTGCGCATGTACACGCGCTGGGCCGAACGCCGCCGCTTCAAGGTCGAGGTGCTCGAAGTGCATGACGGCGAAGAAGCCGGCATCAAATCCGCTACCCTCTTGATCAAGGGGCACAACGCCTATGGCTGGCTGAAGACGGAATCGGGCGTCCACCGCCTGGTGCGCATTTCGCCCTATGACAGCAATGCGCGTCGCCACACGTCCTTCTCCAGCATCTGGGTCTACCCAGTCGTCGATGACAGGATCGAGATCGATGTTTCGGAATCGGATGTGCGCATCGACACCTATCGCTCGTCCGGTTCGGGCGGCCAGCATGTCAACACCACCGATTCGGCTGTGCGCATCACCCATATCGCCACGGGCATCGCGGTTGCCTGCCAGGCTGAGCGTTCGCAGCACAAGAACAAGGCCAAGGCTTGGGAAATGCTGCGCTCGCGCCTCTACGAGGAAGAGCTGAAGAAGCGCGAAGCCGTCGCCAATGCCACCGAGGCGTCGAAGAGCGACATCGGCTGGGGTCACCAGATCCGCTCCTATGTGTTGCAGCCCTATCAGCTGGTCAAGGATTTGCGCACCGGCGTCGAAAGCACCAGCCCGTCGAGCGTGCTCGATGGCGACCTCGACGATTTCATGGAAGCCTCGCTGTCGCAACGCATCGAGGGTGGTGCTGGTGAGGCCGTGGCGGATCTGGACTAGCTCCGTCCGCCACTAAACCTGGATTGCCACCGCTCGCATCTTCGTAAGAAGACGCGGGCGGGTTCACCATCACCGACGACAACCTGCCGTAGTTGTGGGGAGCACCTTGTTGCTGCCCCAAGCGGCCCGGCGACGGGTGCGGGCCGGTCACGCAGCAATTTCTTGCGCCGACTCAGATTTCGGCTCACCATTTGCGGCAGGAGGAGACAAAAGCATTTATGGCCGGTCGCGGCATATTTGCTGACGATTGGCCGCTGGGAAGACACGTTCCGGGAACGGGCAGGCGCAACGCTTGAACCTCGTTTGAAAGGAACGTTCCCATGTTTGCCGCCAATTCCAGATCGGCCATCGCCGCTCCATCGGTTGGCCAGCTTCTCCTTCCTCTGTTCGCGGCCTCTGCGATCGCCGTCCTGATATCGCCTGCCCTGGCGCATGACGCCAAGCCGACCGCGGCCAAGCCGCAAGGCTGGAGCTATCCGTTCGCCTGCTGCGCGAACTACGATTGCCACGAGGTGTCGCAAACCTCGATCAGCGAGCGCCCGGAAGGTTATGTCATCAAGGACACCGGGGAGGTGTTGGCCTACAGCGACAGACGCATCAAGGATTCGCCCGATGGCGAATTCCATTGGTGTGCGCACGAGGCTGGCCTCGATGCCGGCAAGACCATCTGCCTGTTCGTGCCGCCATCGTCTTACTGAGTCTGCTGTCGGCTGTTCAGGCGTAAGCCTGCTGACAGGCAGTTGTCAGGATCGCTTCTTTATGGTGCCCTGCCGCATGGACGGCGGACAATGGAGAGGTGATGTTGATGACCATCAAGGCAAGCTGCCACTGCAAGGCGACGACATTCGAGGTTTCTGAGGCACCGCAGACGGTGACGCAATGCACCTGTTCGTTCTGCTCGAAACGCGGCTCGCTTTGGGCTTACTACGTCCCGTCGCAGTTCAAGCTGACCAGTCCGCCGGAAAACGTTTCTGTCTATCAGTGGGGGTCGAAAACCGTGAAGCACGGGTTTTGCGCGACCTGCGGCTGCGGCACTTTCACCGAAACACCGGATTGGTCGACCGGCGAGCCGGATTTTGACAATCCGAAGATCAGCGTCAATTCCCGGCTGTTCGATGATTTCGATCTCGACAAGGTGGAAGTGGTGGTCATAGACGGCAAGAATCTCTGGTAGCCGGGCAAGGCGGTCGTCACGCAATTGGCCCCGGGAAAAGCCGTCCCCGGCGCTTTTCCCGTTCCGCTTTTCGCCGCAATTCATGGTACAAGTCGCGGGAAGGGCTGATTTGGCGCCGTCGAAAAGGCGCGACTTGGAGAGGGACCATCTATGAAGAAAACCGTGCTCGTCGTCGTGGCGACGGCTTTGCTCGTGAGCGCCTGCACCACCACCGATCCGTATACCGGCGACCAGAAGATTTCCAACACGGCAGCAGGTGCCGGCCTTGGTGCCCTGGCAGGTGCGAGTCTTGGTCTGCTTGCCGGCGGCAATGACCGCCGCAACGCGCTGATCGGCGCTGGCATCGGTGCACTGGCCGGCGGCGCCATTGGCGCCACCATGGATCAGAACGAAGCGGAACTGCGCCGACAGCTCGAGGGCACTGGTGTCAGCGTCACCCGCAGTGGCGACCAGATCATCCTCAACATGCCGTCGGATATCACCTTCAATGTCGATCAGGATGCGGTGAAGCCCGGCTTCTATCCGGTGCTGAACTCGGTTGCGCTGGTGCTGAAGAAATTCAAGCAGACGACCGTCGACGTGTTCGGTCACACCGATTCGACCGGCGGCGACCAGCACAATTTCGATCTGTCGCAGCGCCGTGCGCTGGCGGTAGCCAACTATCTGTCCGGTCAGGGCGTCGATCAGCGCCGCTTCGCCGTCACCGGCTTCGGCAAGACGCGGCCCATCGCCTCCAACGCGACGGCCGCCGGCCGCGAGCAGAACCGTCGCGTCGAGATCCAGCTGTCGCCGCTCACCTGATCTGACCGGCAATCGAACGCGAACGGCCCCCTTGCGGGGCCGTTTCTGCTTGCGCGGGCATCGGCGCTCTCCAGATTGCCGCGCATGAGTATTAGTTAGTTCTAAATAACAGCTTCCCCGCCGCCGTGGAAAGGAATAGCGTCATCGCCGTTCCAGAGGGGATGAGGCGGTACAACAACTGGCCGCGCGATAAGCATTTTCCCGCCTCGGTCTGCACGGCCAGATGAATATCTGGGAGGAATGCATGACAAGAACAGCCAGCCTTGGACGCTGCGGCGTCCTCGCTTTGACCAGTATTGCAGGCGTATGGTTGGGGCTCGCCACGGCTCGGGCCGAGGACACCAACAAGGCCGATATCGAAGCCTTGAAGAAGTCGTTGGCCAAGTATGAAGACTACACGGCTGCCGTCCGCGACCTCTATCTGTCGACCGTCGGTTGCGTCTACTACAATGGCGAAAAGATATCCGGCGCGATGTTTTATCCAAAAGGCGCCATGGGCATCCATTTCGTCAACGTCCCCAGCGTCGGCCAGAAGCTCGATCCGATGAAGCCCAACGTCCTGATCTACGAGCCGACCAAGAAAGGCTTGAAGCTGGTCGGTGTGGAATGGCTGGTGCCGCTGACGCCGGATGTCAAAGCGCCGCCGAAGCTGTTTGGCCAAACCTTCATGGGGCCGATGGAGGGACACTATCCGCTCATCCCGAGGGAGTTCGTCCACTACGACCTTCACGCCTGGCTGTTCAGGGACAATCCGAACGGCATGTTCAGTCCGACGAACCCGAACGTGAAATGCACCAAGGCCGAGTTTCCGATGTTGGAGAAGCCGACCAAGATGATGCCTGGGCCGATGTAATTCCGGGCCAAGCCAACGCAAGTCGTCCAGGAGTGGCTCTGGTTTCGAGAGCACGGCATGCATGAAACAGGACTAAGGCGCGTCGCCTGAATCCGTTCGAAGGCGATGCATGGAGTTCGCCGGAGGGGGCAAGCCGGTTGGCTTGCCGCTCTCAAAGATTGTAGGAATCAGACCTTGGCGACGATGCGCATGAAGGCCGGCATGTCGTCGCCGAAGCCCACGGTGGTATCGTTGTCTTCCTGGTGGCGATGACGGGCAGGGCGGTTGCTGTCGCGCTGCGGCCTGGTGTCGCCCCGTTCCGGTGAGCGCTGTTCGTTGCGATCGGAGGATTTGCGTTCGGTGTTTTCCGAACGGATCGCTTCCTTGCGCGCGCGCCGCTCGCCGATATCGGCGACGGCCGTTTCAGCCACATCGGGTTGTTCTTGCTGTGCGACGACGGGAGAAGCATCTTCCTCTGCGTGTCTGGCGCGACGTTCGCCGCCCTTTTTGCGCTCGCCCCTGTCCTTGCGATCATCGTCCTTGCGGCCGGCGCGACGCGGCGCGCCTTTGCCCCGGCGCGGCGCGTCGTCTTCACCGCCTTCGCTGGCCACAACCGTCGACAGGTCGCCGTCATGCCACTCGATCTTGTTGCCGATCAGCCGTTCGATGGCGTCGATGTATTTGGTGTCCGACTTGGTCGCGATGGTGAACGACTTGCCGGAGCGCCCGGCGCGACCGGTGCGGCCGATGCGGTGGACATAGTCCTCGGCATGGATCGGTACGTCATAGTTGAAGACGTGGCTGACATCGGGGATGTCGAGGCCGCGCGCAGCGACGTCCGAAGCCACGAGGTAGCGCAGCTTGCCGTCACGGAAATTGGCCAGCATCTGCATGCGGGCGCGCTGGTCCATGTCGCCATGCAGGGCGCCGGCATCGAAATCATATTTCAGCAGCGAGCGGAACAGTTCCGACACTTCGACCTTGCGATTGCAGAAGATGATCGCGTTCTTCAACTCCGCGTCTTCGGCCTTCATCAGGTTGCGCAGCGTCTCGCGCTTGTCCCAGGGCTTCGAGCCGGATTTGACCAGCCGCTGGATGATGTTGGTGGCGGCCGACGCGGCCTTCGAAACTTCGACACGCACAGGCGCGTGCAAGAATTTTTCCGTCAGCTTGGTGATTTCCGGCGGCATGGTCGCCGAGAAGAACAGCGTCTGCCGGGTGAACGGGATCATCTCGCAGATGCGCTCGATATCGGGAATGAAGCCCATGTCGAGCATCCGGTCGGCCTCGTCGATGACCAGGATCTCGACGCCGTTGAGCAGCAACTTCCCGCGTTCGCGATGATCAAGCAGACGACCGGGCGTCGCGATCAGCACGTCGGCGCCGCGCTCCAGCTTCTTGTCCTGCTCGTCGAATGACACGCCGCCGATCAAAAGCGCGATGTTGAGCTTGTGGTTCTTGCCGTATCTGATGAAATTCTCTTCGACCTGTGCGGCGAGTTCGCGCGTCGGCTCCAGGATCAGTGTGCGCGGCATGCGGGCGCGAGCACGGCCCTTTTCGAGGCGGGTCAGCATTGGCAGCACAAAGGAAGCCGTTTTGCCGGTGCCGGTCTGGGCGATGCCCAAAATATCCTTGCCGAGCAGGGCGTGCGGGATGGCACCAGCCTGGATCGGCGTCGGCTGGGTGTAGCCGGCATCGGTGACTGCGGAAAGGACCTTCGGCGACAGGCCGAGGTCTGCGAAGGTCAACGCTTCTTGAGCGGTCGTGGTGTCTGAGGACAAGTGTTGTTGTCTTTGGCTGGTTCGGGGAAGCGCAACGGCGTCTGTCGCGGCAAGCGCCACGCGCCTGCAAGATTGGTATTGCGATTAGGCGCAAGCCCGCGATTTGTCAACAGAAACGGGCGGGATTGGCACGATTGTGAAGTTGTAACCTTAATCGCGATGCTTAATCCGGCCGCTTGTCCGTGTGCCGGCTCAGTAGCGGAACTGTTCGGCCAGGATGCGCTCGTTCCAGGAATGATTGGGATCGAACAGCAACGTCGCCGTCGCAGTCGGCGATTCCCGCACCGTCACCGAAGTCACCGCCTTGACCTCGGTGTGATCGGCGGCGGCGTTCACCGGCCGCTTTTCCGGCTCCAGAATGTCGAAGCGCACCGTTGCCTTGTTGGAGAGCAACGCGCCACGCCAGCGGCGCGGGCGAAACGGGCTGACCGGCGTCAGTGCCAGCAGCGGCGCGTCGAGCGGCAGGATCGGGCCGTGCGCGGAAAGATTGTAGGCGGTGGATCCGGCCGGCGTTGCGATCATGACACCATCGCAGCTGAGTTCCTCGAGCCGTATCTGGTCGTCGACGCTGATGCGGATCTTGGCCGTCTGATAGGATTGGCGCCAAAGCGCAACTTCGTTGATCGCCAGCGCCGAAACGGTTTCGCCTTCCGAGGTGACGGCCAGCATTTCCAGCGGGCGGATGGTTTCGGCGACCGCGGCCGCGATCCGCTCGGCAAGCCCCCGGAACGGTACTCATTCATCAGGAACCCGATGGTGCCACGGTTCATGCCGTAGACCTTCTTTCCCGTTCCCATCGTATCGCGCAAGGTCTGCAGCAGGAAGCCGTCGCCGCCAAGGGCCACCACAACGGCGGCATCCGCGATCGAACACTGGCCATAGCGCGCCGACAGGCTTTCCAGCGCCGCCTTGGCGTCTGCTGTGTCGGACGAGACAAAGGCGATGCTGTTGGCGGCTGTGCTCATGGCTCCCCGATCGCGACCGATTGCGGCGGGTCTGGCCGCGCCAGCGCCGGGGTAGCATGGTGCGGGCAGGTCTGCAAAGAGAGCCGTTGCGCCACCGGGCAAAGCCATGCCGCGACAGCACCGTCCCGACCGGCAGGTCGCGCTTCATGACAGGGGCACGCGCGAATGTGATGGTTAAGGCGGGGCTTAAAGTCTCGTAAAGGCGGATCGATCATGTTAGCCGGCATGGATGGCGTGGGGGCGCCCGCAGCACCGCCGTATCCTTCGGGACGGCAAGACGACGCTGTGGCACTTTTGATTTGTGCGCTTGATTCCCGGAACGATCCTTTTGTTCGGGGCACGCACCAACCAAACGAGGCCGACATATTGCCGGTAGCACGCCTGATTATCGTCTTTGTCATGCTGGGTAGCTTCGCGCTGGTCTTCGCCGAGATTGTGCGCCAGTCGGAAGAAATGAGTAACAGACCGTTGCCTACGGCGTCACGCTGTGGCGATGCCACGGGAATGCCTTGCCCGCAAAGGGCACTTTAGGTCGCCAAATCCGCTCACCCATACGCGCATATCCCGGTCATGGTTTCATCCCCGGGGGACTGGTCATCGGCTGGCGTAAGATAAGTTTGATCGTTGCAATTGCGGCATCGATGAAAGCACTGGTAGAAGACTTCCGATCTGGATAGGACATTGTTCCCATCGTCTCTGGAAAACAAGCCTGCGGCGCGTTGACCGGCCAAGTTTCAGGAAGGGGGCGCGCATGCCGCGCAGTGTGTTGGTTTCTGGTGGCTGTGGCTTCATTGGTTCCCATCTTGTCGATCGCCTGCTGCGGCGCGATGATCTGGAAACGCTTGTCGTCGTCGACAATCTGTGGACCGGGTTGCGCGACAACATTGCCCATGTCGCGGATCCGCGGTTCAGCCTGAAGATTGCCGATGCCGAAAGCTTCACGGCCAGCCGGCATTTCGATGAGATCATACATCTGGCGTCACCGGCGTCGCCCGTATGGTACATGCGCGAGCCGGTGCGCACGATCAGGGCCAACATAGGCGGCGCACTCAATCTTCTGTCGCTGCTCAGGCCCGGCGGCCGCTTCTGCTTCGCCTCGACCTCGGAAGTCTATGGCGATCCCCTGGTGTCGCCGCAACCGGAGAGCTACCGGGGCTCGGTGGACTGCACCGGGCCAAGGGCTTCCTATGACGAGAGCAAGCGCTGCACCGAGGCGCTGCTGTTTGAGCAGCAACGCGTCAGCGGACTCGATGTCCGGGTCGTCAGGTTGTTCAACACCTATGGGCCGCGAACGCGCATCGATGACGGCCGCGCCGTTTCGAATTTTGTCAGCCAGGCCCTGACCACGGGGATCCTGACCGTCTATGGCGACGGCTCGCAATCGCGTAGCTGGGGCTACGTCGACGATATCGTCGATGGCTTGGAGCGTTTCTTTTGGCGTGACAGCATCTCGCACCGAGGGCCCTTGAACATCGGCAATAATCGCGAGGTCTCGGTTCTCGAGACCGCGAAATTCGTCAGCTCGCTCGTTCCGGGCAGCCGCATCGAACACCATGCGCCTGTCCCGCAGGATCCGACGAACCGGTGTCCGGACTTGACCCTGGTAAGACAGGTTCTTCCCGGATGGGAGGCAAAGACCAGCTACCAGGAAGGGATCCGGCGTACCTTCGAATGGTTCCGCCGACAGATTGTGACTGACGGCAGATCGGCGGCGTCGGCCTAGAGCAATTCCAGGAAAAGTGTGAGCGGTTTTCCCGGGAAAGCGCATAGCGCTTTCCCTTGGGAATTGCGTCAAAACAAAGAGTTAGAGCGGTTCGCCGTTTCCATGAAACGGTGAAACGCTCTAAGAGCCCCGACGTGTCATAGCGACCGTGAAACCGAATCGAGTCGGCCGGTGAAATAGGGCTCGAGCACGGTTTCGAAGGCCTTCAGGGCGGCGCCGATCGCCTGATGCATGTCGAGATACCGGTAGGTGCCCAGCCGTCCGCCGAGATGCAGGTTTTTCTCGGCGGCCGCCCGTTCGAGATAGCGACGGTACACCGCCTGATCCCGGCGCGTGTCGATCGGATAGTAGGGCTCGTCGGTGCGGCCGGCAAAACGCGAATACTCGCGGCCGATAAGGGTCTTGTCGCTCTTGTGCTGGCGTTCCGGATTGAAATGCCGGAATTCGACGACGCGGGTGTAGGGCACGGCTTCGTCGGCATAGTTCATGATCGCCGTGCCCTGATGATCCGGCGTGTTCATGACCTCGAGATCGATGTCGATGGTCCGCCAGCCGAGTTCGCCCTCTGAGTGGTCGAAATAGCGGTCGATCGGACCGGTGTAGACGACCGGCAGGCCTTGCGGCAGCAAGGGTTTGATATCGAAGAAGTCGACACCAAGCCGTGTTTCGATGAGCTCATGCGCGAGCATCTTTTCGAAGATCGCCGTATAGCCATCCACAGGCTGGCCCTGGAAGCGGTCATTGAAGTAGCCGTCCTCGAACGTGTAGCGGACCGGCAGGCGCGCGATGATCTGCGCCGGCAGTTCGCGCGGGTCCGTTTGCCATTGCTTGGCGGTGTAGCCCTTGATGAAAGCCTCGTAGAGCGGACGGCCGACGAGGGAGATCGCCTTCTCCTCGAGATTGGCCGGCGGACGATCGCCAAGCTCGGCGGCCTGTCCGGTAATCATGCCGCGAGCCTCGTCC